>JAFGJX010000126.1 GCA_016928865.1 Spirochaetota bacterium
AACGCGGCCATCATCGGCAGGTACGGCCAGCCCTGCGACCATCCGGTCAGCATCTTCTGCCCGGAGACGGAATACCTGAAAGGGATGTTGTTGCTGCTGGAGTGACCGCGCTCAGGGCCGTTCGTACGCGCCGATGTCAGCGGTATCGGGCGAAACCGCGGCTCCATTAATATCGATCCAGAAATCGAAATACGGAAAGCTGGCACGCGGCAGGCAGGGGGTGATGTCCCTGCCCGCGTCAATGGCAGGGCTTCCGTCAGCGAGTCCGAAATCGCACAGCTCGGGATCGGCGTTGTCCGGGTCGACAAAGAGCGCGTCCATGGCGGTCACGACCGATTCATGGTCCGCGAGATACCAGCCGTAATACGGTTCCTGGGCCCATCCCAGGCCGGTGTAGATATTATAATCGCGCCTGATGTCCTCCGACCCCCCGCCGCCGTCGATAATATTATTGAAGGAGAGATAGGGGTTACCGCGAAAGCCGCCGATGTTGAGCGCCGCGTTGCGGCTGTTGCGTACCAGGGTGTTGTTCAGAAACGCGATGGCGCCGAACGAGCCGTCTGTGTGCGCCGGGCCCCATTCGTTAACGTTGCTGCCGCGGCCGGCCGCGTCCACCAGATTGCGGATGAAAAAGAGATTGCCGCTGTCCTGGAAGGTGATGGGGCTGTTCGAATCAATCACCCTGTTGCGCGCCACCAGTATGGTGTTGCAGGAGAGGTAGAGGGTGATGCCGTTGGCATGGCTCCCGTTGCTTTCAATCACGGAGTTTTCCACGATCTGCGAAAGGGTCACGCCAAAGAAACAGATGCTGGTCGAGCCGGCGCGCCTGACCGTGTTGCCGCGAACGACCGAGCAGCTCCCGCCGCCGAGGAATATCCCGGAATGCCTGGCGTTCTCGGCGATGTCATTGTCCTCCACCAGGCACTCGCCGCAGTTGCTCAGGTACACGCCGCCGTATCCGGTCGTTGTTCCGTGGCGGTTGTGGGTGA
Source organism: Spirochaetota bacterium (assembly GCA_016928865.1). Lineage (GTDB taxonomy): Bacteria > Spirochaetota > UBA4802 > UBA4802 > UBA5550 > RBG-16-49-21. The sequence goes on from JAFGJX010000126.1 coordinate 990, forward strand.
TTTCATTGTTGCGAATGGTGATGCGGCTTCTCTCCCGGTACGCGAGGCTCGTGTTCCCGATGCCGACCCCGTCGGTCAGGCCGTCGCCGCTGTACTTCTGCACCCTGAACCCCTCGATGATGATATTGCTCTCGTCCGCTATGTCTATACCCACCCTTCTGATTGACACTGATATGCCCGATGCCAGGCTGGCGGCATTGCGGGGCCAGAGGTAAGCGGTATGGCTGTCGTCCGGGTTCGCTTCAGGATCGATGCAGTACTCACCTGCCTGGTCAAGGGCATGGATGGAATTGATGACGCTGTACCCGGTCTCCCGGTCGGCGTAAACCCCGCCCCCGCCCACGTCCGTGTAAGTGATGCGGTGTGAGGCCGGATCGAACGAGAGGATCTCCCGCACCACCACGATGTTGGGATTGATCCAGAGCGCCACGGACGAGCCGTCCCAGTAAGCGGCATCGGCCTGGCTGAAAACGACCGCGTCAATCAGTGAAGTCGCGGTCATGACATTTTCTCCCAGGGCGTAAAAGTGATCAACCTCGTCCCAGAAAAACGGGTCGGGCTGGTCCGGCTCCTGCGCGACCCAGAGAAATTCATCATTCTCATGCAGGTTCGCGGTAAAGGGCGTGACCGGATACGCCGCCGGTATCGGCGTGTGATAGACATTCGCCCAGTTTGGATTGCCCCCGCACGCTTCGGCTGACGCGCAGGCCTGCCAGCCGGCGAGCGGCTCCGATCCGTCAAGCACGGCCCTGCCGCCGCCCCAGTCAGCGCAGTCACCCTTGAGTACGATCGGCTCATCTTCGGTACCGCTGCTTTGCAGGGTGATGCTCCCCCGGTACCGCACACCGGGCCGGAAGACCGCCATATCGCCCGGCTGAAGTACCGTCGCCGCCGGCACCGCGGCCGCATTCGGATCGCCGGGGCAGCGTTTCCACGCGGCTGCGGCGGACGTCCCGGGATTATCGTCGCTCCCGCCGTCAAAATCGATATAGTAGGTAGCCGCATCGCAGGTGTTAATCGCCGTGGGAACCTCCGCGGAGCAGGTGCTGACGAGCGGCCGGGTCGACAGAAGCGATCCGAGCAGCGCGTTAAAGCCCTGCTCGTTGTGCACTGACCAGACGCACCCGGAGCAGCCGCCGGTCAGCATGACTGCGGCGGCAGCCAGCAGCATGGCGGCCCTCCCGCGCCGCTTCACCTGCGCCATCCCCTCCCTCGGGAAGGAATACAATGAATCCCCCTGATCGATTAACACCATTGATGCTATATTATTAAACAGAAGTGCCGATATGATGCACGACGGACGCCTGGCTGTCAATACAAAAGCGGTGCGCCTTCTACCGGTGTTCGTGTCCCGTTTTCCGGCCTTCCGGCCCCTTGGAGGGATGGATGTGGCCGTCATGGCTGTGGCCCCGATCGTGCTCGTGGAAGAAATAATGCGAGTGCAGGTGGGTATGCACCTTGTTCCCGTGGCGGTGCGCGTGCTCGTGCACCAGGTTGACCTTTACCAGGAGCTCCTGGTCTTTCAGCACCTCGTCAACGGTTCCGATCCGCTCAACGCGGTGCTCTTCCGATATGACCGCCACCTTCGGCTGGAGGTGGTCCACCAGCGCGAGATCGTGCGTCGCGATCACGATAGTGGTGCCCGCTTCGGACAGGGAGATGATCAGGTCGGTGAGGAACGACCCGGTCTTCGGGTCCAGGCCGCTCGCCGGCTCGTCCAGGAGCAACAGCTCCGGGTTCATGGTCAGCGCGGACCCGATGGCCACGCGCTTCTTTTCGCCGCCCGAGAGCATGTGAGTGGGCCTGTCCCTGAGGACGCCGATGTTCAGCATCTCCATGGTCTCGGACGCCCGCCGGAGGACCTGCTCTTTCGGGAGCCCCAGCTGCATGGGCCCGAACACCAGCTCGTCGAACACGGTGGGGCAGAAAAGCTGCACGTCGGAATTCTGGAACACCAGACCCACCCGCGAGCGGAAATAACGCTGGTAGTCGCGGTCTCGCAGCCGCTTCTCCGTGACCTCTTCACCCCGGTAGCGGACGGAGCCGGCGCGCGGATGGATCAGTCCGTTCATCACCTGAAGCAGGGTCGACTTGCCGCTCCCGTTGGCCCCGATCACGGCGAGCATCTCCCCCTCCCCGACCGCGATGCTCACGTCCGAAAGCGCCGGCATCACGTCATAGAAGCTGTATGAAACGTTTTGAAGTTCGATAATTTTCATTGGTAGTCCCAGATTCACCTGACTGCCCCCCTGTCCCCCGTAGGGGGCACGCAGAATCAGTCATTGTCTAATAACTTTTATTAATCATATCCAGAGCTGGATTGATAGTATTCATTATATCATCATTGTCAAATCGTAATGTTATAATCCCGATAAGTTTCATTAATCGTTACGGTATTCATCGTACTCTCTTCTTTTACAATCAACCCCCTCAATCATGCCCCCTGCGGGGGTCAGGGGGTAATTCAATTCCCTGGCACACACCGGAGGGGGCGTCAAACGTACATTTGCATCATTAAAAAAACTATTCCCGCCGCACCGAAAACGATCCCGGCAACCGCGTCCCGCGCCGTGAATCCACGGAAGCCGTACAGCTCCACATCCCCGGAAAAACCGCGGCTCACCATGGCTCGGTACGTCTCCTCATAGCGCATCTGCGATCTTTTAAAAATATAGAATATCCTTCCCGCGATCAGCTCGCGTATCATGCCGCTCCTGACCGGGACCGCGAGCCGGCTCTTCATGGCAAGGTACATGTCTTCGACCGTGCGGGAAAAAATGAATATATACTTGTATGTCAGGATGATAATCATGAGAAAGGTGTCCGGCACCCGGAATACCTTGAGCGCCCTGATGATCTCAAAGAAAGGCGTGGTATAGACTACGAGGAGCGAAATCCCCAGGGAATTGGCCACTCGCAGGGTGAGCATGGACACGCCGAAGGCCCCCTCGCGGGTTATGCCGATCTCCTGTGGAATACGATAGATCCAGAATTGATAATCGCGGGCAAGCGTGGCCACGGGCAGTATGATCTCGCCCGGCGTAATCACGTTGAAGGCGGACGGCAGCACGACGAGGAACCCGAACAGAAAGGCAAAGCCGAGTATCCGCCGGTACAGGAAGAAAACATTGAGCCGCGAGAGGACGATCAGCAGGAACACGAGTCCCGTTATGACGAGCTCAACCCGCACACTCCGGACCAGGCTGACTATCACGATCAGGTAGACCATGAACACGACCTTCAGGCGCGGGTCGAGCCCCTGGAACAGACCGTTACGATCCGCCATTTCCGAGTAGACATAGCTCGTTTTAATGATTCCCGCTACTGCCGCTATTGATCTGTCAATGAATGTCACTGAGGCCTATCCTGGACCTGCGTCCAATACGGAAAAATTGCGGGGTCTCCCCGGGTATTCCGGAAAAACCCCGCTGCATAGAGACTTAATTAAATAAGAGGATATGCGCTGTCACTCCTTTTTTTTAACAAGCAACCTGGCCAGGCCAAAAAGAAGAAGGATACTGAGGGCTATCCCGATGGCGCCCGAAACTATATACGACAGGGCCTGCACGGTGAAGGAGGATTTCTCGTCCCCGAGGTTATAATCCGCGATTGGAGCGCTCCACAGGTCAGCGGTTTCTTTCAGCTTTTCAGGCACAAAGCCGACAAGCTCCTCTATGGTCTCCGCTGACCACTCGCCCCATGCGTCCCCGGCTTCGAACTTCTCAGGCAGAATGATGCCGAGCGGAGAAAGGACCGCCAGGACCGCGAGAATGACCAGCAGCTTTTTCTGAAACGCCGTCATCGCTTCACCTCCTGCAGGGCATATACGCTCTCCCGGTCATTCTTTATGAAATACATGAGCACCAGCATGGTAACCAGACCCTCGATGATCCCGAATAGAACCATGTGTTCGATGACCATGGCAGGCAGGGCGATCTCGAGTCCGTACGGCGCGTACAGCGGCTTCCCGTCCGCGGACGCGATGAGCGGCTGTATGCCGAATTCTACCGCGGTAACGACGGCCGCGACAACAAGGCTGATATAGCCGGCAAGGAACGATGCAAGGTGTACGCGCCAGCCGGCCGCGATTTTTCCGCGCACCAGCCTGAAGACCAGGAGCGCGGCAAAGGGCATCACCACCGCCATATTGAAGCAGTTGGCGCCGATCGCGGTGATGCCGCCGTCGCCGAAGAGAAACGCCTGTATGATCAGCGCGACCGAGACCGCCACCACCGCTGTCCAGGGACCGAGCACCAGCGCCACAATCGCGGCGCCCACTGCGTGCCCCGTCGTGCCCCCCGGTATCGGGACATTGAACATCATTATAAGAAATGAAAAGGCGGCCGCCATTCCCAGGTAGGGGATGTTCTTCGCCGAAAGGGTCTGCCGCACCTTCTTCAGCGCGACGCCGATGAAACCGGCAAAGGCGGCGTAGAGCGGAACATAGGTCTGCGGGCTTAGATATCCGTCAGGTATATGCATGATTGTCCTCCTTATGATTTATTCCCTTCTTTTTTTGCGCCGCCGTCATATCTGGCGGTGAACCCGGCCAGCACCGAATAATCGGCTGCAGGCGATTCCGACCCGGATGTCTCGACGCTGTACCTGAATCCGAGGTCGAGGTCGCAGAACTCGGAGGGCGATACCACAAGGCCGCCCAGCACGAACACGTCATGGAAGTTGGAGCGCTTGTCAGGATTGCGCTCCACTCCGGTATTGACTACAAACCGGAGGATGTCCGGCACAAGCACGAATTCCATGGCGAGAGACCCGTGCCAGAGATCCTCGCGGTCATTCAGCTTGTTCTGGTTGCGAATGTACCCGAGGTTAAGATGGATCAGGAACCATTCTTTTTCATAACTCGCGATAAAATATAAGAAGGGGCTCACACACCCGGTACCGAAACCCGCGTCCTCGTTGCCGAGGGGAAGCGTGGCGCCCGGTTTGATGGCGAGAGTCAGTCCCTCGCGTTCGTAAAACATCCACTTCAATTCAATCAGCGGGTCGCCGATGCCGCTGTCCGTGCCGGTTGTTTTGTAGCGCAGCCCCTGGATGCCGGACGGCGGAAGCGGCGGATTATAAAACACGCGTGACTCGCGCGCCCGTGAATGACCGTACGGAACGCCGATCACAAGGTCAAGGGGATCAATCAGGCCGTAGGATATGGTGGCCGCCAGCTCATGCGCGTCTTCCCGCGTGGTCACCGACCCCCATATTCCCTCCAGGATGCTTTCAACGCTACGGTCAAAACCCCGGGAAACGTCACGGTCAAACTGGTACGCAATTTCCAGCTCAATGTTATGCCTGCCCTGCGTCCCCGAGTCATCGGTGATGAGTGGGTGGAAGGCGAAGGCGGTCGAAGAAAGCACAAACAGCGCGGCGATGGCACCGATGATTGCCCGGGAGCCGCAGGTAATAGTGTAAAACAATTTCATAGCATAAAACCTCCGTGGGAGAACAAATTGTATAACAGCATTTTTTATCTACCTTGTGTCATGTTTATTATTATCGTGCTACTGTCAACATATTTTCCTTCACCATTACGGAATTCTTTTTACAGGCCACGCCGTGCAATCGTCCTGCTAATTAAAAAATAGCGGAAATGATAAAAAAGTATTTACAAAAAACAGACATAAAAACAGTGTTACATTATTATATTTTGTAGCACTTTATATATAAATAATTATAATTGTTGTCTGGGGTGTTTTATGTTTAGACTTATTGCGGCTCTCATTCTTATGTCCATGCCGATTGTCAGTTTTGCCGAAGAGCCTTCCACCCAGGAAGTGAAAAAAACACCGGAAGGACTGACGGAACAAACCCTGACCACGCCGCCCCCGGGGGAGCGGGACGCTGAAAGCAGGGACGAAGCACCGGAAAAAATCAAGCCTGTAAAGGAAATAATCGTCACATCAAAACGCGAGACACAGCCCTCAAAGACCGTCATTGACGTAGAAACAGCACAGCCCGTCGGATCTCCCCAGAACATCATGGAGTTGCTGAGCGGCCAGTCGATGCTCGACTACCGCGGCAAAACGAGCCTGGTGCCGGATGACGACACCTACTATCTCAGGGGGTTCGGCGCCGAACGGTTCGCGACATCGATCGACGGCATGACGATACGCAAGACGGGCGGAAGGAAATCGAGCCATGTGGTGGATTACGGCCTGCTCCCTCCCTGGCTCATAGAGCGCGTCGAGATCCTGCCGGGTCCCCACTCGGCCCTGTATCCGGGAAAAGCGATCGGCGGCGTGATAAACTTTATTACAAGGACCCCGCATACATTCAAGACCCTGAAGCCGGACATCAGCCTGTCCGCGGGCTACGGGTCGTACAACACCCAGATCTACAACGCGGTGGTAAACGGCGCGGTGCAATCGTTCATCTATGACCTGGGCTTCCAGCGCTACAGCACGAACGGGAACATGAGACAGAGCGACGCGGCGGTCAACAACTTCTACGGCAGGATCGGGGGCGTGTTTCCCCGGGACGGGTTCCTGACCGCAAGCCACGCCTACTCGCGGGCGGACCGCGCGATCCCGGTCAACAACAACCTCGCCGCGATGCAGGGCGACCCGCTCGCCCTGTTCAATCCCGACTACCCGCTGGTGTTCAACTCGGAATTCAACAACTGGCAGAACCCGACCTGGGACAAGATCGCGAACACCACCAGGCTGAACTTCTGCCAGCCGACCCCGTACGGCACCATCAGGGCCACCGGGTACTACAGCAAGGAAAACCGCGACCGGAGGTATCCCGCGTACATCAATAGAAACAATCCCCCGGCAGGCGTGTATGACGCGTCCTGGGAGACGATCTTCTGGCAATACGGCGGGCGGGTCGAATACGAAATAACCTATAAGGACGAGCACACCACCACCGCGGCCTTCGATTTTGAGAAGCTCGAGGACGGGTGCGGCCGCGCGCCGTCATACTCACTCATGGCGTACCGGAAAAAGGAACGGGTGGGCATACTGGCCGGCGCGCTGCAGCACCGGTGGAGCATATCGAAGCTCATGGACCTTACGGCCGGCCTGCGCTACGAGGACGTAACGATACTGGTATCGAACTTTACCACTTCCGGATATAAATTATACATAACCGGAAAACCGACCTGGATCAGGAGGCACTGGGCCGGCGTTATCCCGAAATCGTTCGTGACCTTCAAGTTCGACAAGGTCGCGGAATGGATGAGGGACACGTCCGTGTCTGTCGGGGTGAGCAGGATCTGGCACGCCCCGGACTACCACGGGATGTACAATCCCCAGGGACGGCCGGCCGGCGCGTGGCTGAATAACGAGGACGGCGCCGGCTACGACTTTATCCTCATGCGAAGGATATGGCGCGACATCACCTTCCAGGCGCGATATTACCTGTACGACATAAAAGAGTATATAGCGCACAACTCGGCCTTTTCCCTCTTCAGCGGCAAGAACGCGCCGGCCGGTCTCGAATGCATGGATTACGTGACCAACCTGGCGCGAGTGCACCGCCATGGCATGGAGTTAAACCTGCATGGCGAGATCATCGACGGACTTTCTTTTCATACCTCCTACTCCTACCAGGAATTCCGATACAAAGGAAAATCCTATACGGACCGGCTGACCGCCAAGGTCGAGCTGGACGGGCAGGCCAGGCACCATTTCAAAGCCGGCCTCCGGTACCTGCTCGAATACACGAACACCGCGTTCATGGCAGATTACGGATACGAGTCGGAGCAGGCGTACATGAATCCGGTTGAGATCGCCACCGACACCTACGTCTTCTACGCGACCAGGATCAATCCCTACCACCTGCTTGACATCGCAATTGAGCAGACGATACTGAAAGACAAATACTATTTCAGGAACCTGAAAATCAAGCTGTATATAAAGAACATATTGAACGACATATACCAGGACTCACAGGGCTACCAGATGCCGGGCCATACCTTCGGCGGGGAAATCAGCATGAAATTCTAGGGCCCGATTGCGGCCGTGACGATATTGATTATTTATATGAAGGAGAGTAGAGATGAAATTAAAAATTCACCACTTGCTTGGCTGCTTCCTGATACTGGCGGCCTTTATTCCCGCAGGGTGCGGCAGGACCGAATTGCCCGCCGATACCAGGCTGTTTCTCGTCGGTGTGGGGCCGGGCGATTATGACCTTGCGTCAATCCGCGCGATGAATGTCATCAAGGCGGCGGACGTTCTCGTCTGCTTCGAAAGATCACAGGAGAAATACCGGGACTTCATCCGCGGCAAGGAGGTCATTGCCGTGCCGCACGGGTTCTGGCACCACTATGGTAAAAAGCCGTCAGATCTGAAGGGCGATGAAGCGAAAAAAGAGATGGAGATAGCGCCAAAAAGGGACGCCTTCATCAGGCAGGTGCGCGACCTGACCGCGCGGGACAGGATCGTGGCAGTGCTCGACAGCGGCGACCCGATGGTATACGGTCCCTGGGCCTGGATCCTCGAGGAGTTCGAGGACCTGAATCCATCGGTCGTGCCCGGCATAAGCTGCTTCAACGCGGCGCACGCGGCCATAAAAAAATCGCCGACCATCACAAAATCAACGAAGTCGGTCATCCTTTCCGCGAATGACTGGCCCGGGAAAACGGACACCATTGGCAGGCTCGCAAGGCACGGGTCCTCCATGGCGCTTTTCACCATGAGGGCCGAGTTCGATTTTTTTATAAACAGATTGAAGGCAGGCTATCCCTTGGATACGCCCGTCGCCATCGTGATGCACGCGGGGTACAAGGACAAGGAAAAGGTCATAACCGGCACGCTAAGAACGATCACTGATATCGCCGGGAAAACGAAACTGCCCTTTGAGTACATGATATATATCGGCGACTTCATTACTTACAGGCAGAAGCAGGACAGATAATTGTAATACGAGGTGATCACCATGGTAAAAAAACTGACTACATCAATCGCTTTTATTCTATTGATTTTTCCAGCAGCCGGCTTTGCCCACAGCCTGTGGCTCACTGCCAGCAACTACAGCCCGGAGATCGGGGAACCGGTGACTGTTGAAATCGGATGGGGGCACGGGTTCAACAAAAAAGAGGCCCTGAAAAAAAACATGCTGCGAAAGATATACATCATATCCCCGGACGGGAAACAATCGGCTCCGGTGAAAATCAGCGAAACGCGCTACCGTTTTACGCCCGGAAGGCCCGGCTGCTATGCCGTGGGGGCCGAAATCAATCCGGGGTTCATGTCAAAAACCACGACGGGACGCGTGAAGCGGAGCAAAACCGGTCTCGACAATGTTATTAACTGCATGCGGTTCGACATACGGGCAAAAACAGAGATCGCGGTCGGCGCAAAAAAGCAGGGTCAGCTGTCATCTGTCAGGCATCCCCTCGAGATTGTTCCGCTCGATAATACAGGCACCCTGAAGAAGAACGGTTCACTCCAGATCATGGTGACGTATAACGGCTCGCCTCTTGCGAATTGCGCCGTTGATGCATCGTATGAAGGATTTAAGGGCGCGGACCATGCCGCCGCTCTTTCCGTCAAAACCGATGCGAAGGGGAAAGCGCTGATAGAGCTCTCTCACCGGGGGAAATGGATCCTCCAGGTACGGCATACTGAGCCGTACCCGGACACAACCGTGTGCGACAATTATATGTACGGAGCAAGCTTTACTTTTATCGTACAATAAATCGGCAATTTCCTTGCAATTATTCGGGACTTCCCTATGATTTGAACGGCCATTCGTTATTGCGGCCGGATTACAGGGAGGGAAGCGATGAGAGTTGTCATCATCGGCGGCGATGCCGCAGGCATGAGCGCGGCCAGCCAGGTCAAGCGCCTGAAGCCCGAATACGAGGTCGTCGTTTTCGAGCGGGGCGACTACATATCCTACGCGGCGTGCGGCATCCCCTATTTCATCGAAGGCGCTGTCGGTTCGATGGAGGAGCTGATCGAAGTATCCGTCGAGGAGGCGCGGGAAAAACGGAAGGTCGACGTGCGGCCCGGCCATAATGTCGTCGCCATAGACCCGGCGGCGCGGACCGTCACGGTAGAGCACGATGGAAGCCGCCGGGCCGAGCCGTACGACCGGCTCCTCATCGCGACCGGGGCCCGCCCCCAGACCATGAAGATCGACATAAAAAAGCATCCGAACCTCTTCACCATGAACGACCTGTACGACGCGCGCAGGATAAAGGACGCCATTGCCGCGCGCCGGCCCGGGAGCGTCGCCGTGATCGGCGGCGGCTACATCGGGCTTGAAGCGGTTGAATCGTTCCGGGAGCAGGGAATCGAGACAACGCTTATCCACCGCCGGGAAGACCTTCACCGCTCCTTCGAAACGGAGATATCGGACATCATCAAGAAAAAATTATCGGAACGCGGGGTCACGCTGAGCCTGGGACACGCTTTCTCCGGGGTCGAGGACCGCGGCGGCAGGATCGGGGTCGTTCTCGATACCGGGGTCGCGGAGTTCGACGCGGTCCTCCTGGCCGTGGGCGTGGAGCCGAACAGCGGGCTCGCTGAAACCGCCGGCGTCCCCCTGGGCGCCAGCGGCGCCATCAGGGTGAACGAGTTCATGGAGACCGGGGTCGATGGGATCTATGCGGCGGGCGATTGCGCCACCGCCCGCATGACCGGCTTCGGGATTGAAGTGCACGCGCCCCTCGCGCTCAAGGCGAACAAGCAGGGCGTCATCGCGGGCATGAACATGGCCGGAGAGCGCGAGGCTTTCGGCGGGGTCATGAACACCGCCATAACCAAGATATTCGATCTCGGCGTGGCGCGGACCGGCCTCTCCATCGACCAGGCACGGGACCTCGGGCTCGATCCGGAGAAGGTGATGATAACGTCCCGGGACCGGGCCCGGTACTACCCGGGCTCGTCTCCCATCAACACCCTGGTGATGGTCAGCAGAAAGGACGGCCGCGTTCTCGGCGCGCAGATGGCCGGCAGGATCGAATCGGTCAAGCGGATCGATGTTTTCGCGACCGCCATCCATAACAGCATGACCATCGACCAGGTGTTCGACCTCGACCTGGCGTACGCCCCGCCCTTCTCGCCGGTGTATGACCCGGTGCTGCTCGCTGCCCGGGTGGCGCGAAAAAAGAAAAAGCCGACTGATGCATGAAGGAGGAACGCATGAAGCATGACCACTGCGTCGCCCACGCGCCCCGGTATGAAGACATTCCCCTCAACGGAATCGAAAAGGACATCGTGACCGCCATGGCGGGCGGCCTGACGAGGCCGGACGCCGTTGTGGAGGATGTCATAGTGGGGCCCAAGTTCATCGCCGTCGTCGCCGGGGGGCGCATGGGCCTGTCGTCCCTCCTGGGCGCGCTGCCCCGGGAAGCCGAATCCGGACTGGCCGCGCAGTCCGTCGGAAGCGCGGCCGCCCGGGTCGCCGAACATATCCTGAGCCCCTCTCCCTTTGCCGTGTGCCTCGGCATGGCCGCGCTCAACGCGGCCAACACGCCGGACCGCCTCGCGCTCACCGACGACGACAGACCGGCCGACGCGCTTATCGCCGAGCTGGGACAGGGCAGGACGGTGGGGGTTGTGGGCGATTTCCCCTTTACCGCCTCACTGCGGGAGCGGGTGGGTACCCTTCACCTGTTCGAGCTCAGGGAAGTGCCGGATGCGGTGCCGCAGGACCGCTGGGATGAAACACTGGCAGGGCTTGACGTGCTCGCGGTGACCGGCACCGCGCTTCTTACCAGGCAGATGGGCTACTTTCTCTCTCAGGCGGGCCGGGCCGTTTCCATCGTCCTGGGCCCGACAACGCCGCTCTCCCCGGCGCTCTTCAGGTTCGGCGCCGACTACCTGTGCGGGTCCGTGGTCACGGACCCGGCCCTGGTGGGGGAGGGAATACGGACCGGCCTCTCTTTCCGGGCGATCAAGAAGAGCGGCGGGATCAGGTTTGTCACGTGGAACAAGAAGGACGCGTAACGCGGCGTCTGCGATAGAATCACATTCAACATCAGGGAGGCGCGCCATGAAAGAACACCACCTGTTCCCCTGGTGGGCCGGCTATCTGCTCATCAATCCGATCAGAAAGCTGTCATTGAACCCGCGCGGACTGCTGGGCGGCTATATAACACCCGGCATGAGCATTCTCGATGCGGGATGCGCCATGGGCTTTTTCAGTATACCGATGGCGGAAATGACCGGCCCCGGAGGCAGGGTATACTGCATCGATCCGCAGAAAAAAATGCTCACCGTGCTGGCGAAACGCGCGAAACGCAAGGGGCTTTCCGAAATCATCGCCACAAGGGAATGCACGTTCGATTCCCTCATGGCCGGAGACCTGGAATCGCGGATCGACCTGGCCCTCGCCTTCGGCGTCCTGCACGAAACGAGAGATGAAAATGCGTTCATACGTGAAATCGCTTCAACGCTCCGGCCCGGCGGCCTGTTTGTCTTTGGCGAGCCGCATGTTGTCTCGCCCGGGCAGTTCGATGCGGCGCGAACAAAGATCGAGGCCGCAGGCTTTACCAGGGAGAAGCAGCTCCGCAGGAGCAGCAACAACATCGCGTTCATGCGGTACACAGCGGAGCCGCGCGGCAGCGGGCATTGATCATCGCGCGGCTTATATGTCGATGCCGATGAACGTCTTCACCAGCACGCCTATGCCAAAGGAAAGGGCGGCCACGCCCAGGCTGATGGCGCACATTTCGAGGAAGCGCTTTTTGAAATCGAGGTCCTTTGCCACGGAGATATAATAATTGAAGGCGAATATTATTATGACGGCATTCGCGAGCATGACACCCAGACAGACCAGATAATGATCGAAGATCAGGTACGGAAGTATCAGGACAGTCACCGTGGCGACATAGGCCACTCCCGTGTAGAAGCTTGAGGTGAGGGGGTTCTCTCCCCCCTCGGATTTCGTTGAAAGGTACTCTGACGCGGCCATCGACATAGACGCGGCAATGCCGGTGATGAGACCGGTCACCGCGATGAGCCGCGTGTTCTGCAGGGCGAAGCTGAGCCCGGCCAGGGCGCCCGTCAGCTCCACCAGCGCGTCGTTGAGCCCCAGCACCACCGAGCCCATGTAGGCGAGGTGTTTTTCCTCGATGAGGGCGATCAGGGCGCGCTCGTGCTCCTCTTCCTCTTCCTCGAAACGTCGCGCTTCCGGATGCTCTTCCGACAGCTCATGATAGACGACCTGCGCGCTTTCCTCGCCGCGTTCCATGAGCTTGATGCCGAAGGTGAGCCCGAGCAGGCGCGCGATCCAGTAATATTTGAAAATCCTCCAGCGGCCCGGCCTGACAGACATGCCGGTCACGCCCTTCCAGAACCGGTAATGACGGAGCTCGTCGTCCGCTATTTTCCTCAAGACGGCGCTGTTCTTTTCATCCTTTATTTTTTCCGCGAGCCGGAGATAGATGAAGTGCTCGGTTATCTCGTTCTTCTGGATGCGCGCGGTGCGCCTGATGGTATCGTCCCGCAATGGTTCAGCCATGTATGATACTCCCCCGTTCTTCACACAGTCCGTTAGCGATTACCCCGCCTTTGCCTTACGCACATACAGGGCGGTCATGACGCCGCCCCATGAAAGGAGGAGCAGGACGATGACCTTCTGACCGAACTTCACCAGAGCCGGGGACGAGGCCTTCCCGCGCATGTCCGCGTCCACCGCCACATGCTCCTCGAACCCGTGCCCGCCGCCGTCGTCGAGCCTCACCAGCCAGTCGCCGGGCCCGTGCGGCACAAATGAAAACCGTCCCCGCGCGTCCGTGCGGCCGTTCTGGAATTCCACCTTCCGGTCGCCCGGGGCGAATATCCTGACAGCGGCGTAGGAGATCGGCTCGCCGTCGTCATAGAGGGCGGTCACCACCATGGCCCTCCCCTCCTCGATCGTGCGCACGATTCCATGCGCGGCGAGACAAAAAGGCGCGAGCGAAACGCACGCGGCCAGCGCGATCCTGAGGATCATCTTCATGTTCATGCACCTCCTGATAATCGTCATCGTGATGGTAAAAAACGCGACCGCCCCTGTCAAACTTTTTATCCGGCATCGCAATGCCGCCGGCTCAGCGAGCGCCAGGTTTCGTATCACGTTCAAGCCGGGCGAGAAGCTCCAGGGCCTCTTCCCGGCACGTGCCGCAGAGCCAGGGAGCCGGAGAGAACTCCCTGCATACGTCGGGATAATCCGGCCCACCCCACAGCCTGCAGGTGTGGTCGCGCGCATCAAGGTTCACGCAGACAACGCCGGCCGGCTTACCTTCCGGCATTCCCGGGATGGCGCTGGAGATCGAGGGAACGATACAGCAGGCGCCGCACCCCATTCTGCAGTTCATCGTATGACGTTTCATCACTCGTCCCGCTCCGGATCTATTTTTTGCGTCCCGCGTCCGCGCGCTGTCCGCTCTCAGAGATCATGATATTGACCTTTTCATAGGAAATCTTCTCCGGCACCGCGTCGGCCGGCACGGTATAGATTATTTTCCTGGAAATTGTCTCACCCGGCGCGCAGACAGGGGCCGGGTTCGCCCTGAGGGACACGAGAACGCCCATGTCCAGGATAGACGGCCGCACCCGTTTCCCGTCAGCCGTCAGGATGATCCGCTTCAGGAGAAATTCCTGTTTTGTTTTCAGCCTGTTTGTTATCCTGAGCCTGGCCCAGAGGAACCTTCTGCCCCTGCGCGGCTCCCGGTCTCCTCTCGCCGTGCTGTACCGGTCCGGCCCCATACCGAGCCCGGCAAGGACTATCTCCCATCGAGATGTGTATGCCGCTGCCGGGGCCGTTATCAGGGCCCGGGAGCAGCCGGCGAACAGGGCGCAGAAAATTATGATGGCGGCTACCATCGCTATTCCGTATGCTTTCATGCGCGTCCCTCCCGAAAGGTAACGAACGACGGAGATAAACGATAAAAATTTTTATCAGTTTCAGCGCATCGCGGGATGTCTCTCGGGACGTTACGGTGGTCACAATGACCGCCGAGCCCGCTCTTTGTCAATCAACCTTTCCCTGTATAATCGCGCGTTTACCCGGTCGTTAAATTGTAATTGACAGGCGCCCGCATTACTGCGCATATATGAACCCAACAATCAAACATCGGGAGGACCTGGGATGACGGACACAAATGACTCCGGAAACAACGGCGCGGGAACGGAAGCGGCACGGCAGCCACGCCGGACTCTCTTCACCATAACCGGCTTTGCAGCCCTTATTCTCATTCCGGCGGCCGCAATAGCCGCCATTATCATCACGGTCATCCTGCAGCCTTCCTTTTATACGAGCATTCTGAAAGACGGCCGCTTCATCACCGCCTTTGTCCAGGGAAAAAACTGGCAGACGGAAAAGAAGGTCAATGACGAGATCGAGTCAGAGCTCCAGCTCACGAGCTACACGCAGGAATTCGAAGCCATAAAAAAACGCCATGAAGAGGCCAAGGCCGATTACCTGCGCACCAGCAGGGACGACGAGCTGGAATCTCTGGAAAAACAGCATCACGACCTTGGCCGCCTCAAGTGGAAAGAGGTAAAGGAAACCTTTCCAAACCGGGAGGATTTTGAAAGCAACAGGAAAGAAGAACTCCAGGCGATCAAGGCCAGAATAAGGGAAATCGAGGATTACCAGAGGGAGAACAGCGACCTCATCAAAACGGCGCGCGCCGCGATGAAAAAAGCGGAGGACGAGTACGAGGACGCCGTTTCCATCCTTGAAGACAAGAAGCAGGACGCGGAAAAAATTGCTGAAAAGCACCGTGACACCGGTTCGGGGAAATTGTACGCGGACCTGAAGCTTATCGAGAAACCGCTGTCAGGCATATTGAACGAGAAGCTGATCGACGGCGCGGTGCGCGGCGAGATAGAAAAAGCCCTGGATTTCATTACCAGCTACGACGACCAGGTGCAGCGCAGAAACATATTCTACCGCCGCGACATGAACGCGGACCAGTTCGGCAGCCGCACCCTCGTGGTAAAATTTCCCGATTTTAATGTAAGCCTCTGGGTCGACGACGATTCCGGCGTTACGCCCCGGAAACGGCACGTGATGAGCGATCTCCTCGTTGAAAAGCTCGCCACGATAGACGACCTTCAGAACCGCACGCTGCTCATGACCGTCTTCAGGTTTTCGGATACCGGCCTGGGCGAGTATTTTGCCGGCAAGTACCTGCGCAAATTCGGACTCAGCATCAACAACGGGGTGATACATGTGGCAGGGCCGGTGTTCGAGGGAGAGCAGGCGGAAATGATCTCGAACGCCATGGCGTTCCTCTCGTGGGGACAATATGCCGCCTATGGCGCGGCGCTCATCCCCCTCCTGTATATATTCTACCTGATATTTTCGACCGCGGAACGGCGCCTGAAGCTCGTGGCGCTGAAGCGGTTATTGATCTACCCCCCGGTGATCGTCCTCGCCGCCTGCGGCGCCCTGCTCTGGGCGTCGCGGAATATCTTCAGCTTCTACCCGGACATCGTCGAAGACCTCGCGATACGGAGCTACGCCAAGCACCTGAGTTTCGTAGCCGCATGGCACTTCATCGCTCCGCTCTGCATTGTCTTCGGTCTGGCCCTGCTGGCCGGGCTCATCCTCCGCAGGTATCTGGCAGCGACCGAAACAAAGTGATTGCGCACGCATGGGTCGATATTCATGATACGGGATTGACGGAGATTGCAAACAAAGGCCGGCAACAAGAGTAGTGGTGCCGGCCTGATAAAATCATGGGATGGGATCAGATGCTAGCGAGGCTTGAGGGACGATTCAATCAGGGCGTCTTTCCTGCTCCAGAGATCATTCAGCCATTCCTGGAATGTGGCCTGATATTCCTTATCTTCGATATAATCGCCAAGCAGTTCCGGGGTTACCGGCAGTTTTTCCACGACAACCCGGATCTCCTTTATTCTTCCGCACAAAAAGCTCCAGAAGCTCGTGTCGCCTCCCGGATACATGATGGTTACGTTCACTATGGCGCTCAGCTGCTCACCCATCGTTGAAAGCACGAACCCTATCCCGCCGGCTTTCGGCTTGAGCAGGTGCCGGAAGGGCGATTTCTGCCTGTCATGCTTTTCCCCGGTGAAGCGGGTTCCCTCGACGAAATTCATGATGGATACCGGCAGGGACTTGAATTTTCTGCACGCCTTCCGGGTTATCTCGATATCCTTCCCCTTCAGGTGGGGATGCTTTTTTATGAAAGACGGAGAATATCTTTTCATAAACGGATAGTCGAGCGCCCACCAGGCAATTCCGAGGATCGGAACCCATATCAGCTCCTTCTTGAGGAAAAACTTCAGGAAGGGGATCCTCCTGTTGAACACCTTCTGCAGAACCACGATATCAACCCAGGTCTGGTGGTTCGATATAACCAGGTACCACTCGTCAAGTGAAAGGCCCTCCAAGCCGCTCACGTTCCACCTGATTCTCTGCGACCACCTGAGGTTGAAATTGTTGATCGTTATCCATGAAACGGCGATTCCGTTCAGAAGCAATCCGCACAATTTTCTGAATCCCCGGATCGGCACCAGGAGCTTCAAAATGGATATCGGCAGCAGGAAGGTAAACCAGAAGAGCGTATTGGTATAGAGCAGCAGCATTGAAAGCACGCCCCTGAGGTTGTAGACCAGGGTGGTCATAACGGACTCGTTTCGCGTGACCGGGCTATCATGTTCGGACATGGAGGGATTTTTCATGTTCATGCAAGCAATCTCCACAATTACAGGATTCCGTAACATGATATCTGATGGGGATGCGGATTCCAGCCGGATTATGTTACCCTGATAAAGACAGATTGATCCGATAATGGTTGCAAATTAATTATTTTCAGCAAAAAAAGAGGCTGCCCGCCATGGACAGCCTCTTCGATTTCCAAAACAGTAGCTTACTTGCCTTCGAGGAGGGCCTTTTTCAGTGATTCCTGCACGGGATCGGGGCCAAGCCAGATGGCATAAAGGGCTTTCTTCAGGTCAAGGCCCTTGATAGTGCCCAGTACCTTGGTTTTGCCGGTATCCTTGAACTTGAAGGTGGTGACAAGGCCGTCCGGCGTATAGTTCATGTATACGATGTCGCCCTTGCTGAATTTCATATCGTTGAACTGGTCCATGAACGCCTGCTTTTTCGGCGAAACATATCCCGACGACGCGGCCTTGGCAAAACCGTCGTTAACCGTATCAACAAAACGTTCCCGGGTGACAAGTCTGCTGTCAATAACCAGGATCATCGACATCGGCTGGTTCGCCTCGATAATCGTCTTGGCGTCTTTGCCTTGCAGGGAAGCCGGCACCGAGAGGGTCAGGTAATACAGGGTGCCGAAGATCGACTTGGTCCTGATGCCGCTGCCGTTTTTCACCATCTCTTTTCCCCCGAGTTTAAAGGCAAACCCGTCCGATGCTGAAAAAGAGATTATCATGGTTGCGAGGATTACAAATAAACCTAATTTTTTCACTGGGGTACTCCTCCTTTTTATTGTTCGGTTCAGCATTGTTATTTAGACCCCCATTATTACGATAAAGTTCAAATATTTGTCAATATAATATTCCTTTAGGGAGAATAAATATTATTAGGAGATGAAACGGTCCGGTAAAAACAAAACAGTAACAGTATGAAAAGTAAAATTTCTTGACAATCGCTAATTTTTTATAGATATCGTAAAGCAAGTTTTTTCAGGCAATAATCTTGAACGATCGGTTAAATTGTATTGTTCTTCGCATGTTGCCCGACCCACGAATACATCTTGGAGGCGCCGCATGAAAAACCCGCTGCTGGTACCGGAATTCCGCGACATGCTCGCTTCCGAGAACATCGAAGAAATTCGGGAGTTTTGCACCTCCACACCGCCATCGGTCGTGGCCGACTTTCTCGGGGCCATGACCATTGAAGAAAACAAAAAGATCATGGACATACTCTCCCCTGAAATCCGTTCGCAGATATTCAGCTACTACGATGACGATATCAAGCTGTCGCTCCTTGACCTGTTTGATAAAAGTGAAATCGTAGATCTCCTCGCCGGCATGCACGACGATAAGCTTCTGGCATTCCTTACTACTCTTCCGTCCGGAAGGCAGAGGGAGATATGGGAGCTATCGCAGCGCTCCCTCAGCAAGGAAGCGATCGAGCTGACGGAGCTGATCGGCCAGATCCTGAAGTCCGAGATCCCGGTCGAGGAGGAGATGACGGCCGAGGAGATCGCCGTCGAGATCCAGCCGCTTATCCAGGTCTACAAGTTGGCGGATGGCGCTATCAAGAAGGTGGAGCGGATTGAGAGGAACTGCTGGGTCAACATCATCAACCCATCGCGGGACGATCTTCCCCTTCTGGCCCAGAACTTCAACGTGCCGTTCGACTTTCTCACGGCCTCGCTCGACATCGATGAAACGGCGCGTATCGAAACAGAGGGGAGCGCGACCCTCATAATCATTAAAGTGCCCTTTTTCGACGAGCACAACACCGACCTCCCCTATATAACGCTGCCGATCGGCGTGATCCTGACCGGAGGTGTGCTCATCACCATCTGTTCGAAAGCGGAGGTTGTGCTCCCCGACTTCATCAATGGCAAGGTCAAGAATATCACGACCATCACCGGGGTGAAGTTCATCCTTCAGATCATCCTGCGCTCGCTGATGCTGTACCTCCAGTACCTGAAGCAGATCAACAACGCGGCGAATATCATTCAGAGAAAGCTGGAGCAGGAATCGAAGAACAAGCAGCTCATCAAGCTGATGAACCTGGAAAAATGCCTGGTCTACTTCACCACGTCGCTGAAAACGAACGAGCTCATGCTGGAGCGCCTCCAGCGCCACGGCATCATGAAGATGGACGTCGAAATCGAGGATATCTTTGAGGACATCGTGATCGAAACGCGGCAGGCGCTTGAAATGGCGAACGTCTACAGCGACATCATGAGCGGCATGATGGACGCCTTCGCATCGGTCATATCCAACAACCTGAACATTACCATCAAGTTCCTGACGTCATTCACCATCATCCTCACCATCCCTGTAACGATCGCGTCGTTCTACGGGATGAACGTAAAGCTCCCCTTTCAGGAGCACCCCCACGGGTTCACCATCGTTCTCATCATCTCCGCGCTCATGTCGATCGCGGCGATCCTGGTCTTTATCCGCAAGAAGTGGCTCTGACAGCATGAACATAATCGACGCCATTACCAGGGGGTTTCCCGCCTGGGTGCTCATCGCCAGCATCATCGCCCTCGCCTACCCGCCGGCCTTCACCTGGTTCTCGGGCTGGATGATTCCCGCTGGCCTGGGCATGATCATGCTCGGCATGGGCGTCACTCTCACGATCGACGACTTCCGGCGCGTCGCGCGCTTCCCCGGACGGGTAGCGGCCGGAGTCGCGCTCCAGTACGGCGTCATGCCCGCTCTCGGCTGGTGCCTGGCCTCCCTGTACGGGCTGCCCGCTCCGCTGGCCGTGGGCCTCATCCTGGTTGCATCCTGCCCGGGCGGAACGGCGTCCAACGTGATCTGCTACCTGGCAAAGGGAGACGTGCCGCTCTCGGTAACGATGACCAGCATATCCACTCTCCTGGCAATCGCAGCAACGCCCTTCTTCGCCACCCTCCTGGCCGGAAGCCGCGTGGACGTACCAGCCCTGGGTCTCTTCCTCACGACCGTGCAGGTGGTCCTGGTGCCGGTGGCTGCCGGAGTGATCATGAACCGCTACCTCCCGCGCCTGACAGCACGGGTACTCCCCGTCATGCCGCTGGTGGCAGTGCTCTTCATCACGCTTATCGTGGCTTCGATCATCGGCGCGGGCAGGGAAGAGATACTTCGGGCGGGCTGGAGACTCGTTGCCGCCGTATTCTCTCTTCACGCGGGAGGCTTTCTACTGGGATACCTCGCCACGATCGCCCTGACCAGGGACGTTCTCGCTGCCAGGACCATATCGATCGAAGTAGGAATGCAGAACTCAGGACTGGGCGCGGTGCTGGCACGGACAAACTTCGCTAACCCGGCAACAGCGATTCCGAGCGCGATATCGAGCCTGTTCCATTCGCTGATCGCAAGCCTGCTGGCTGCCTGGTGGAAGCGTTCGGCCGATACCTACCGGATCCATGACCAGACAGAAAGCCAGGAACAGGCGATTTACCGATAACTATCGGGCAAAATGTTGCTCTGACCCCCGGCTTACCGATAACTATCGGGCAATATGTTGCTCTGACCCCCGGCCTACCGATAACTATCGGGCAAAATGTTGCTCTCACCCCCGGGGTTAATTATGGAGATTACAATGCGTAAAAAAGAAAAAGAGATCACTGATTTCAAAGAGATTGAGTCAATATTACAGGAAGCGGAAATCTGCCGCCTGGGGATGAGCGACGGCTCCACACCCTATATCGTGCCGCTCAATTTCGGCTACCGGGACAGGGCGCTCTACTTCCATACCGGCCATGCAGGGAAAAAGATCGATATCCTGAAAAAGAATAATCTCGTCTGCTTTGAGGTCGATATCGATGCCGAACCGATACGATCGGATATCGCGTGCGACTGGAGCATGAAATATCGGAGCGTTGTCGGCACCGGCAGGGCTGTCTTCATTACGGATCGCGGCGAAAAGGAGCGCGCGCTCGGCATCATCATGGCGCACTATTCCCCAAACCGTGCATGGGCCTATCGCGAGCCATCGCTGGAAAAGGCCTGCATCATCAGAGTGGCAATCGAGGAAATCTCGGGAAGGGCATCCGACAGCTGAGCGGTGCAGCCACCAAGACAATATTGACCATGAAGAAAATAGTCGATATTTATTCTGCCCCCGGGACAGAATAATTCACAACTGTATTGACAAATTTAACCATATGGGTAACCTGACAGCTACTGCGAATAATCGTTTACACGGGGGGCGACGCATGCGGCCCTGCCGGATCATACAATAATCTTCATGAGGTAGCGGAAATGTTTCAAAAGACCAAACTCATCATGACCCTGGTTTTTACAATCTGCTTTCTGGCATACAGCTTCCTGGTGGGAAAATTTTACGAAAAGATGCATATAAGCCGTACTGCCATGATCATCATCTGTGTGGTACTGACAGCGATCCTGGCAGTGACCTTTATCATTGACCTGTTCTTCTCTAAACAGGACACGAATCAGACTCCCGCCAGAAAAGAATGATATGGTTTCAGACGCGGCAATGTAACACATATTTGGGATAAAACACTAATTAATAGTTGAAAAAATCACACTCAATGTTATTTTATGTATAGAAGTGGTAAATAAGAGTCAATAATGTATTTACCCATAGCGTTTCAGGTATTATTATGAAAAACTTTCATAAGAAACTCATTTTCCCCATTATTCTTACTCTTGCGGCAGTGTTTCTCATTCCGTCCTGTGAGTTAAAGGATCCTGATGATTATGAGATCATGATAATAGTCATGGGTAACGGTAGCACAACACCTGGCGACATTGCAGATCCGTTATATCCCACATACAACAAATTTTCAACAACCATACTTGTTGATGGCAAGCCCCCTCTACCATTTATTTCTCCGGATGTGTTTCCTCCTGAAAGAAGCACATTGCTTATAATCCCGGCGGGTAAAATAAAGACCGCCACAATTACCGCGCAACGAATCAATTCTGATTCAACTCTGATGATCATGATCTATAAAGACAATGAGCTGGATGAAAAAGGGGTGGGGCTTCTTCCCACCTGTACCAGCACCTTAACCTCATCATGCTCTAATACCCTGAATCTCATTTACAAGGTCGACGAGGACGACCCGGATGACACAGAGGGCGCATCAGCATCAAGCTCTTCATCCTCGAGCGAATGAAAGCCTGAGCGCTTTTCGCACAGCACGGTCATACGTTTATGACACCACCATACCCCTGGCAATACGACGAAATGCGGCACGTCGGAACCGACTACAACAGTGAAAACGAGGTGCGCAACTACGACGAGCGGATGTCGAAGATACGCGACATCCGGGCCGAGACTCGCGGCATCATTTCAGCGCTTGATCTGAAGCCGGACCAGAGCGTTATAGAATTCGGCGCCGGCACCGGAGAATTATCCGCGGCAATTTCCGAACAGTGCCGCGGGGTCTACGCCGTTGACATATCACGGGTAATGCTCGATTATGCCGCGAAAAAGACGCACTCCCTCGGGAGAAATAATATCAGATTCATACAGGCCGGCTTCCTGAATTACCGGCACGATGGCGACCCGGTCGACGCCGTGATCACCCAGCTCGCCCTCCACCACCTTCCTGATTTCTGGAAGCAGATCGCCATCCTGAAAATCAGCGGCCTCCTCAGACCGGGGGGGAAATTATACCTGCGCGACATTGTGTATTCAATCAAGCTCGAAAAATACGAAGCGTCGGTAAACCATGTCTTGGACAGCTTCAAAAAAATCGCTGGAGACGAGATGTTCGATAAATTCTCGAACCACGTGCGAAACGAATACTCCACGTTCGACTGGGTAATGGAAGAGATGCTCTACCGGGCTGGCTTTGACATTGAAACAGCCGACTATGGCGATAATTTCATGGCCGTGTATGTCTGTCATAAAAGACGCGGGTAAGAAAACGCAACATATGCAGTGCTGTTAAGAGTCTGTCACAATTAGAGTAGCACGCGTCGAAAAAGCCTCGCGGCCTGCGGGACCCGAACAAAGACGCTGAACTCTCAGACAGCCCCCGGCCACTCAGCTCTTTTTTCCGACGCTTCATTGGCCTATCGGGGCAAATTTAAAATATCCAGCAGGGGAGGTATCGTCATGACCAACGAATACATCAATTTTATGGTATTTCTTGAAAATACCCTGGCCACCTTTTATCAGAGAATAAAAAATCTCGCCCGCCTGGAAGGGGCCCGTGCAGTGCTTGAGTTCATGGAGGTTCATTCCTTCGAGCATGCAAAAATTATTGAAGAAACACGGGAACGCTACCCCAGGCCTGCGGTTCGCGAAAGCATGATTTCAGACTTCCAGAACAATCTCCTCAATAACGTATTAAAAAAAATATCAGATGAAAAAGACATCCTCACAGTATTGAAGGTCCTCGCGGATTCAGAGGAATCGATTGGAAAGCTGTACCTGAGCATGTCATCTCTGCTCAAGAAGCTTGCCGGGCATTATGTGAGCGTTGCAAATCAGATTGAGGAGATTGCCAAACAGGAATTCGACCATCGCGATCTGTTGTTAAAGGACAGGGAACGAATCTCACAAAAAATAAATTCAAAATCATAACGCGGTTTTTCTTTGCTGCTTCCACCCACGTTTATTTCCGAACCGGACATCCGGTCCTGAATTAATTACAAAAAAATAAGTAAATTTTTTCCTCAATAATTTGACTTTTACCAGCTTTCACTATAGCTTATTTTGGTTGGGCACAGGATTTATTTCTCATCCAAACAAGTTCTTCCCCGGCCAATAGAGACAGTTATTTATAATCAGCGGAAATTTTGCTCTCATGCATTTTTTTGCGTCTACTCCTTACTCTCGTCCCCGCTCCCCGCGGGGATTTTTTTATCCCGAAGATCCTCTAACCGTAGGTGCTTCCGCCAGGCAGCCGTAATAATATACCAAACTGCATGAGCAGGCTGTCAATAAATCAAATATCAGTTCGGATCGATCACTTTTACATCAGGGGCAGTGGAACAGGCGGAAGTCCCGGTTACCCTGCATCCCGCTGCCTCGCACTTCTTCCGCTGCTCATATGTCTCGCGCCCATGGTATCGGCACTGGTGTATGCCGCCGGCGCTACCCGGTCCGCAATTGTAACAGTCGTCCCCCGCATTGACAGGCTGAAATGAAAGGATAAGCACCAGTCCCATCACCGGAATTGTTAAAATTGAAAAAAATCTGAGCTGCCTCATCTCCCCTCCCTGCGTTGAAATAATTTTACTCTGACACCTGAAAACAGAAACTAAATTACCCTGACCCGATAGTTATCGGTAGAAGTATCACGACCCATAAATTTTGACAATTATTATTAATTGTGTCATTATTTTTCAGTTAAACCGGAAAATCATCCAGGCACCCGCCCATAATCATGCGCGGACATTTCTCAAAAATTAATTACCAAAAAATTAATCAGTACTTGACATAATCCGGCATTTTTTAGCATTACTAACGTCAGTGGACTGAATCGTATCTCACGTCCCTCCCCCTTGCTGGGGGAGGATAGGTGAGGGTTATCTACACAGCCCTCCCCTCGCCCCTCCCATCCAGGAGGGGTATCAGTATGTATATCTTCCCTATCTGACAGAAAGAGGTTACCGGTATGCCAAAGCGTGATGACATCAAAAAAGTACTGATTATCGGGTCCGGTCCCATTATAATCGGCCAGGCGTGCGAGTTTGATTATTCAGGGACCCAGGCCTGTAAGGCACTGAGAAAGCTCGGGTATAAGATCGTACTGGTAAACTCAAATCCCGCCACCATCATGACAGACCCCGGCATGGCTGACGTGACGTACATAGAGCCACTCAATGAAGATACCCTCACGAAAATAATTGAGAAGGAGCGGCCTGACGCGCTTCTGCCGAACCTAGGCGGCCAGACCGGCCTCAATCTCTCATCGGAATTATTCAAAAACGGGGTCCTTGATAAATACGGGGTGAAGATCATCGGGGTTGCGGCGGACGCGATAGAGCGGGGCGAAGACCGCATCGCCTTCAAGGAGACAATGACCCGTCTGGGGATCGAAATGCCCCGCAGCGCCCCGGCCTTCTCCGTGGAAGAGGCGGAAAAGATCGCGGATGACCTGGGCTATCCGGTGGTCATCCGACCCGCCTACACCATGGGCGGCACCGGCGGCGGCATGGTCTACAAC
>JAFGJX010000127.1 GCA_016928865.1 Spirochaetota bacterium
ATAATAATTAATATCCCAAGTTTTGGTTATATTTTTTTAACAAAAAATAATATAATAAAATATGTTATACCAACATTCGCTATTTAAATTTATTTTATAAACATAAAAAATAAATTATATATGCTTAATAAAATAAATTATATTTCTTAAATGACCAAAATAGTTAATAAAAAATGCACATTTAAAGTATTTGGATCAATAAAAAACTTATAATCATAAAAGAGGAGCTATGGTTGATATAGGCAAAGTAGTTGCAAATGCTGTTAAAAAACATGGCAAGGATCCCTCCAGGCTGATCGATGTTCTCCGTGATCTTCAGAGTGAATTGGGTTGCATCCCGGATGAAGCATCGGCGCAGGTTGCAGAGAGCCTTGATCTTTCAAAATCCGATGTGGAAGGTGTTGTTACCTTCTATCATTTTTTCTCGCGCGATACGCGTGGCAAGTATACGGTCTATCTGAACAACAGCGCCGTTGCCGTAATGAAGGGGAGGGATGCTGTCGCCAAGGCTTTCGAGCAGGCGGCAGGATGCTCATTCGGCTCAACGACGTTTGACGGCCAGATCGGCCTGTATGACACATCCGATATCGGCATGAACGACCAGGAGCCGGCGGCCCTGATAAACGGAGTCGTCTTTACCAATCTCACTTCAGAGAAGGCGAAAGACCTCGTCTTTCAGATGAAAGCAGGTAAAAGCGTTGAGTCCATGGTCAAGGAGACGGGCGATGGCCAGAACAAGTCCGATCTTATCGGCGCCATGGTGAAAAACAATATCATGAAAACAGGCCAGGTGATTTTCGCCCCGTATGAAGCCGGTTCAGGCATCAAAAAGGCGATCGAAATGTCGCCGGAAGAGGTCATCGAAGAGGTTAAAAAATCGAACCTTCGCGGCCGCGGCGGCGCGGGGTTCCCTACCGGAATGAAATGGGAGTTCACCCGGAACGCCAAGGGCAAGAAAACGTATATTATCTGCAACGGTGACGAAGGTGAACCGGGTACTTTTAAAGACCGCGTGATTTTCACGGAACGCGCCCAGATGCTGTTTGACGGCATGGCTGTGGCGGGATACGCTATCGGCGCGGATGAGGGTATCCTCTACCTTCGGGCCGAGTACGAATATCTGCTGAAGTATCTCGAAAGCGTGCTGGAATCGATGCGGCAGAACAACCTGCTTGGGAAGAATGTCGCGGGCAAGAGGGGTTTCAATTTTAACATCACAATAAAGCTCGGCGCAGGCGCCTATATCTGCGGTGAAGAATCCGCGTTGATAGAGTCAGCAGAAGGGAAGCGGGGAGAGCCCCGTAACCGTCCGCCATTCCCGGCCCAGCACGGCTATGCCGGGTATCCGACATCGGTCAACAACGTGGAAAGCCTCTGCGCGGTGGCGCGGATCATGGTGCAGAGCGCCGCGTGGTTCCTGAAAATGGGAACGACTCAGTCGTTCGGCACCAAGGTGCTTTCGGTATCCGGCGACTGCTCCAAGCCGGGCATCTACGAGGTTGAGTTCGGAGAGACCCTCCAGAGCCTCCTTGACGAGGCGGGCGCCCCGGATGCGGTGGCCGTTCAGGTCGGCGGTCCTTCAGGCAAGTGCGTCGGCAGCAAGGATTTTGGGAAAAAAATATCATTCGAGGAACTTCCGACCGGCGGTTCAATCATCATCATCGGACCAAAGACCGACCTTCTCGGGATTGTGCATAACTTCATGGATTTCTTCGTCGAAGAGTCGTGCGGTTGGTGTACGCCGTGCCGCGCCGGCAATATGATCCTGAAAGACCGGCTCGAGAAGATCATGGCCGGAAAGGGCACCGAGTCGGATCTGAAGGAGATGGAGCAGTGGTGCCGCATTGTCAAGTCAACGAGCCGCTGCGGTCTCGGCCAGACGTCGCCCAATCCCATAGCGACCACCATCGAAAATTTCCGAGAGGTCTACGAGGCCAAATTGCAGAAGGGCGCTGACTTCGTGTCAGAGTTCGACCTCAGCAAAGCGGTGCAGGAGTACTGCAAGACCGCGGGAAGAAATCCAAACATCGAGGGACATTAATATGAGCAAGATAACATTTGAAATAGACGGAAAAGAATGCACCGGCAAGGCGGGACAGACGATAGTCGAGGCCGCCCGCGACAACGGCATCTACATTCCGGTGCTCTGCTGGTATGAGGGCATGAAGCCGGCCGGTATATGCCGCATTTGCACCGTGAGGGTGGGGGGGCGCTTCATGGCAGCCTGCACCACGCCCGTGGCCGAGGGGATGATCGTGGAGAACGAGATCCCGGAGCTCGAGGACATGCGGAAGGCCATCGTCGAGATGCTGTTCGTCGAGGGCAATCACATGTGCCCCACCTGTGAGAAGAGCGGCAATTGCGAGCTCCAGGCGCTGGGATACCGGTACGGGCTCATGGCGCCGCGGTTCCCCTACCTCTTCCCGAAGCGGAAGATGGACGCGACCTATACAAAGATAATGATCGACACCAACCGGTGCGTCCAGTGCCGGCGGTGCGTGCGCGGAATCGTTACGAAGGACGGGAAGCACATCTTCTCGATGACTAACAGGTCGGGACATTCGACGATCGTCGCTGATCCGCAGCTTGAATCGAAGATGTCAGATGAGCTGGCGAAGAAGGCGATGGACCAGTGCCCGGTTGGAGCGATTCTAAAGAAAGAAGTCGGATTTGCCGTGCCCATCGGGAAGCGTAAATATGATGTGACGCCCATTGGCAGCGAAATTCAGAAGTAACGTAACAAATCGGAGGATATGATAATGAGTAAACCAGTTGTGGCCACCGCGTCGCTCGCGGGTTGTTTCGGGTGCCATATGTCCCTTCTGGACATTGACGATAGAATTCTTCAGCTCATCGACCTGGTCGAATTCAACAAGTCGCCGGTCGATGATATAAAAAAATTCACGAAGCCGGTCGATATCGGCATCATCGAAGGAGGATGCTGCAACAGCGAGAACGTCGAGAACCTGATCGAGTTCCGCAAGAACTGCAAGATCCTGATATCACTGGGCGAATGCGCCATAATGGGCGGCCTTCCGGCGATGCGGAACGGGATCCCCATCCGGGAGTGCCTGGAAGAGGCGTATCTCAACTGCGTCACCGTGGATGACAAGATCATACCCAATGATCCTGAAATCCCGATGATACTGGACAGGGTGTATCCACTCCATGAAATCGTGAAGATCGATTATTATCTTCCCGGCTGTCCGCCGCGAGCGGACCTGATCTGGGAGGCGCTGACGGCGCTCCTTTCCGGGAAGCCCCTCAATATTCCGTACGAAGCATTAAAGTATGATTAAGGGAGACAACCATGGCTAGAAAGATAACGATAGAACCGGTAACAAGAGTCGAGGGACACGGGAAGGTGACCATCCATCTCGACGACAACAATAACGTGGCCCAGTCGCGGCTCCATATCGTGGAGTTCCGCGGGTTTGAGCGCTTTGTCCAGGGCAGGCCCTACTGGGAGGCCCCGGTGCTGGTGCAGCGCCTGTGCGGGATCTGCCCGGTGAGCCACCACCTGGCGGCGGCAAAGGCGATGGACGTCATCGTCGGCGCCGGGACCGGCGACGGCCTCACGCCGACAGGGGAGAAGATGCGGCGGCTCATGCATTACGGGCAAACCTTCCAGTCGCACACCCTGCATTTTTTCCACCTGTGCTCTCCTGACCTGCTTTTCGGCGTCGATGCCGATCCGGCGATACGCAATGTCATTGGCGTGGCGCTGGAGCACAAGGACCTCGCGGTCCAGGCCGTTATGATGCGGAAATTCGGCCAGGAGATCATACGCGCGACCGCCGGCAAGAAGATCCACGGCACGGGCGCGATTCCCGGCGGCATCAACAAGAGCCTGTCTGACGAGGAGCGTGACGAGTTCCTGAAGGGCGCCGATCCCCTCAATATCGACAAGATGATATCGTGGGCGCAGGCGGCGGTGGATCTCTTCAAGGACTTCCATTCGAAAAATAAGGACATGATCGACAATTTCGCGGTATTTCCCTCCAATCACCTTTCTCTGGTGCGGAAGGACGGGGCGCTCGACCTCTACCACGGCGTGCTCCGCGCCGTCGATTCCGAAGGGAAGAAGATCCTGAACGATGTGGATTACCAGGATTATTACAACCATATCGGCGAAGAGGTCAAGAACTGGAGCTACATGAAGTTCCCCTATCTGAAGTCGATCGGCAAGAAGGACGGGTGGTACACCGTCGGACCGCTGGCCCGTCTCAACACCTGTGACTTCATCCCGACCCCGCTCGCGCAGAAGGAGTTCGAGCAGTATAAGGCCTATACGAACGGCAAGCCGAACAACATGTCAATGCACATGCACTGGGCGCGTCTCATCGAGAATCTCCACGCGGCCGAGATGATCAAGGAACTCCTCAATGACAAGGACATCCAGGGCAAGAACCTTGTGACAAAGGGAAAGAAGGTCAACGAGGGCGTCGGTCTTCTCGAGGCGCCGCGGGGGACGCTGTTCCACCACTACAAGATCAACGAGCAGGATCAGATCGTCATGGCAAACCTGATCGTGTCAACGACGAACAACAACGAGCCGATGAATCGCGCGGTGACCCATGTCGCGAAGAGCGTGTTTACCGGCAAGCCGGAGATTACCGAGGGCATGATGAACAGCGTCGAGGTGGCCATCAGGGCGTACGATCCCTGCCTGTCATGCGCCACCCATGCGCTGGGGGAAATGCCGCTTGAGGTCTCCATGTTCGACGCGCGGGGCGATATAATCGACGTCAAAAGAAAATAGACGCCATGCGCAACAGAGTTCTGGTATACGGGTATGGAAATCCGGGCCGTCAGGACGACGGCCTCGGGCCGGCCCTGGCGGCGCTCATCGAGCGTGAGCGCCTTGCCGGCGTCGTCACCGACAGCAATTACCAGCTGCAGGTTGAGGACGCGCTGGCGGTGTCCGAGAGTGACACGGTGATATTTGTCGATGCGGCTGTGAGCGGTGAAGAACCATTCTCGTTCACGGAGCTCGAGCCGGCGAACGAGATCACCTTTACGACACACTCGGTCTCTCCAGCCTCCGTGCTGGCGCTCTGCCACGAGATGTACGGAATTGCTGCCAGGGCCTATGTACTCGCCATACGGGGGTACGGCTGGGAGTTCATGGAAAAATTGACGCCCGTGGCAGAAAAAAACCTTGAACAGGCGTACCAATTTTTAAAGGATAAGATCAGTGACATTATCAGTGCGTCTGATACCATGACGTTAAATTAACATCTAAGGAGTGATCCAATGGCAGATATGAAAAAGATATTAGTTATCGATGACGATATTGATATTACCGAAGCAATCAAGGCAATCCTTACGGGCAACGGTTTCGACGCGTATACCGCAACCAACAGCAGGGATGGAATCGACGCGGTCGACAAGGTGAAGCCGGATCTGGTGCTCTGCGACATGATGATGGAGCAGGTGGACGCCGGCACGAAGGTCGCCCATGAAATCAGGAAAAAGGACAAAAAGCTGCCGATATACCTGCTCAGCAGCATTGGCGCTGCGACCGCGCAGAACGTGGAGCTGGACAAGCTCGGTTTCAATGGCGTCTTCCAGAAGCCGGTTTCGCCTGATTACATGGTCAAGACCATCAAGAAGGCTCTCCACATGGGTTAATACACCTGTAGGTCAATAACAGTTGAGTTATATTCCCCCCCTGGCGGGGGGGAATATAATATACCGGCACCCAATACCGGGCCATGCAAATACATTCATAGTGATAAAATAGGCTTGGTAACTGCTTCTGAGTTCCCGTTTCAGTGACAAGTATTTTTGAAGATGACTGGAATCTCTTTTTCTGCAAATTCGCGAATCAATTTTTCTTCTTTTCCGACATTCTGTGGATTTACTATCATGGAAAGTCGTATCATGCTGCAATCAGCTTCTTTCCCGAAATCGATAAACATGGCTTGCTGCAGGCTGAAATATGAATCCAGTTCCCGCCCCCTGTACCTGTACCAGTAGTAAACCAGAAGACCTTGTGATCCCCGGCTGAAGAGCATTCTTGAAACATTTTTCCCGGATTGCGGCAGGGCTATAATCTTCTGTTCCAGAAGGTTGTAGCCTTCATTCTTCAGACAGAGATCGGGCCGGTGCAGAAACGGCCTGCGGTCTCCCCGCGCATGGACGAAATATAAGAATACGCTCTGTTTGCGGCTCGGGTCGTTGTTCTTATAATATTCGCGCATCAAAAAATCATCCGTGTTCAGCAATCTGTTGTAGACATCCCCGAGTTTCATGTCTCGAGACTTCCATCCCGGCGTTTCAGCGGCGAGCGTCCCGCTCAGAAGATGACCCGTGCCGGCGGGCGCGGCGAGCGTCTTTATGTAAAATCCCCATGAACCGATTGCCAAAATCGACATAATTATTATCAGGGGTATAAGCCTGTTTCCCTGTAACCCCGGAGCCGCATGTTTCGCTGTTCGTATTGTATCGCCGTCTGCTTTAAAATCGGGCCAGTCGTTGAAGTGGGCGATTAAAATGAAGATAACAATAAAGACCAGGACGCCAATAGCTTCATGAAAGACACCCAGGGCATATTCGCCGTAACCCTGCACGGTCAGGATAGAAACTACCAGTATTCTTACTATGTTGGCAAGAAGCGCCGCGGGTATGGACAGAAGATAGTCGAGTACAGCGATATGCGCACGCTTCTGAAAAATCGCGAGCAGCCAGAGAAGCGATGCCATACCGAAGATGTTATGCAGACCGCTGCACGCCGGCGTTATCTCTATGAGATGCTTGTTTATGTACAGGGTGGTGCCGTACAGGATGGTTGAGGGATACAGTAATTGAAGGAAAAATCCGGAGATGCTCGCCGCTGCCTCCTTCAAATGGAATGTCGCATGGTCGAGAATAAAGCCCGGCAGGGGGATGGCGAGCAGGAGATAGAAAAAAAGCAATATATTTCGATATACAAAGGTTTTTCCCAGAAAATACAGTATGGTTCCCAGTATGAAAAGATATATTGAAATATAACGAAAGGTCGTAATTGACGCGAACTGTCCGAACATCTCTGTGAGCAGGGAGACTGTTATAAAGAAAATGCCCGCGACCATTGAGTTGCTGACAGTGTCAAACGACTTGTATCTACTGAAGAGTATCCAGAAAAACATGGCAAAAACAAACGGCCCCTGGGTATAATATGACCCGGCTGTGAACCAGCGTAGTACTAGCTCCTTCATGGGGATAAAGAAAAACAGGAGGGAAAAAAATAAAAACAATACGTAGAAAATCCACGTATTGTTTTTATTTTTAAAAATTTCCATTCAGCTGAGCTGTTATGAAAGAAGTAAGTGACGCCTATTTTTTCATTTTCTTTTTCATAACAAATCCGGCACCAGCAGCGCCACCAAGAATCAGGAGAATTGTCGCCGGTTCCGGGAGTCCGCCGCCGCCGCTGGGAGAACTACCATGATGCTGATATCCACCGCGATTGATAGGGGCTAGCCGGCTCATACTGAAAGCGGATGCAGTAAAAATTATGATAAAAAATAGCGTAAAATATAGTTTGTGTTTCATAAAAACCTCATGTATTTTATTATGATATAAAATAAGGCTTATTAAATTATAATCCACCCGTATGGGTTATATGATAGCCATATTTATTCTTTTCTTCAAAAATATACATATTTAACAATTTGTAATGATTATTGACCAATTAAACGTGTATAATATAAGTAAAAGCAAAGGTATTTATATTATTTGATTAAATCTACTTCAAGTATTAAAAAAAAGCAAATAAAAATTAAAATAATCTGCAACAATATCTGTATTTAGAGGGTTTGTTGTAATTTTATCAATTGCTGCCTCATTGCATAATCTTTATTTTTTTGCCTTTCTGCTTGCAACATACGCGGTTCCGGCGCCACCTGCAATTAAAAGAAGAGTAGCAGGTTCAGGAAGACCGCCTCCTCCAGAAGGAGGAGTAGAGGGGGGTTGAGAGCCACCCGGTGGATGTGGTGATGGGCTAAAGCTGAAGGCTGACACTGCAAATATAAACAGAAAAAACAGCGAACAGATAATCTTTTCTTTCATATGAACCTCAATAATAATTTATAATTCATCCATATGAATTATATTAGATATATTTCATGCATGAACCACAG
Organism: Spirochaetota bacterium; assembly: GCA_016928865.1. Classification (GTDB taxonomy): domain Bacteria; phylum Spirochaetota; class UBA4802; order UBA4802; family UBA5550; genus RBG-16-49-21. The sequence continues at coordinate 8,127 of JAFGJX010000127.1, forward strand.
GTTTCGCTATTTCATCATGAATCAGAATTATGTACTGATTATTCAAAACACAACGATAATATCGATAAAACTGTATTTACCTTTTACTTCTATTGGATGATGCGATTAATGAAGCCATCAGCCGGTAAAGAATAAATAATGCAATAATTATTTTTGCTTCACAAATAAATTTGGAATCACGAATATTATATTAAATTACATATGCAAATTTAATAATTTTCAATACACCTGCCGGGTGATTATCCTTGTGTGAACGTTGAGCAATGCTTCAAGATACAGATTAATAATTGACACGGTAATTTTCTCTCGTTTATATGCGTGCCGGGCTGGACAAGGCTGTTCCAGTATGGCCAGTTTTTCCGGGAGGATTGTAATGAGCGTATTTGAAATAGTGATGCTGATCTGCTTCGGCTCGGCGTGGCCGTTTTCTATTTACCGGTCATGGAAATCAAAAACGGTGAAGGGCAAGAGCCTTGTGTTTTTGCTGATCCTTCTGGCAGGCTACATGGCCGGGATTTTGCATAAAATATTCTATAACTATGACCAGGTGATATACCTGTATTGTACCAACTTCATACTGGTCTCGGTCGACACCATGCTGTATATACGCTACCGAAACAGATGATGCGCGCTCCTACCCCCTGATGCCCAGCTCGTAGAGCCTGCCCGTAATCTCGAATGTCTTCATGGCGGTCGAAAGGATGGGGATGTTCTCGTCATTAGCTTTTTTCAGCGTGTCGTCGTCCGGCTGTCGGCCTCCTATCAGGATAATTCCCGCGAACGATTTCAGTGACGCGACTGAAACGATATTTCGATGGGTCTGGAGGGTAATCCAGACGCTCCCTTCCTTCGCGTGCGACATTACATCGCTCAGTATGTCGCCCGTGTAGGCATGCTGCACCTCGGCGTCAAGGGCCGTCGAGTCGCTCTTCAATTCCAGGCCCAGCTTATCCATCATTTCTTTAAGCTTCATTGTCGGCTCCTATGATGATTTCGATTGTTACCGTTGTCCCCGTCACCGGGGTGGATTGTATGTCCATGAAATCCGAACATTTTTTTATGTTTGGAAGGCCCATGCCGGCGCCGAAGCCGAGTTCCCGCACCCACGGTTCGGCGGTGGTGTACCCTTCCTGCATTGCCAGCTCGATATTTTCGATGCCCGGTCCGCTGTCTTTGGCCACGATCCTGATCTTTTCGCTGTCGATGTTGAATGTCATGGTCCCGCCGCTGGTATAGATGACCATGTTCATCTCCGCCTCGTATGAGGCGATCGCCGTCCGTCGGATGATTTCAGGCCGTATGCCGAGACGCTTCAGGTTTTTCTTCATGGTGGTGGATGCGTTGCCCGCGTTCTCGAAGTCCTTCCCCGCGATGGTGAAGGAGAGCGACAGGTCGATGCGGTCGGCGTTGATGTCCTGGAAAAAGTGGCTTGCCCGGTACTGCCTGACTTCCTCCTCATTGTACTCATGTTCGAGCTTTCGGAGCGTTCCCAGGATGATGTCGCCATTGGTAATGATGCCCACCAGCTTTCCGCTCTCCCGGTCGAGTACCGGGAATCGGCCGAAACGGAGCTGATCGAACCGTTTGATGGCATGGATGAGCGGCTGGTCTGAAAAGAGACACTGGGGCTCCTTCACCATCCAGTCTTTCACCAGCGAATCCTTGCCGCCCGACATGAGCCACGCTATCAGGTCGGATATGCTGATGATGCCGGCCAGCCTGTCGCCCTCGATCACGGGAACGCCGCTGAGACGGTGTTTGCTCATCGCCTCATTGAGCATGGTCATGGTGTCGCCGGGTCCCACGGTGATGACGTCTTTTTTCATGGCGTCTTCCACCTTGAGCTCGAATAGTATCTCGGCGGTTTTATCGAAACGTGTTTCCATCAGTTATTTACTTCGATACGCTCTTTTCTTTTTTTTCGGTTACTCCGCGTATGCCGTGGCTGTAGAGCTTGCCGCACGACGTATACAGGCTGTAATCAGTGCACATGAGAACGACATTTTCCTGGACTGCCAGGTCGATCATCTGGCGGCTCGCCAGCTTTCCTCGAACAAAAATCACCGCCTTGATGCCGAATACCGACGCGGTGCGTATGACCTGCGCGTTGCACAGGCCCGTGAGAAGGATATCCGGCACCGAGTCCTCGATCAGGACTTCGCTCATGAAGTCGCTCGCGCGGGCGGTCCTGATGACCTCCTTGAGCTGATGCGCCTTCGAGTAGTGGGCCTCGGCTTCCAGTATAGCTATGGCTTCCTGTAATATCATCTGTTGATTGTCTGCTCCGGGCTCGTATGGCAAGGCGCCGACGCCCGATATTGATAGTATTTACTGAAAGAAAAAATAAATATGTCAAGGACAAAAATTGGCCGGTCTTGGCCCATTCCGTATCAGGTAAAATTATTTTTATTGTAAAATTAGCGATTGTGGATATAGTTGTGATGTAATATCCGTATCGGCGCGCGGGGATGCCATGGTAAAAAATAACGATTTTACGCCTGCTGAAAGAAAGGTTCTTGACCTGATAACCGGGAAGGTGTCGGCAGGGGACGACCTGGAAAGTATTCTCGATGCGGTTTTCCAGGAGATCTTCACGGCTGTGGCCTGTGACAGGCTGGGCGTCGGAATGATCGAGGAGGACGGAAAGCGGATCGTTCTCAAATATGTACGGGCAAGCTATGATCCGATCCATGCCGAGGAGGGGTATGCCATCGATGTGTATAAAAGCTGCTACCAGCGGGCGATCGAGCAATCGGAGGCGTTTGTATTTAATCCAGCGGAGCCGGGCGAGGAATACGAGGAACACGAGTATGCCGATCTGCTGGTGAAAGAGGGGATCAGGTCTGTCGCCGTGGTGCCAGTCAATGCCGGCGGATCCGTCATTTCCGTTATAACGTGCGGCTCGCGTTCCGCCGCAGCCATGCTGCAGGAGAGGATGGCCTTCCTTGCCGCGGTGGCGGAGCAACTCCGCTATCCGATTGAACTGGAGCGGCAGACCGAGATGATTGAGAAGAATTACCGTTCCTATATGGAGATGCTCGGGTTCGTATCGCATGAATTGAAGAGCCCGCTGTCTTCAATAGTCACCCTGACACAGACGCTTGTTGAGGGATATTACGGCAGGCTCGAGGACCGCCAGCGTGAGATCCTGGAGCGGATTCTTGTCAAGGTTGAATATCTGCAGACCATGAGCAGCCAGTTCCTGAACCTGTCGCGATTCGAGAGCGACCTGATGGAGCTCAGACCGAGGCTCGTTGATTTTGTGGACGACGTCATGGAGCCGGTCATCGCGATCCTTGCGCCGCAGATCGAAGAGCGCGGCGTGAAGCTCGAGCGCGACTACCGGGAATCGGTGTTTCCCGTGCAGTGCGATCCCGACCAGATCAGGATCGTTATCATCAATCTCCTGGGTAACGCCGTAAAGTACGGGAACCGGGACGGGATTATACGGCTCACCATAGAGAAGGGATTCAAGAAGTTTTCGGTCAAGGTATGGAATGAGGGGCCCGGGTTCGGCGAGCATGAAAAGCACCTGCTTTTCAAGAAGTTCTCCCGTCTTCAGGCCTCGGATCTTGTCGAGCGCAGGGGAAGCGGCATCGGCCTGTACGTGTCATGGAAGATAGTCAATCTTCACTGCGGCCGCATCTACGCCGATTCTGAAAAGGGGTCCTGGGCCCGGTTCACGGTGGAGCTGCCGCAGTACCAGGACCTCTGCATCATAACATAACGTGCCGGGAACGCTGGTTTCAGCGTTCCTCCCCGGTGTCCATCTGTTCCAGGTACTGGTCCCACACCTTGTCTATCTCGGCGGCTTCATTCTCGTCAAGACGCTCTATGATGAAGCCCGCATGGACGATCACCCTGTCACCTTTCTTTACGTCGGGCATGAGGGAGATGTCGACAGCGGTCTCCACGCCCCGCGATTCCGCCACGGCGCGGGTTCCCTCGATTTTCGTAATGGTCATTGGTACTGCAAGACACATGTCGGTTAATCCTCCTGTCATTGCGAGCGAAGCGAGGCAATCCGCCCCGGCATCGCTCTGCTGCCGGCCGGATCAGCAGATCCTCGGCAGCTGCTCCTCGGTCAGCAGGGGCAGTATGCGCCTGCCGCCGATGGCCGTTTCCAGATACGCCTTCCCGGGGAATTCCGTGTCTATTTCGCCTATGATGGCCGCGTTTTTCCCCTCGGGTGTTTTCCTCAGTATTGAAACGACGCCTTCCGCGTCATCCGCTTTCACGATCATGACGACCTTGCCCTCATTCGCGGCGTAGAGAGCGTCGATGCCGAGAATTCCGCACACTCCCTTCACCTCGTCCCTCACGGGAAGGGATTCCTCGTCGAGCCTGGCGCTGAGGGCCTTTCCATTCACGATTTCGTTCAGGACAGACGCGACGCCGCCCCGGGTGGGATCGCGCATGAACTTGACGCTGTGCGGAAATGCGTCGATCGCCGCACGTATCATGTGGTTCAGGTGCGCGCAGTCGGACTGGAGTCCCTTCGAAAACGAGAGGTTGTTGCGCAGGGCCATGACCGCCATGCCGTGGTCGCCGATGGTTCCGCTTATGACGATGCGGTCTCCGGGGGCGATCTCACGCCGGGCCGCCTGCTTTTCAATCACCCCGATGCCCGAGGTGTTGATAAACATCCGGTCCGCCTTGCCCGAGGGCACCACCTTGGTGTCGCCGGTTACGATTGTCACCCCGGCGCGGTCCGCCTCGGATTTCATGGAGTCCAGTACGCGCTCGAGCACTTCGAATTCGAGTCCCTCTTCGAGTACCAGGGCGCAGGAGATCCAGCGGGGCGTCGCTCCCATGACGGCGAGATCGTTCACCGTCCCGTTGACCGCGAGCGTCCCGATGTCGCCGCCAGGGAAGAAGAGGGGGGTGATGGTGAAGGTGTCGGTGGTGAAGGCGATGGAGGCGCCGCCGACGTCAAGGATCGCCGAATCGTCAAGCTGGACGCTGCCGCCGCCGAAGCGCTTCCTGATGACCGTATCGATCATCTCGTTCATCAGCCTGCCGCCGCTGCCGTGTCCGGGTAAAATCTTCTTTGCCATCATTTGCTCCAGTACCGGTAGTATGCCGCGCAGGGGCCTTCCAGGGATACCATGCAGGGGCCCACGGGCTCCTCGGGCGTGCAGGCCTTTCCGTAAAGGGGGCAGGCGGGCGGGATGATGAGCCCGCGGAGGAGCTCGCCGCACCGGCAGCCCGGCGCCTCTTTCGGAGGCGGCGGGGTGACCGGGAATCTGCGCACCGCGTCAAAGTCGGCATACTCGTCCCTCATCTCGAGGCCGCTCGTCGGTATCACGCCGATGCCGCGCCACTGCGCGTCGGACGTCTTAAACACGCGGTTCATGATTTCGACCGCCTTTATATTCCCTTCATCCTTTACGACACGGCTGTATTGGTTCAATGTTTCATTCCTGCCGCTTGTGACAAGGTCGACAAGCGTTATCATCCCCATCATCAGGTCCGGCGCGTCGAAGCCGGATACCACGCACGGCTTTTTGTGGCGTTCGGCTATGAAGCGCCACGGCGCAACGCCGATGACCGCGCTCACGTGGCCGGGAAGGATGAAGCCGTCTATCTTCACCTCCTGCGCGGCAAGGAGCGCCTCCACCGCGGGCGGGGTGAGCTTGTTGCCGGCCAGGAGCGAGAAGTTTTTAATAGCGCGTTTTTTCGCTTCGATTACCGTTGCGGCCTCGGCCGGGGCGGTGGTCTCGAATCCCACGCTCAGGAACATTACCTCCCTGCCAGGCTCAGAAGCCGCCATCTCCAGAGCGTCGATCGGCGAGTAGACGATGCGGACCTCCATGCCGTCGGCTTTCTCCTTCGCGAGGGAGCTGTAGGACGAGGGCACCTTGATCATATCGCCGAACGTGGCGATTACGGGGCGGTGCGTCTTCCCGATTTCGATTGCCCGGTCGAGGAAATCGTTTGGCGTCACGCATACGGGGCACCCGGGACCGTCGATCAGGTCGAGGTTTTCGGGGAACAGGTCCCGCACGCCGGTGCGGAAGAATTCGGTCGTGTGCGTGCCGCAAACCTCCATGATCCGTATCATGCGCTCTGGCCGCAGGCCCCTGAGGCGGGCCGCCATCTTTTTATTCAGGTCGCTCGTCATTATGTTATCTCTATGCTTATAATTGAAAATTCCCGCCCTTCGAGGAGCTCGATATCGTTTTGATTGCACTTCGGGCAGGTAAAGCCCCATTCTCCGTCGGCATAGGTGTGCTCGTGGCCGCACGACCTGCACCGTATCTTGATCGGCACCCGCTCGATGTCGAGGACCGCCCCGTCCGCGATGGTGTCCTTGCAGAGCATGTCGAAATAGCTCTGAGCCCATTCGGGGATGATATCGGAAAGGCGGCCTATGCGCAGGTTCACTTTCGTGACCTTCTTCGCGTTGTTACGGTTGGCGTGATCCAGAACGATTTCCAGGATGTTGCTCATTATTGACAGTTCGTGCAAAATATCTCCTCTGGTGTTTGGTCTCTATGGTAAAAATACCAGTATCATAACTGAAAAGCGTTGATTTATGTCAACTATTAATGAAATGTTCATGATGTGTTCGAGGAAGCACGAGTCATAAAACAGGTATTTCTTCTTGTATTTTTACCCGCCGGTGATGGTATTGTCATGGTGGAAGCAAGAACCTTCCATGAATCTCCCCGCCAGGAGGCCAGCCATGTCACAGCCGGACCGCGACAATCCCTACAGCTTCAACGAGTTCCTCGATTGGCGCAAAAACGTCGATTACTACGCCGATGATCCCTTCATACAGAAGGTGGTGCGGCACTTCTGCGGCCCGGACTGGGAAAAGGTCGATGACCGGGCCCGGGCCATCTCGGCGAAGGCGTCGTTCCGGTGGCGCGACATGGCCGAGTCCATCGCCTGGCCGGAAAAGCGGCCCTTCATGATGCACTACGACGGGCATCACAACCGCATAGACCGTATTGTGCGGCCCCGGGAAACGGAGATCATGGAGCGCGAGGTGTTCGGCGAGCGGCTTTTTTCCGACAGCGCAACTCCCTGGGAGAAGCTTATCGGCATGTACCTCATCTACCAGAACAGCGAGGCCTGCATCGCCTGCCCCCTGACCTGCACCGAGGGCCTGGTCAAGCTGCTGGAGAAGTTCGCCGATACGCCGGAGACGCAGCGGATCCTCCGGCACTGCAAGGACGGCATCGACGGCGACGTGGCGATCGGCGCGCAGTACCTGTCGGAGATACAGGGCGGCTCTGACGTGCCGGCGAACCTGCTCGAGGCGGTGGAGGAGGGGGGCACCTGGCGCCTGTACGGGACCAAGTTCTTCTGCTCCGCGACCCACGCGGATTATGCCGTGATGACCGCAAAGCCGCGGGGATCGGAGAAGGTGGCGCTTTTCGTGGTGCCTTCCTGGCTCCCGGGCAACAGGGAGAAGGAAGTTCGCAACGGCTATACCATCGACCGGATCAAGTGGAAGATGGGCACCAGCGAGCTGACCACGGGCGAGCTTACCTTCAACGGCGCGGTCGCCTATCCGGTGGGGCCGCTCGATCGGGGCGTGGCAAATGTTGTGGGCATCGTGCTGACCTATTCGCGGCTGACCGTGGGGCTTGCCGCTGGAGCGAGCATGGCCAGGAGCTTGCGCGAGGCGAAGAAGTACGCGGAGTTCCGCGAGGCGTTCGGCCTGCGGATCGGCGACTTTCCCCTGGTGAAGCTGCAGCTGCGCGAGATGGAGCGGTTCACACGCAGGACAACGGCCGGCTCGTTTAAATTATACAGCGAGTTTCTGGGGCTCGAGGGCGGGCTGAAGGGCGGCCTGGTGACCGACGAGCCGCCGGAGATGCGGCGTAAGCGCTTTGACGTGCGCGAGCTGATCATGCTCCAGAAAATCACCGCCGCCGCCGATTCGACCGACATCGTCCGGAAGGCGATGTCGATATTTGGCGGCCACGGCGTGATGGAGGATTTCTCCTCGCTCCCGCGCCTGTACCGCGACGCCGCCATAAACGAGCTCTGGGAGGGGCCCCGAAACGTGCTTCTCACCCAGATGCACAACGATATGAAGCGCGCGGGTGACTGGTATGCGCCAGCTGACTTCGTCGGATCGCTCCTGCGTGGAGCGGACACTTCACTGATCAGGACCTATGCCGCGGAGATGACGGAGCTCATCGCCCACCCGAACCTGTTCGGCGGCGACGAGAAAACCCTTGAGGTATGCGAACGCTGGGACCGTTTCTGCACCGATCTCCTGCATTCGTATCAGGACCTGGCGCAGGCGGAAGTGGAAGGAAGTGTACGCTAACCGGTCGTGCTTTCGTTTTCACCGCATGATGGACCAGAATGGCTAAAGCGACATGCGCTCCCGCATGATGTCCCGTCTTTCCCACCCCCCTCTATAAAATTATTGATTAATTACCCCCGTGGAGATATATTGAATAAAACAGGGCGCAACCGAGGGGGTGTATGAAACAGGTCAGAGTCAGGGGCGTTCAGCTCATTGTCGGCATTCCGTCATATCTGGAGGCGGACACGATCGGGTTCGTGACCCGTCAGGTGGACCTTGGCATACAGCGGTATTTCCGGAACATGGTGTCGGTCATCATCAACATGGACAATAACAGCGATGACGACACGCGCGGCGCGTTTCTCGGCGTGGAGACCGCCACGCCGAAGCTCTATTTCACCACGCCCGAGGGAGTGCGGGGGAAGGGGAACAACATGATGAACCTCTTCCGGTACGTCAGGGCCCACATGGCGAGCGTGAAGGCGGTCGTGGTGCTCGACGCCGACCTCAGGTCCGTCACGCCGGAGTGGATCAAGCACTTCGTGGACCCCATACTCAAGGGATACGATTACGTGCTTCCCCGGTACAGCAGGCACCAGTTCGACGGCACCATCACCAACCATATCTGCTACCCCCTGCTGTACGGCCTCCTGGGCCAGAACGTGCGCCAGCCGATCGGGGGCGATTTCGCCTTCTCACCGCGCCTGGCGCGCTACTGGCTCGATCAGAAATGGCTCTCCACCACCAGGCAGTACGGCATCGATATCTTCATGACGCTCAATGCCGTCATGGGCGGGTTCAGGATCTGCGAGGTGGGCCTGGGCGCGAAGGTGCACAAGGCGAGCGCGCCGAAGCTGGGGCCCATGTTCACGCAGGTGGTCACCACCTTCTTCGACCAGATCCTTTCCAAAAAGAGCGACTGGATCGGTATCCCGGGAGAGCAGCTGAAGCAGAAGCCCCTCTTTGGCATCAGGAAGCTCGATCCCCCGCAGGAGCTGTCGATCGACATACGTGATTTAAAGGACAAGCTGCGTCAGGAGTTTGTCACCCGGGAAAAGCTGCTGAAAAAATACCTGAGCCCCTACCTCTATCTCAACATCAGGCACATGATAGACCGCGACCACTACGACATGGACACCCTCATGTGGACCCAGTCGGTTTACCAGATCCTCTTTACCTTCGACACCGGCACCCAGAAGATGAAACGGGACATCATCGAGGCGCTCAAGCCGCTCTATTTCGCCCGCTCGGTCACCTTCGACTACGAAACGTGGAGGTACCGGATCGATTACGCCGAGGAGCTGATACTGCATCAGGCCATGGCCTTCGCTTCGCAGAAGCCTTATTTCTACGGCCTCTACCTGAAGAGGGCGCAGGAGGCGGACATGAAGAAAAAATTACCATCCCGGAAATCGTAGGATACCCGTATGAAGGTCCTGCTGACGGGGGCCACCGGGTATATCGGCCGGCGTCTCATGGCGCGGCTAATTGAGGACGGGGACGTCGACCTCAGGCTCTTCGTGCGCAACATTCGCAAAGTGAGTGAGGAGACCCGGGAGCGTGTTGAAATCGTCGAGGGCTCCTCGTTCGACCGGGAGTCGCTCCGGCGGGCGCTCGAGGGGATCGATGTCGCCTATTACCTGATCCACTCCATGGGCGCGGAGGGAGATTTCCGCGCCCTCGACCGCCTGAGCGCCGAGAATTTCAGGGAGGCGTGCATCGATGCGGGCGTGAAGCGGGTCATCTATCTCGGCGGTCTGGGAAGGAAGGAGTGCGCGAGCAAGCACCTGCTGAGCCGCATCGAGACCGGCGAGGTTCTCTCCACCCGCCCGGGCAGGATACAGACCCTCTGGTTCCGCGCCGGCATCATCATCGGGTCCGGGAGCGCCAGCTTTGAGATACTCTGGAACTATGTGGAGAAGACCCCTTTCATGATCCTTCCCCGCTCGGTCGCGACCCGGACCCAGCCGATCGGCATAGACGACGTGCTCTCCTATCTGTCTCGCGCCAGGCACCTTCACGTGGACGGCGACCTGGTGATCGACATCGGCTCCGGCGTGATGAGCTATAGAGATATAATCAAGCAGACTGCCCGCGTTATCGGGGTGAAGCGGCGCATCGTGACGATACCCCTCGAC
>JAFGJX010000128.1 GCA_016928865.1 Spirochaetota bacterium
CGCTACTTTTGAGGAACGGGTCGAGAAATTTCTGGAAATTGAAGCCAGATACAGAAAACGGATATTCCCAGATGGGGTGCTCGTGTAGAGGATGAGAATTGACAATGAAATGAGATTCGAGTAGGTATATATTTCATATTCCTGTACAATGATATTTTAATATTTCAGGTGATTGAATTTCTGTTTGTATGTGTTTTTATATTTATTAAGCAACAAGATTGTCCATCTGATTTATTCCCCAAACTATTTTAAATAAATTGTTGTAAGATATAAATTATTGTTAAGAGGCATTTAATCAAGAATGTTACTCTGACCCCAAATTATCAGATAAATTTAAATATTCCTGAGGGCTTTTCCGTTGACTTTTACTACATCATTGCCATAATGCCGAAACAGCGAATAAAAAAATTATTCATATAAAAATCTGGAAAATCCGCAAAATGTATGCTGATGTATATATCAGTTTCCCAATAAATTCAATATTCACATATAGTATCCCACCTGGAATGAATTTAATGCCGTTTTTACGCGTGAAGGTAAATTTTGCCGGGAGAAATACTATAGCTTTTGTGCATAGGATCCATGATGAAAAGCCAAGCGGCTTTGAAGTGAAAGATGTCCTTATGGTTGTGGATTCTGAACCTATCTATGACAAGAGACTTATGACTCTTGCTCATTATACGGCAGCAAATTATCTTTCTACTGTTGGCGAAGCCTTGTCTATGGCCCTCCCATCAGGGATTACTCCATCATCGCGATATAAGGTCCCATTTGAGAAATCAGCTGCTCCTGCCATACAACTGAATGATGACCAGAAGAAAATTTTTAGCGAAATTATGGATTTCTACAGATCAGGCGAGCTCGTACATTGCATATATGGTGTCACGGGTAGCGGTAAGACTGAGATATATATTGAAATCGCCAAGCAGTTGCTCAAAACCGGATATTCAGTTATTTATCTTGTGCCGGAAATATCACTGTCATCGATGATCTTTGAGCGGTTATTCAACGTCTTTGGAGATGATCTCATTATTTATCACAGTCATCTAACTCCAAACCAGCGTCTTTATAACTGGAGCAGGTTTTACAAGGGAGAGGCACGTATTGTTATCGGGACACGTTCTGCGGTGTTCCTTCAATGCCCCAAGCTCGGTATGATTATTATTGATGAAGAACATGACGGTTCCTATAAAGAGCATAGTACACCACGGTATAATGCGCGCAGGATTGCTTTATATCGGAGCAAATTTGAGGGCGCGCTTGTTATTATGGGATCAGCAACTCCGGCTGTGGAAACACTGTATGCATGTGAACGAGGCGTTATGAAGCTTCATTATTTAAAAAATCGATACGGCAATGCGGTGCTCCCCAATGTTGAAATCGTTAAAATTAATGGTACAAAACCCAGGCAACTAATATCACCTCTGCTAAAATTGTATACGAAGAAGGCTGTTGACAAGGGAAAACAGGCAATTTTCTTATTAAATCGCCGTGGTTTTGCCCCAATTGTCGTATGCAGCCAGTGTGGCTGGACCGTCGAATGCCAACAGTGCAATATTGGGATGAATTATCATCGAGACCGTAAGATGCTCTGTCACTATTGCGGCCACCAGAGGAGCGTTCCTGTGGTGTGCGAGAGATGTGGGTCAGAGCAAATTGATAAAGTTGGTTCCGGAACACAGCGAATTGAAGATATCATAACTGACGAATTCCCAAATTTTAGGATTTTTCGTCTTGACCAGGATAGTTCCAGAAAAAAGGAAACTGTTCCTGACTTGATCGGGAAGATGAACAGGGGAGAGGTCGATATACTGGTGGGGACACAACTTGTCGCCAAAGGATTTGATTTTCGAAATATAACTGTTGTGGGTGTCCTACTTGCAGATATTGGTATGAATATGCCGGATTTTCGTTCCACGGAGAGGATTTTTTCGCTTTTGGTACAGGTCGCAGGTCGTTCTGGCCGGGGAGATACGCCTGGAAAAGTGATTATTCAGACTTTAGACAAGGATAATCCTCTATTTCGCTTTATTCGGAATCAGGATTATTATGGTTTTTATCGCTCTGAATTGGAAGTTCGAAAAATGCTTAAATATCCTCCTTTTGCGCGAATGGCACGTCTGCTGGTCCGTGGTACCGATGAAGAACGAGTCATCGCATCAATTAATACCCTCAGGCAGGCACTGGAAGCAAACATCAGGGGTCAGAGTAAAAATTTTGGGGGAACAAGAGAAAATGTGCGGGGTCAGAGTAAAGACATCGTCATCCTGGGGCCAGCCGCGGCACCACTCGGAAAGATAGGAGGCAACTACCGCCACCACATCATTCTGAAGTCAAACAACATGACCGCGCTCCGCGAGGTGATAGCAGCTTCCCGCGACTCTGTTACCGGACGTGATGTATACCTTGAAATCGATATCGATCCGTACGAATTAATGTGACCGCCTGCTATTGGCCAGCTCGTTTTCCAGGATGTTCTCCAGAAGCTCAACCGGTGGCACGCCGACAAGTCGCCGGCCCCCAATGAAGAGCGTCGGCGTCGCGTTGACATTGAGCTGCTTGGCGAGCTGGAGATGTTCGTTGAGCCTGCCGGTTATGAGAGGCGAATTCATATAATCCCGAAATTGTTCGGCTGTCATGCCTCCGCGTTTTCCCACATCTATCTGATTGAAAGCATCGAGGGCGATTTCCGTGGTGTAACGCGAATGTGTATTCTGATAATCGGCAAAATGCTTTATGATATATTCTTCAACGAAACCCCTGTCATATGCAGTCAGCAATGCCCGTGACGCAAGACAGGAATTCTTGTACACAGTCCTCTTCAGGTCCTGATTGCAGTTTTTGTCAAGTGGATAGTTGTAATACACGATTTTCACCCGGTCCCTGTATTTTGATAGAATAAACATTTCGTTGCGATAGAACTGGTAGCATGCGCTGCAGAGAAAATCGGTAAATACCACGATCGTGATTTCCGCGTTCGGATTGCCAAGGGTGATCCCGATTTCGGGCAGGTCTAACTTCTCAACTGGAGACCGAAAAAAATTCTGGAGAAAGGCCGCTGCTTTGCTCTGCGGGATTTTTGCCGTTTCAGTTTTTATTTTAAGAACATGCGATGTCGCGAAGACGGAAAACGCAAGGAGAAATATAAAAAGTATAAATGCCGAATGAAAGGCCTTCCTGTCTGCCGAGGCGCCGGCCGCTATCATTTCGCGCAATGCTCCCTTAAGAGAAAACCCTTCCGTTTGTTTGGCTGACCTGTACCAGAGGAGCACGAGCGCGAGGATCGCGACATTTGCCCCATAGGTAGCGACGCAGAATGAGCAGAATATTTGTATTTTGATGAGAATGATCGCAAGCACGATATCGGCGGCAACGCCGACCACGGACATGGGAAGGAAAACAGCCAGCGCGAAAGCGTTGTATCTGCCGCCCGCGTAATCGGCAATCAGAAGGATGAATACGGTAAGCAGGAACCAGAGGAGTCCATAAGCGGCAATTGGCACCTTGAAGATGGTGGCGTAGCCTGACTGGGCGAGCGAGAGGCACGGATTGAATATTCCCGTGCCGCAGGTAATAAATCCTATTTTCGCGTCAGGATAATAGTGCTGCATAAGCAGAATCCCTGAGAGGAGGGCGCCCGCGATGGAAAGCAAGAGGATAGGATAGGTAAATTTTTTCATGTCTCAGTCCTGTTCGATCCGAATTTTTGTGCCGCAGAGGGTCAGGTAAAATGAATCGCCCACCTGGTCAATTCGCTCCAGTATATGGTAGGAGGGGGAATTCCTGAATTTTGCCACCATTCTGCCTTCCACGGCCCTGCAGTATAACGCCTTATTTTTGTAGTAGAGCGAATGGATGTCAAGCAATTCAGATGTCCCGTTGGACAGGTTGATGGTGATTTTTTCCCATCGCCCGAAGCCCTTAAACCAGACACCGGTCACAAAAAGGGGCGCGTCCTCGACGATGATCGGGTACGTGTACCGGTCGTAATGGATCACGTGCGTGCCGTCGCGGGTGATATTTATCGACCGGTTGAAGAAATCTATGATTTTTCTGTTTGTAAAGGGCTGGCCGTTGTGAAACCAGTTGCCGTCCCTGTCAAGGCGTATCTCTTCTATTGCCTCGCCGCGTCCCAGCATCGATCTGATCTCCTCCGGCAGTTCCGGGTATTCGTTATCCATATTAAGATCCCTCAGTTTATCGGATATGCCTGTTCGCTGCTATTTGTACTCTGACCCCCGTGGCGTCATGGATAGTTATCGGTATCCGGTTACTCTGACCCTGGAAAACATTCAGCCATAACGCCAACGGATTCTCCGCCGGTGTATCGCAGGAGTGCGTATTTTATACCCGTATCATCGGGTCTGTCAGCTTCTGGTGCTCCTCCAGGGCGAAACGGTCCGTCATGCCTGCGATATAATCGGTCGCGGTGAGGACCACCCCGTCTTTGGCGTATCTCTTCTGGTAATCCTCCGGAAGGGTGTCAGGATGCACGGTGTATATCTGGAACAGGTCCCGGATGACCATTGACGCCTTGATTGTCATCCGGGCAACACGATAATGCTGGTACAAATTGTCCATGAGGAAGGCCTTCAGCTCCGCGGTGGCCGCCCCCAGCCCTTCTGAAAAGGAGACGATTTTTTCCTGTGCACGGCCGACGTCAGCGAATTTTTTTATGGTGAATTCGTCGATGCGCCGCAGGGTGTTGTCAATCAGGTCGGATACCAGCAGGTCAATAATAGACCGTATGATGCCCTGCTGCCGGGTCTTCGGGTCTCCCTTCGGTTCACGGTTGTATCGTTTTTCGCCCATTATCCATATCGCGAGCTTTTTCACGTCTCCGGGCGCGAGGATGCCGGAGGAAAGCCCGTCGTCAAGGTCATGATTGTTATACGCTATCTCGTCCGCAAGATCGATAATTTGCGCCTCCAGTGTCGGCTGGGTCTCCGGTGAAAAGTCCTTCGACTCGGGATGATCGTGCGCGGATGAATGCTTGATAATGCCTTCACGCGTTTCCCAGGTGAGGTTGATGCCGTTGAAGTCGCTGTATCTCTTTTCAAGCTCGTCCACCACCCTGAGACTCTGGCGGTTGTGCTCGAACCCGCCGTGGTCTCTCAGCAGCAGGTTGAGCTCCCGTTCTCCGGCGTGGCCGAACGGCGTGTGGCCCAGGTCGTGCGCCAGGGATATGCTCTCCGCGAGGTCCTCGTTGAGCCGGAGCGCCCGGGCGATGCTCCGGGCGATCTGAGCCACCTCGATGGTGTGCGTCAGTCGCGTACGGTAATGATCGCCCTCATGGTTTATGAAGACCTGGGTCTTGTATTCGAGCCTGCGGAAGGCGCGCGAATGAATGATGCGCTCGCGGTCGCGCTGGTATTCCGTCCGGTAGGGATGCGGCTTTTCCCTGAAGCGCCTGCCTTTTGAATTGACCGAAAGGGCCGCATAAGGGGCAAGGGTCTTTTTCTCGAGGTCCTGTAAAAAGTTCCGGTCGACGCGCATCATTATTCCCTGCTCAATACGGCCTCGTAGGCCTGTGAGGCGGCTTTCCGGTTAAGGCGCAGCTCCTCGCTCTCGGGGTCTTCCTCGATGCCCCTCGTAAAGGCCTGGAGCGCCTTCTTGTACTGTTTTTTCTTGAAATAGCATTTGCCGATATTGTTATACGCGTCAGCCACGAGCCGGTTATCAGCGGCGCTCTTGACGACCTGGTAGAAGGTGTCGGTGGCGTTGTCGTACATCTCTTTTTTCATATAGATGATGCCGAGCGAGAAGAGGGCCTCCGGGTCCTCGGGCTTCATGAGGATCGCCTTCTGGATAAGGCTCATCGCCTTGTCGAGACCCTCTTCCCCGGTCTCAGTTTTTGAGATCAGGATCGCCTTGTTGATCAGTGCCCTGCGCCCGAGGTCGGAGTTGGGCTCCAGCTCGATCACCCGGTTGTACGCGTTCAGGGCGTAGTCGAAATTGCCGCGTTTGTAATACATCGTGCCCATCTTGAAGTGGGGATCCTGGATGTTCGGCCAGCGGGCGGCAATGGTGCGGTACTCCGTTTCAGCGAGGTCGTAGTAGCCCCGTTCGTAGTAATAGTCGGCGATTGCCACCGCGGGCCGGGAATCGTTCGGGTCGAGCTCGGCCGCTTTCTTCCACGCGGCGATCGCGAGTTCCGGCTTTTCGGCGTGCCGGTAGGCGATGCCGAGGTTGTAGTATACCGTGTGGTCCTTCGGGCTTATGGCCAGCGCCTTGCGATAGGCCTCCACTGCCTCGTCAAACCGGTTCGCGTCGTCGAGAATGTTTCCCATGTTCAGGTACGCCACCCGCGCGTTTTCGGTTGCCGGTTCCAGCGCGGTGATCTTGCGGTACATCTCGTACGCGTTGTCGAGCTCGCCCTTTTCGTAATATATCTCGGCGATGCGCGCGAGTATCTTCACGTTCCGCTCGCCCGTCATCCTTACCCTGTTGTACACCTCGAGGCTCCGGTCGTATTGCTTCATGGAAAAATATGCCTCGCCGATGTTTTCCAGCACCGCGGCGTTGCTCTCGCCCAGCGCTTCAGCCTTCGTGAGCTCCTCGATCGCTTCTTCCTTCTTGTTCTGTCTGAGGTACGCGATTCCGAGATTGTAGCTGTTCAGCGCGTCATTCGGCCTGATCGCGACCGCTTCCTTTAAATACTTCTCTGCTTCGGCGAAATCTTTTCTTTCGGTGTACATGACGCCGAGACGGGAGTAGGCACGGTGCGCCACCTCGCCGATGCGGTCCGCCGCCGCCGCTTTCTTGAAATACTCCATGGCCGCGAATTCGTCTCCCTTCATCATCAGGGCCGAGGCGAGGTTGTAGAGGAGCCGGGGATTGTTCGGGACCCCGTCAAGCGCCTGGCGGTAGGTCTCGATTGCCTCGTCGTATTTCCCAGTCTCGAAGTAGACGTTGCCGAGGAGGATCTTCGCGTCAGAATCGCCGGTATCGATCGAAACGGATTTCGCCGCGCTCTCTATGGCCTTGTCGAATTCCTTCTTGCGGCGGTACGTAATCGACAGGTTCTTGTAGATATCCGGATTGTTTTTATCGTAGGTCAGGGCGCGGGTGAAGTATTTTTCCGCGCTGTCATAGTCTCCTTTGTCGTTGCTAATCATCCCCAGGTAGATGAGGGCGATCGCCTTGTCGCGGTCCGTTGCGTCCGACTCAACCACGTTGTCGAATTCGGCAATGGCGTCGGTGAGATAGCCGCGGGAATAGCTTTCCCTGCCGCGCTGTACCCCGGGATTTTCCGATTTAAGGTTTTCCTCGCTGCTGTGTTCGTCAAACGGGGCGTTGGGGTTCGTAGTCGCCGGCGCGAAGCCGGCCGGTTTTTTAAACACGAACTGTGTGAGGACGAATATGGCGGCAAGCAGAACGGCGGCAATGACTGAAAGAATGATAAGCGGCTTTTTATCGAACCGTCCCGACGTTCCCCCCTTTTCTTCGCCGGCCGCGGGTTCGATGCCGCTGATCCTGTTTTTTTCAAGCAGGATCTCGTCACGATCCGTGCCGGGGCCAGTTGTTCCGGGATTGTTTTTTTCTTTCATCACGGTTTGTTTTGTTCCTCCTCTTCGAGATCATGCTTCCGCACGGCGTCAAGGATGCCGTTGATGAATTGACCGGAGCTTTCGCCGCCATATATTTTCCCCAGTTCGATGCCCTCGTTGATCGATACGACCGGCGGTATGTCCCTGAGATACAGTAATGCGTATATCGATATCCTGAGGATTGATTTGTCCACCGCGGTCAGCCTCTCAAATTTCCAGTTCTTTGAGTGCCTGTTGATGATTTCGTCAATTTCCTTGATATGGCTGACAGCCCCCTCGATAAGGGTGACCGTGAATTCGCGGATGGTATCGGGAATCGGCGATTCGGCCCATCCGATCTTGACCAGATCTTCGATCGGGGTGCCGGAAATTTCATGCATGTAGAGGCCCTGGAGAGCGTATTCCCTGGCTTTTCTTCTGTGGCCCATTATCCTATATGCTTGTAGAGATTTGCCATCTCGATCGCCGACATGGCGGCGTCAAAGCCCTTGTTGCCCGACTTGGTGCCCGCGCGTTCGATCGCCTGCTCGATGGAATCGGTGGTCAGTACGCCGTATATAACCGGCACTTTCGAGGTCAGGCTGATGCTTGCCACGCCCTTCGAGACTTCGGCGGCCACGTAATCGAAATGCGGCGTGGATCCGCGGATTACCGCGCCCAGGCATATGAGCGCGTCGAATTTATTCGATGTTGCAAGGATCCTGGCCACCGAGGGAATCTCGAAGCACCCCGGAACCCATGCGACGGTGATGTTCGCGTCATCGGCATTGTTCCGCTTCAGGCAGTCAAGCGCTCCGCCGAGGAGCTTGTTGGTTATGAATTCATTGAACCTGGAAACGACGATGGCTACTTTGAGACCGGTCGCGTCAATTTTGCCTTCTATTATTTTCATTTGTATCGTCCTGCGTGTTGTAAATGGTTACCCTTACAATCGGTAAAAATACTTGGAAGTCAAGCCTTTTTTAATGAATCGAAGAGGTGATTGTCCGCCAGCATTTTTAATTGCATGCCGGGTGCCATCCCGGCGAGTAGGCGGCAGGAAGCCGCCGATCCCGCCGAGTAAACAGGAAGTTTTTACGAGGCGGGCGAGCGGGATGGCGCCCGGCATGCAAATCATACGAAAGTTTTCAAGACGGGTGCTGCATTTTCGCCCCGATCGTCAGGAAATGCCTGGTCTGCTTGTCGAACATGATGTTGAATCCGCTCTGCCAGTCCTCGTCCCTGAGGCGCTGCCGCATGCGATCCTCGTAGGGCTTGCGGAGCGATGTCTTCAGCAGGGTGAAGGCCCGTCCCGGGTTGTCGATCCAGCCGGAGATCACCTGCTTGGCCCGCGGGATGAGCTGTTCTTCGTCCGCCAGCTCGTCCGCGATGCCGAGCTCCAGGGCCCTGCTGGTATCATGCATTTCGCCGTTATAAATCACCCTGCTGAACGTGCGGTCGCTGTCAAGGCCGAAGCGGACCACTTCGGTCTGGACGATGGAGAGGCCCAGACCGATCTTGATCTCGTTCAGGCCGACCTTTATTTTTGGATGGTTCTTCATTATCCGGTAGTCAGCCGCCATGGAAAAAATGAATCCGCCCGCCACCGCGGCCCCGTTCCAGGCCGCAACGACCGGCTTGCGGCACATGAACAGGTTGATCAGTATCTCCTCTTCTTTTTCAAAGAAGGTTATGACTTCCGCGAGGTCCTTGAATCCGAGAAAGAGGGGGAGATCGAACCCGGAGCAGAATGTCTTGCCCGCTCCGGTGATGATCAGTCCCTTGATAGCACTGTCTTCGTTAACATTCTGGATGATCTGGCTCAGCGAATCCAGCACATCCTCGGTAATGGTGTTGGTTATCCCGTCATCGAGCGTTGCGATGATAATGTTGTCTTCTGTCGTCTGTTTAAGCATCGGGGGCCTCCTCTGGCATTATTTGGCGCCGTGTATATTTTTTTTGCGCTGGGGCCCTTTTAGACAAGGAAAAAATGCCTTGATAAAGTATTTTTTGTTCTTGCATAATGAGAGAGCGGTACCGATAATATTTTAAAAGGTGTGTTATGCATAAAAAAGCTCTGATTTTCATCGCCGCATTTGCACTTATCCTGGCCCAGGGGAGAGCCGGCGCCCAGGAGTACTCCCCGTCAAAGGACCGCGCGGGTGCGCAAGATGAACAGGTCACCCGTGATGACCGGATCCCGCCGCTCTACAAGAGGCTCGTTGCCGCGCTGCAGAGCCTCAAGCTGAAGCCGGATGAGGAGGGCAAACATACCTTTATCATCAGCTCGGGCAACCAGTACGACCATATCGACCGCATATTCCTGGTCTACAGCAAGAAGGCCCGGGTCTACATGTCGCAAAACCGCATCAGCAAGATCGTATTCGAATACTACCAGTTCAACATGACCTCGAAGGTGAGGGAAGTAAAGACCTATGTATGTGAAACCCCTGACAGCGACGATCTCAGCCGGCTCACTATCGAGTATTCCACCAATACCGGCGAGAAGGAAAAATATGCCGCCGGTGAGCTCCAGAGGAAGGAATCGCAGAGAATAATTGTGCGCCAATATTATTCCTACCTGTTTTCGCTGGTCAACAAAATGGAATTGTACAAGAATAAGACCGTCAGGCTTGAATCGAGTAAGATTAACCGCACCATACTTCTGGGCGATTGACACGACGGAGCAGCTCAACCGGCCCGCTGGCCTCTTTTTTTCGGCCAAGTATAAAAAGGGTTTGCAATTTTTTTCATTTTTCCCGCAAATAATTCTTACTTAACTGCATTCATTGAATAAGGGCGGCATCATGGAACGACGGCAATCTCCTCGCATTAAATTTCCGCATAACAAATCAGACTTTTTCGTGAAACTTATGATGAAACGTTTCTTTTTCAAGGACAGGGAGCTGCTCTGCAAGCTGCGCGATATATCCGAGGGCGGCGCGTCGCTCCTGATCGACGATGCCTGTAAAAAGTACGTTTCCGAGCATAACGTGGGGGCCCGGGTGCAGGTGATATCTGAAAGCTCGGAGCTGTCGTTCCGCCTTCACCGCAAGGGGCGGGTCATGCGGGTCATAGACGATCATGGCCATATGACAGTGGTCGTTTTATTTAAGAAACAACCGGCATAGGGCGCTACAAAAAATTGTTGACAATGTCCGCCACTAAAAAATAGTTACCATTGTATAGTCTCATCGGGCGATTAGCTCAGTCTGGTTAGAGCGCCTGCTCGACACGCAGGAGGTCACCGGTTCAACTCCAGTATCGCCCACAGATTGACGGGTTTTTCTCCGTACCCCCCTCGCTCTCCCATTGTGATAAGCAATACCGGCAGCTGACACAGGGGACATGGAGGGGGTTTTGTATCTCCGGAAGGGGCATTAAAAAGGAACGGTACTCATTGTGGGCGGCCAGATAACAATTACATTGCCAGATTCCTCGACCGTTGCGGCTGAACGGGGCGAATCGATCCACGCCATCCTGGGGAAGATCGGCGCCGGTCTCCAGAAGGCTGCGCTGGCCGCTGACGTAAACGGCGTGCCGGTTGACCTCGGCCATGCGGTGGAGAATGACGCGTCGCTGAAGGCGATAACCTTCGAATCCCCGCTCGGAAAGGAGATCTTCTGGCATTCCGCCTCGCACCTGATGGCGCAGGCGGTGCGTCGTCTCTACCCCGACGCGAAGTTCGCCATCGGGCCCTCGATCGAGGGCGGATTTTATTACGATATCGACATGGGCTCGGCCCTGGTTCCCGAAGACCTCGCTAAAATCGAGAAGATGATGGAAACCATCGTCGCGGAGGATCTGGAGGTCCGCCGCGAGGAGATAAAGCGGGCTGACGCAATCAAAATGTTTTCCGACGCCGGCGAAATATATAAAGTAGAAATGCTCAACGAGATGACCGATGATGTTGTCTCCATCTACCGACAGGGCGAGTTTTTCGACCTCTGCCGCGGGCCCCACGTGGCGCGTACCTCGCGCCTCAGGGCGGTGAAGCTGCTTTCGCTCGCGGGCGCGTACTGGCGCGGCGACGAAAAGCGCAAGATGCTCCAGCGCATCTACGGCATTGCATTTCCCGACAAAAAACAGCTCGACCAGCACCTCGCCTTCATCGAGGAGGCGAAAAACCGGGACCACCGGAAGCTGGGGCGCGAGCTCGAGATATTCTCATTCAGCAACGCGGTGGGAGCGGGACTTCCGCTCTGGCACCCCAATGGCGCCGTGCTTCGTTACATACTGGAGACCTTTTCCACCGAGGAGCACCTGAAGCGGGGGTACAAGCTTTTCGGCGTGCCGCATATCGCCAAGGCCGATCTCTACCGCACTTCGGGCCACCTGGACTTTTACACGGAGAACATGTATTCTCCCATCCGCATCGACGACCAGGACTACTATCTCAAGCCGATGAACTGTCCCTCGCAGATACAGATTTTTAAAAGCAGTATCAAAAGCTATCGCGACCTTCCGTTCCGCGGTTTTGAGATGGGCACCGTGTACCGGTACGAGCGGTCGGGGGTCCTGCACGGCCTCACCCGCGTGCGGGGATTCACCCAGGACGACGCGCATATTTTTTGCAGCGAGGAACAGCTCGAGGATGAAATCAAGAACGTGCTCGATTTCACCCTCTACATGCTCGGGGTCTTCGGCTTTACCGAGCGGAATATCTATCTTTCCACCCGGCCGGAAAAATCAGTCGGTTCCGACCGCAACTGGGACCTGGCCACGAGCGCGCTGAAAAACGCGCTGGAATCGAACAAGATCGCCTATACCATAGATCCGGGCGAAGGGGTGTTTTACGGCCCCAAGATCGATATCAAGATAAAGGACGCCATCGGACGCGAGTGGCAGTGCAGCACCATACAGGTTGATTTCAACCTGCCCGAGCGGTTCGACGTCAATTATATCGGCAGCGACGGCCAGAAGCACCGGCCCATCATGATACACCGGGCCCTCATGGGCTCCATGGAGCGCTTTATCGGCATACTCATCGAGCATTACGGCGGGAAGTTCCCGGTCTGGCTCGCGCCGGTGCAGGTGGTCCTCATCAACGTCTCCGATGCGGAAGCCGGCGCGGCGGAAGAGCTTCGGCTGCGGCTCCTGGGACTCGGGTTCAGGCCTGAAGCCGACCGGCGGGACGAATCCATGGGATACCGGGTGCGTGATGCGATCGCACGGAAGGTCCCGTATATCGCCGTAATTGGGAAAAAAGAGGTTGCTGACGGCACGGTATCAGTGCGCAGGCTCGGTGAAAACAAGTCTGTTCCCATGAAGAATGAAGAACTTGTTGACACGATACGGGCCGACGTGGAAAACAGGCGTTAATCGATATCAGGCGGAGATCGGCGCCGGGAGAATTGAAAAGAGCTTTTTTTATGAATTTGATTCGTTTTTGATTGAAAACTTGTTGCTTTTCATAATGAGTACGGCGATTTTGTAAAATGTTCTGCTTTTATCAATAAAACAGGCTGGGGATAGGATTTCTCCCGTTCTGAAATATTAATAACCTGGGGGTTTGTAACGCTTGGTAGAAAAAGGAAGGCGGACCAACTTAGATAAGTTTGATAAGTATAATGTTAACGAGGGCATCAGGTCCCAGCAGGTCAGGCTTGTTGGGGAAGGGAGCGAACCGGTGGTTATAGCAACGAGTGACGCGTTGAGAATGGCCCGGGAAAAGGAACTCGATCTGGTTGAAATCTCCCCGAACCAGGACCCGCCGGTCGTAAAGATCATCGACTACAGCAAATTCAAATTCGAGCAGTTGAAGAAGGCCAAAGAGGCCAAAAAAAAGCAGAAGATCATACATCTTAAAGAGATAAAGATGCGGCCGAACATCGATTCCCACGATTTCGAGCACAAGATAAAACACGCGAGGGAATTTCTGGACGGCGGCGATAAGGTAAAATTCACATTGATGTTCAGGGGGAGGGAGATGGTCCATCCCGAGCTCGGATTTGATGTCATGAAAAAAGTCAAGGCGCAGATTGAGGAGTATGTCCAGATCGAAAAGGACATGTCCCAGGAAGGCAGAAATATAACCATGATCGTTTCGGCGAAGCCGAGCGTTGCCAAGTCAAAATAATAACGGAAGACGAAAGAGGGAAACGAAATGCCAAAGGTGAAATCGAACAGCGGGGCGAAAAAGAGGTTCCGCGTGACCAGAAAGGGAAAAGCCGTGCGCGCGCAGGGATTTAAGAGCCATCTGCTTGAAGCAAAATCGCCGAAGCGGAAGCGGAACCTGCGCGGCACCACGGTGACGAGCGATACCGAGACCAAGCGGATCAAGAAGATGATCCCTTACAAGTGAGGCGCGGGAAACGGGACATCGCGGCACATCGATAATTATAAGTAAAAGTATAGAAGGGAGAGTATCACCATGCCGAGAGCAACGACAGGTAGAGTGCATCGCAAGCGAAGCAAAAAAATTCTGAAAGACACCAAGGGATATATAGGCGCCCGGAGCACCATTTTCCGCACTGCGAAGGACGCGCGGAGAAGGGCGCTGCAGAATTCGTATATTGACCGCAGGCGGAAGAAGCGTGATTTCCGGGCGCTGTGGATCGTGCGGATCGGCGCGGCAGCGCGGCTGTGCGGAATATCCTACAGCAGATTGATTTCCGGGATGATCGCGGCAAACATCGAGATCAACCGCAAGATGCTGGCGGATCTCGCGGTGCACGACATGAATGCGTTTCAAAAAATCGTCGATAAGGTCAAGGAAAAGGCGGCGTAACCGTACCAGTACGGCCTGAGATGAAACGACTGCTTCTTACAATTAGCGCTACCGGCATAGCGCTAATTTTATTTGCGGCGGTCGGCAGGCGCGCCTCCGGTCTCCCCCTCACGGAGACGATATACATGGTGCCGGAGTACGACGTTGAGATCTATCTCCGCGACGAGGTCTGGCAGACGGGACGCTGTTCCCGCAGGGATTCGGTGGGCCTCGGTTTCGGCGCGACCGATGAATTTTCACTCTGGCTGCAGTTTGATTACCTGAGCGCCTCCGCTTTCAAGGCGACCCGCTCGGACGTCGGCGATCTTTTTATAAAGGGAAAGTTTTATATCGGGGATTACGCCAGGAACCAGATACACCTGGGCTTTCTTCTTTCCCTCCGCTTCCCTCTCGGGAAAAATGCCTATGTTGCGGACGAGTGGCGCAACCTCGCCCTGGGCAAGTACGAGCTGAAGCTGGGACCCTTCATCCGCTTCGATATTTTTGACGTCTTCTTTATTCACATGAATCTTTTCTACACGTTCCGCGAAGGGAACAGCGAGAATTTCTTCGGGGGCTTTTATTTCGACATTACAAAGAAGGACACCTGGGTGAAGGTTTTCGGCCTTAACCCGACGGAGGAAGATACGTTTTTCAGCACGGACCGTCTGAAGAACGATTATTTTTCGATCTCCATGGCATGGAATACAAATTATTTCTACCCGTTTATCCCCTATATCGAGTTCTATGGATCTATTCGTGTGAGCAGGGCGCATATCGATACGGGTTCCGTGCCGATCGAAGCGGCGCGCTATAACGTGTTCTTGATGAGCGCGGGACTCCGCTATTTTGTCAAGGAAGCCGTTTACCTCGGCATATATACCATCCAGAATCCTCTGCGTATGTCGCAAAAGGATTTCATCCAGGCGGTCTACGGAATAGAGCTGAGCTGCCAGATATAGACCCGCGGTCTGTTGCCGCCAACCTGTGCGGGGTCGTGAGTAAAGCTTACGATAGCCGCCATTTTGCCCTGCCTTCTGCAGGCCCGGTCGAAAATATGGCTTGACGGGATATATTTTCTGAGGCAAAAATATTGAAGTAGAGCGCTAAAATAATTATATTAATGTCGGCCCGCTTATCAGCCGAATATAACATTATAGTGATACATTCCCATGCTCAGGATCGGCGCGGGGAAACGGAGGTAGCAGATGATTTCCATGCAGCAACTTGAAGAGCTTGAAAACCGGGTAGTAAAGGCCCTTCAATTGATCGGCGATTTGCGGAGTGAAAATTCCAAGCTTGAGAATGAAAATGAAGAATTGAAAAGCGACCTGGAAGAGACCAGGCTCAGCCTGGAGGAAAAGGACCAGGAAATTGAAAAGATAAGAAAAGCCCTGGACGACGCGACCCGTGAGCTTGAGGACCTGAACGCCAAGGAAGAGGTGCTCGAGAAGAAGGTGATCGGTCTTCTCGGCAAGCTTGACACGCTTTCGGGCGGCGGCACGATCCCGGCGGGGGAGAAGATCGAGCGCAAAAACTATGAAGCTCCCCGGAGCGGATCCTCCCGTGCGCCGAGGAAGAAAGAGACGCAGTCCTATGCCGAGGAAGAGGACAGCATCATTCTCGATGAATCGTTTGATGATTTCAAGGAAGAAGAGGTCAGGGTCGAGACCGTTCCCAAGTCCGAAACCGTGAACATAGATGAAGAGGAAGATATCATCATCATTGATGACGAAGGGGATCTCGAAAAAAAAGGGAGTGATGGCGTGGCGCTCGAAACCGTCCATGATCAGGATGACGACATCATCCTTCTCGACGAAAAGGACGAGGAGATAATCATCGACGACGTTGAGCACGATTCCATCATTATAGACGAGGATGAAAAAAAGCCGTCACGGAAAGGTAAAAAGAAGGAACAGGACGACGAATTCCTGATAATCGAAGAGGACGACAAGTAATTCTTCGGAGAGGTGCAACGTGGAACAGAACAGGGTACGGGTAACAATATACGGGCAGACGTACAATATCAACGGTGACGCACCCCGCGACTACATCCATCAGCTTGCTGATTACCTGAATGACAAGATGGAGGAGGTCCAGGCGCATTGCTCGGCTGCAAATACGGCCCAGGTCGCAATACTGGCCGCCCTGAATGTTGCCGACGAATACTTTCAATTGAAGAAGCTGAAATCGGGTGAGGAGACCGAGGTCGAACGTAAGACTATGGCGCTCATCTCCATGCTGGACCAGGGCCTGGTAGGCGATGTCTTCACCGGAACCCGACCCGATGTGAGAATCTGATTCAGCAACAGCGTGCCGGCAGAACCTGCCGGCATTGCTTTACATAGCATGCCCTTCAGGCGTTCCATCATTTTTTATGTTTTTTTCATATCCTTTTTCCTGACCGGTCAGGCGCCAATAATAAAAAAAATGCTTGAAATGTACGGCTTTTATTTTACACTAAATTGTCTGCATCGTATATTAACGACATCGGGATACCCACATGGATTTAAATGAACTGATCAACACCCGTGAACAGGTCGCCGTTCAGATGACCGGAGAGGAGGAGCAGGTACTAATTGCGGAAGGATCGATTATTCAGCTGGTCAGTTTTGTCCTCGAAGATGTTGAATACGGCGTTGATATACTGGCCGTTCATGAGATACTCCGCTTTCCCGAAATTACCCGTCTGCCGAATACGTCTGATTTCATTAAAGGAGTAATCAACCTGCGGGGCAACGTGATACCCGTTGTCGATGTCAGAAAGAGGTTCGGTTTTTCACAGGCGAAGGTCACCGATCTGACAAGGATCATCGTGATCGAAACGAGCGATAAACTCACAGGCCTCATGGTCGACAACGTCCACCAGGTGGTCAGGATAAACAGAAACAATGTGGACCCGCCGTCTGAGCTCATCGAGGGTGTGTCGGAAGAATATATCTGGGGCATCGGTCGGCTCAAGGACAGGCTTATAGTTATCCTGAATCTTTCCAATATCCTGTTCCTGGAAGAAGACAAGGTATAACGTGATTCGTGTATTGGCTTTTTGGGGAAAGGGGCTGATGAAAGTTGTGTACCGTGCCGCAGTTCCTGTCAGGACCGTGCGTCACGCGGGCTAGTAACCAGGGCCTGTTAATCGAAAACGTGGAGTTTTACTATGGCTTTTTCTCTCGGCGAGTATCAGGATATTTTTCTGGAAGAAGCTGATGAGCAGCTCCAGGAACTGAACCAGAACCTTCTCGAGCTCGAGAAGAACCCGGAAAATCTTGAAATAATCAATAATATTTTTCGCGCAGCACATTCACTGAAAAGCTCCGCGGCCTTTGTCGGCCTGAATGAACTCAGCGACCTGGCGCACATGATGGAGAACCTCCTCCAGGGCATACGCGACGGCAGCATGAAGGTGACCTCCCGTATCATAGACGTTATCTTCAAGTGCTTCGACGAAATTCACAACATCATCGACTCCATCGCATCGGGCGAGAAGCCGGAGCAGGACTTGCAGTGGCTTATCAAGGACATAAAGGCTATATGTGAGGAGACCACGTCCAAGTCGGCAGGCGGGAAGAAAGCGGCGGAGCGTGAGGCGACGGGTGGCGGGCGGCAGGAGATCCCCAAGGCGATCATTGATGCGGACACCCGTAAAAGGATAAAGGACGGCATCGAGAGGGGACAATCCTGCACCGAGATAACTGTATTCATCGACGACAAGGCGCAGATGAAATGGGTGAAAGCCCAGCTGGTCGTGAGCAATATGGAGCGACTCGGTGAAATTCTGGTTACGACCCCGCCGATCGAGGATTTCAGCGATGACGATAACAGCATCATAAAAATAATTCTGCTTACAGAAGCCGCCATCGACGACGTAAAACGCGCCGCGAATATAGACCTGATAACGCGCGTCGACATGCGTTCGATTGGCCTTGGCATGAAGGAAGGCAAACAGGCGCTTCAGTTTGGCGATATCGAGTCCTTCAGCATGGAGCATGAATTCGCTTCTGCAGAGGTTCCCGAGGAACGGTCCGCGGCGGACGAATTGAAGGAATTATCCGCATATGAAGAGGACGCGGCCGAAGAGGGCGCCGAAGACGAGGAAGATGTCGATCTGCAGGAAGTGGAAAAGATCGCCGTGCGGACCGGCGATAAGGCCGAGGAGCGCAAAAAGGTCACCGCGCTCAAGACCGTAAAGGTGTCGATTGACAAGCTGGACCTGCTCCTGAATAATGTCGGGGAGCTGGTCATCGCCAACTCCGGTTTTTTCAAGCTCTACGAGGAGATGCGAAAGATATACGAAGAGAAGTCCCTGGTCAATGAATTCAAAAGCCGCATGGAGCAGATGTCCAGGATCGCGAAGGACCTGCAGAGCGGCATCATGAAGACCAGGATGGTTCCCATCGGCCAGGTCTTCACCCGTTTCAGAAGGCTGGTGCGCGATCTCGCCAAGGAGTACAACAAGGAGATGGAGCTCACCATCAAGGGCGAGGATACCGAGCTCGACAAAAAAGTGATCGATTCTATCGGCGAGCCGCTGTTGCACCTGCTCCGCAACGCGGTTGACCACGGGATCGAGTCCGCGGCGGAACGCAAGAGGCTCGGGAAATCCGAAGTTGCGCATATCACGATGAATGCCTACCAGGGGGGGAACCAGATTTTCGTCGAAGTGAGCGATGACGGCAGGGGCCTTAACATTGACCAGATAAAGCGGAAGGCCGTCGCCATGGGGCTTGCGACCCCCGAAATGATCTCGGCGATGGATGACCAGGACATCTATAACTACATATTCGTCCCCGGCTTTTCCACCGCGGAAAAGGTCACCGATATATCGGGACGGGGCGTCGGCATGAACGTGGTGAAGGAGATCGTGAACGAGCTGAACGGCAACGTTGCCATCGAAACCGAGATGGGCATGGGCACGCGCTTTGTGCTCGCCTTCCCGATCACACTCGCGATTATACCCGCTATCATGGTCAAGGTGCGCCATGAAATGTACGCGATACCGCTTACGGATGTTATCGAAACCATCAAGATATCAAGCGCGGATATAACGACCATCGAGGGGCACGAGGTGATAAACCTCAGGGGCGAGATACTGTCGCTTCTCCGCCTGTCGCGATTCATAAAGCTCGACAGCGTCCTGGGACCTGATGACAAGATGCCGGTCGTCGTTGTGGGATTCGGGAACAGGAAGATCGGCCTGATCGTCGACTACCTGGAAGGCAAGCAGGAGATCGTCATCAAGTCTCTCGAGCAGAACTATAAAACCGTGGAGGGGCTCGCGGGCGCTTCCATTCTGGGCGACGGGAGTATCTGTCTGATACTCGACATCGCTTCAATGATAAACAAGGTAATAGCCGAGCAGGACAAGCTTTCCAAGTACGACCGGACCCGCATTGTTGAATCCGACGAGGCCGAGGTTGAGGAGGTCGAGCAGGAGGAGGCCGCCCCCAGGACCCCGACCCCGGGCGCGGCGCTTCGGCAAGCGCCGGTCAGGGCGGTGACGACCGGCGCGAAGGAAGAGCCGCCGAGGGCCGCGCCGCGGATTTCGGAGCAAGCTGAAAAAAAGGCGAGCCCGGCTCCGCCCCGGCAGCGGGAGACTGTCAGCCGCGCTGATGAGCCTGAAAAGCAGAGTGACCAGCAGATCGAAAAGAGGGTGCACGACACCCTGGACGAGTTCAGGAGCGAGCTGCGCGAGAGCATCAGGTCTACCGCGTCAACCGGAGAGCCGTCGTCCCATATGATCGATGCCCTTGATCTGACCCCCCGCGATCTGAATGAATTTCAGCTCATCGCGAACGTCGGCGCCGCCAACGCGGCCGAGTCGCTTTCGAAAATACTGAACAAGCGGATTGATCTTTCCATTCCCGAAGTCATCCTCATGCCGCTCGAGCAGATCCCCCGGCATATCGGCGATATCGACAGCATATACATGGGCATCATGATGCCGGTCCTCGGTGATGCGCGGGGCACGGTGCTTTTCATCTTCCAGGAAAAGACGGGGTACGAGGTGATTGACCTGCTCTATGGTACGACGATCAGCAGGACAAAAGAGCTCAACGAGGACGGTGAGTCTGCCCTCCAGGAGCTGACCAACATTGTGGGATCATCGGTCATCAATATCATCGCGGAAAAGACCGGGCTGGTAATACGGGCCGGACTTCCGACGATCGTTCATGATTATCTCCAGTCTGTCATAGATTCGATCCTCGTACTCCATTCTCTTATGAACGACTATGCGATCGTCATGGATACCGCCTTTTTCTTCGAGAACGACAGGATAATCGGAAATCTCCTGATCCTGCCGGAATCGGACACATTGAAGATTATCGTTGATCGGATGAGGTCTCATGTCGGGTCAAATTAAGGTACTGGTTGTCGATGATTCGGTCCTTGTCCAGAAAGCTATCACCGAGATTCTTGAAAGAGACCCGCAGATTAAGGTCATAGGGACCGTGGACAACGGCGAAGCCGCGGTCGCCATGAACGAGCGTCTCGATCCGGACGTAATCACCATGGACATCGAGATGCCGGTCCTTGACGGCCTTTCCGCCCTGCGCAAAATAATTGCGACGCGCCCGAAGCCGGTAGTCATGATGAGCGTTTTCACGCAGCACGGCGCGGAGGAAACGTTCAGGGCGCTTGAATATGGCGCGGTGGATTTTATCCCGAAGCCGTCAACGGTCGTGTCGATGAGCCTCAACGAGTTCGCCGATCTGCTCCGCTCTAAGATCAAGCTCGCATACACCTCCAGGATTGCGAAGTCCGGCGCCGCCCTCTTTCGCGATCTGGAAGGAAATGAAGCGCGTCCCCGCGCGAAGAGGGAAGCGGGCAAGGCTGAAAAAGCTGTCAGTCTGAAAAAATCGAGCACAAAAATAGTCGGCATAGGCACCTCCACCGGCGGTCCGGCGGCGCTCATGCATGTGTTCACGCAGCTCCCGCCTGAATTTCCTTCGCCGATCCTGGTGGTGCAGCACATGCCGGAAGGCTTCACAAAAGCCTTTGCCGAGCGGCTCGATACCATGTCCAGCCTGTCAGTCAAGGAGGCCGAGGACATGGACCCGGTGCTTCCCGGATGCGGATATCTCGCTCCGGGCAACTCGCATATCGGGCTTGAAGAAAAAAACGGCAAGCGGTATATCCGGGTGTTTGGCGGGGAAAAGGTTTCGGGTCACCGGCCCTCGATCGATGTCCTCTTCAATTCCATGGCGGGTATTTCGGGCCGTGACTCAGTTGCCGTGATTATGACGGGAATGGGAAGGGACGGTGCTGAGGGCATTGTCAGGATAAGGGAATCGGGCGGACGAACCATCGCGCAGAATGAAGATACGTCCGTAATATACGGCATGAACAGGGTGGCAGTTGAAAAAGGCGGCATACATGATATCGTTCCTTTATCTGAAATTCCAAAAAAAATTGTTGAATATATATAATGCGATACTGTAATATGTCAACGAGCATTGTTTTGAGCCAGTCGCCAGAATGCATGTCCAGCCGGGTCTGACGGCGATGCAGGGATTGAGGTCTCCAAAAACTGTTCATTGCCGGTATATCGGTGTTGTTTTTACCGGGCCGGATGTGTAAAAAAACTCTAAAAATTTGTATATAGTGCATTAATATTTTTTACGGATATGTCGAAACAGTAAATGGGGTAGGTGCATGGCGACCATTTTAATTGTTGATGATGCAAAATTCATGAGAACGCTCGTAAAGGACGCGCTGGTTCCGGCGGGGCATGAAATTATTGGTGAAGCTGAGAACGGCAACGAGGCCATAGAATTATATAAAAGGCTGAAGCCGAACCTCGTGACCATGGACATCACCATGCGTGAGAAGGACGGGATTGAAGCGGCCGAGGAAATTCTTCGCCAGGACCCCAATGCCCGGATCATCATGGTTACCGCTCTCGGCCAGGAAAACCTTCTTACCAAAGCCATCAAGCTCGGGGTAAGGGATTTTGTGGTAAAGCCTTTCCCGCCTGAGCGGCTCCAGAAAGCGGCGGAGAAAGCCCTCGCCTGAAATAAACTGATTGACATAATTTATGCCGGATATATACAAAAAGCCCCTTGCAAAAAAGGGGCTTTTTGCGTTATGGTCCGCCCCGGGGGGAAAACCCTGGCGCCGTGAGCGCACCGGCGCTGTAATCCATGCATGCGTTGGCTGAAATCCCGGTGAAGGCGTACCCGATGAGCCGGACGGGAGCGTGCATTGATGCATCGTGGAATGGTCGTATGAGCGATATTCAGGAAAAAACAGAGATACTGCCGGCCGAGGGTGCGGAGCAGAACCCGATTCTCCATATTGATAACTTCGATGGGCCGCTCGATCTTTTGTGGGATCTTATAAAAAAAGCGAAGATCGACGTCACCGAGATCACCATTTCCCACATTACCGAGCAGTACATGGGCTACATGAAGCTGATGGAAAAGCTGAATGTACGGGTGGCCACCGAGTTCGTGCGGATGGCATCGGAGCTGCTCTTTTACAAGAGCTGCGCCCTCCTGCCGGCGGGCCAGATAGAGGACGAGTATTTCGTTCCGCCCCTGCCGCCCGAGCTGGTGCAGAAGCTGCTGGAGTTCAAGAAGTTCCAGAACGCGTCGCGCAGGCTCGTGGAGGAATTCGAGACCAGCGCCGGCCGCTACGCGCGGATAAACATTCTTGACGATATCATCGAGGTGGACGATTACGGCGACGTGTCGCTCTTCGATCTGCTCAAGGCGTTCGCGGAGGTCATCGAATCGCAGAAGGCGGTGGATGAAAAGGAAATTGTATTTGACGAGATCCTGGTAAGCGACAGGATTGAGCACATAAAAAAAATGCTGGCGGAGCGCGACGTTCTTCATTTTCCCGAGATCTTCACGGCCAACCCCTCGCGGATGGAGATCGTTGTGACGTTCATGGCGATACTTGAGATGGCCAGGACGAGGGTGCTCCGGCTGCTGCAGCACAAGATATTCGGAATTATCCGGATAGTGAGAAACACCGTTACGGGAATGGATACGACAGAGCAGGTTACGAGGAACGATGGCAGCCATACATGATGACGTCATAGAAAAAGACGGGCAGGGAGCCGGACCTGACGAGGCCCATGGCGACGATGAGTCGGTAAAGGGCCTGATGGAGGCGGTGCTGTTTCTGAGCAACGAGCCCGTGCCGCTCTCCTTCTTCGTCTCGAACTTTTCAATGGATCCGACCCAGGCGAAGATCATACTCGATTCGCTTGTCGATGAATACGGCGACCGGGACGGCGGCATTATCCTCCAGGAGATTGCCCGTGGCTACCAGTTCGTGACCAACGGGCGCTATGCAGAGCAGCTGCGAAGGGTCATCGGCGTGAAGAAGCGCGAGGGGCTTTCCAAGGGCATGATGGAGACGCTGGCGATCGTCGCCTACAAGCAGCCGATTGTCCTCGCTGAGATCGACGAGCTGCGCGGCGTTTCTTCGAGGGCCATGGTGGTGAAGCTCATGGAGCGCAGCCTGGTGAAGCCGGTGGGGCGCAAGGAACTTCCGGGACGGCCGCTAGCCTACGGCACGACCAACGAGTTTTTGAAGTATTTCGGCCTGAACAAGCTTTCGGACCTGCCGAAGCTTTCGGA
>JAFGJX010000129.1 GCA_016928865.1 Spirochaetota bacterium
CGCTACTTTTGAGGAACGGGTCGAGAAATTTCTGGAAATTGAAGCCAGATACAGAAAACGGATATTCCCAGATGGGGTGCTCGTGTAAGGTATGATAATAAATCGAATTCTTATGACAATCAAAAATTTTTAAAGTTTTTCACTATTAATTAAAATTTCAATGTATTAATTTAAAATATACATAGTTAGTAACGTCACTTTGCAGCCCCCTGACAGATTCATGTTTTAAAATCATTGCTCTTCCCTCCCAATAATTATTATAATGTTATTACCAACCAAGAATTTTTGATCTTTAATATTATTTATATCACTAGTTTAAGTATAATAAAAAATTTACTCTGACCCAGAAAACGTGAACGTGTGAAATTCCTCTTGCATAAAATTTGATAAAAACTAAATATGATTTCATGAAACTCCGAATCATTATCTGTCAAAAACCTCTCGGCGCACCCACCACCCACTCTGACACCAATATAATGCGACACTTCAAACCACACTTTATCTGCTTCCCTGAATATTTCTTCGTAAATACAGCCCTTGGCACACAGGTTCAGACTCACCACAACCAAGATCGTCAACTTCGAAGAATATCCATTCTTTCGAAAGAGCTATCTACCGTAGTCGTTGGCGGGACCATGCCAGAACTTGCAGATGGTGTAATGTATAACACTTGCCATGTATACCATGATGGGAAACTGTTAGGAAGCTATCGCAAAAAAAACCTGTTCTTTGCCGAAGTTGGGAAAATTACTCCGGGCAAATCATATCAGGTCTTCAACGCATATGGCATTACTTTCGGTGTAATTATATGTGCTGATGTTTTTGACGATGATGCTTTTCTTTTTATGAAGGGGAAAGGAGCTCGGTTGATTTTTACTCCCACGTTTTCCCCAAAAAAAGAGGAATCCACTGAAGATAAGTATAAGCGTGATCATGAAATATATGTACGCGGCTCAAAAATGGCTGATGCCATCATCGTAAAAGTCTGCGGGGTGAAATCTGAATTCCGTAATTTTTTACAGGCGCGCAGTCTTATAGCTGATAAAAACGGCATCCTATACCGTGTTCAACCCGAAGAAGAAGACTCAGAAATGATCATCTGCAAGACAATCGAGGTTTGAGGCACCCGAGCACCCCAATTAAAAGCTTTTCTAAATATTCATAAGAAAAATGTTCACTTGCTACACGATAATTCAAATCAACCATCTTCTTAAGGGCATCCGGATCACAAAGGATTCGTTCAACATTTCTGATCACATCTCCTGTGATAAACCCGTTGATCAGGCATAGTTCAAATCCTTTTGGCTCGATATCAGATATAAAAATCGGATAACGATTTATTAATATCGGCTTCCGGAAATAAACTGCCTCTAAAAAGGCATTCCCAAACCCCTCGTATGCAGATGGGTATGTTACCAGGTCAGCTGCCTGATACACTTCTCCGATTGTAAACGGGCGTTGCTCTGACACCATACGTCCTGGCGAGACAACCGATTCTATGCTTACCAGACTGACCTGCCTCATATTAGCATATTCCTTCAGCTGGGCATGGTACTCGTCCCCCTCGTCCCCGGAAGGATGCGAAATAACAAGCCTCCTTCCCGCACCCGAGAGCCCGCTGACCAGGTCGATGGAACGCTCAATGCATTTGCGCGGGACCACGCGCGTGGGTTGAAGCACAAAGTACTCCCCCGGCGCCACGCCTGCCGTATCCCTGATGCACTTTATCGCAGCCGGAGAGACCGGCTTCGGCGGATTGGCATAATCAATGGTGTTGGGGATAATGACGCTTGGGACGCCCCGTCGAAAGGCCAGAGTACTTTGCGCAAGTGAATTTATCACCACATGAAATATCGAGGGAAGCACCGGGGGAAAGCACATCTGGAGGTAGTCCCAAGCGGCATTGACGAGGAAACGATCGCGCTCCCACGAAAAATCATGATGGTGGGCGATGACCGCTATGCCGGTCTCGGCAATCAACTCCGTCAGGGCAATGCCCAGTGGGATATTCATCGGAATGGACAGGGCGTTTTCAGCAATGATGCAATCGAGATCAAACTGGCGTATATACTTCGTCAGCTCGCTTTTTAAGTGTGCGGTCATGGTATGAATAAGCTTTGTTGTTTCCGCGTTCCTGACGGTTCTTCCAAAAATATCCCTGTTGATATTAGCAATCTCCGGATGCCTGAAATGGGCTTCATCGATCAGAAAACATCGTTCGAGAGGGCGGTCGACCTCGCCGGCGCAGTATGAGCAGGACATGCCGTTCTTTTCAAGAACAGTCGCCCATTTCTCTATCTCATGACTTACACCATCGGTGCCGCAAATCCTTGTCGATATAAATCCGATGTTTTTCATATAGGCTTTTATATAAACTATTCGAGGGTTCCCTTGAACTTCCTAATTTCAGGCTTCACGTTTTCAAGCTTCTGCTGCGCCTCCTCCTGCTTCTTTGACACTGTTTCCCTCGCTTCCTCAGCCGTCTTTTCCGCGGTGACCTTTAATTTTTCAACATTTGCTTTATCAAGCGCCTTTTGTTCTTCAACATTCTTGAGGTCCATGGCCTTCTGCTTTTCAATTGAATCGAGGTTCTTCTGGCGCTGATCCTCAACAGCTTTCCTGATCTCTTCGCGCTTCTTTTCAAAACGCTCCCGGATATCTTTCTTCGCGTCCTGGAAATTCCTGGTAATATCCTCCATGAGTCTCCTGTTCTCATCGGAAAGATCACC
The DNA here is from genome assembly GCA_016928865.1 of Spirochaetota bacterium. Classification (GTDB taxonomy): domain Bacteria; phylum Spirochaetota; class UBA4802; order UBA4802; family UBA5550; genus RBG-16-49-21. The sequence continues at coordinate 2,730 of JAFGJX010000129.1, forward strand.
GAGGGTCATCAGCTTGTCCATCTCGATAACGACCTCCTTCCCGCCAGACACATCAATGACCTGTTCCTCCGGCGAGACTTCGCTCCTGACCTCGACCGTTCCATTGAGACAGGCTACCAATCCCTTCAGGTCTTCCTCCGCAACAAGGAACTCCGTGCCTCGTACGCCCGCAATCGCCGTGGGCGTGCCGATCTGGAACCGATCGTTCTTGGCGAGCTTTTTTGCCACCTTTGCGAAGACCCTGCCGTTCTTCACGTATAACCCGGTTTTCTCCGATTGTTCTTCAATATTCATTTCAAGCTCGCGTATTTCTACCAGGCTGTTCTCGAGTATTTTGACCGCATTCTCATCAAAATAAATGTCTACAAAGGAGTTCTCCCCCGTTTCAATTTGCATACCCTGCCTGACCGAATCTCCCACCCTCGCGCTGCTCCTCCTGCCGCCGTCAATAATGGTGACGCTCCCGGCCAGCATATTCACAAAACCCTCACGCTGGACCTTCTTCTCCTTTTTACAGCACAGACTCATGGCGAGTAATGGGATCATGCACGCATATAATAACCGCTTCATAAAAGGCCTCCTCCAGCAGGTGATAGATCCAAACGTACTTGTAGAGATATCTCCCTGTACTAAAAAGTCAAGTAAATAAGGGTGCGATCGATCACGCCCCGCCCCGTGATGGGCAAGATTGAAAATCATGTTCAGAAGGCGTTTGAAAACTACCCGGCAAAATTAACAATTGACAAAAGGGGGGAACGTTTTTATTACAAGCAAGACACATCAGGCAGGGATACCATCAATGAAAAAGATACGCATCGGCCTCATCGGGTTCGGCACGGTGGGGAGCGGCCTCTACCGTCTTCTTGAACAGAACGCGGCCATTATCGAGCGGCGGACCGGCATACGATTTGAGATTTCATCGATCTGCGACCTGCGCGCCGAAGACGTAAAAAATAGAACAAAAGGCGTCGAGGTAATCACGGACTGGCAGGAGATCATAGCTGATCCGAAAACCGATATCGTCGCCGAACTTATCGGCGGGATCGAGCCGGCGAAATCTATCGTGCTTGCGGCCCTCAAGGCCGGCAAAGGCGTTGTCACCGCGAATAAAAAGCTCCTTGCCGAAGAGGGTGGAGAAATTTTCGCCGCTTCCGGCGCCGGTTCCGGCCGGCTTGGCATTGAAGCATCGGTAGGCGGCGGAATACCCTGCATAATGGCTCTCCGGCACGGGCTGGTGGGAAACCGGGTAAAATCGATCATGGGAATCCTGAACGGCACAACGAACTACATTCTGACCAGCATGCAGGAAAACAATCTGCCATTTGCCGACGCGCTCAAAGACGCGCAGGACAGGGGCTTTGCCGAGGCGGACCCCACTTTCGATATTGAGGGATTCGACGCCGGGCACAAGATAACCCTGCTGGCCATGATCGCCTTTAACAGGCAGATACAATTCAAAGATGTCCCGATCGGGGGCATCGCTCACATCGACAGCATCGATATCGTGTACGCGCGCGATATGGGTTATGTGATCAAGCTTCTGGGCATCGCCAAGGAAACCGAGGACGGGAGCATTGACATACGCGTGCATCCGACCATGATCCCGGGAGGGCATCACCTCGCCTCGGTGTGGAATGAATACAACTCCATCATGTTCGATTGCAACATGACCGATCCGGTAATACTGACCGGCAAGGGCGCCGGCGCCATGCCGACCGCATCAGCGGTGCTTGCCGACATCGTGCAGATATCCCTCCAGGGCGACGCGTACCAGTCGCCCCTGATTACGGACGGCGCAGCACAGCTCATTGAGCCGGGGAAGCGCATGTCGCGATACTACATCAGAATGCAGACCGACGACAGGCCGGGACTCCTTTCCCAGATCGCCGGTGTGCTCGGCAAAAACAATATTTCCATATCATCGGTCATACAGAAAGAGGTGCACACAGAAAATGTACCCCTGGTGTTCATGACCCACGAGGCAGCCGAAGAAGGCATGCTTGCAGCCATCCTCGAGATCAAGAATTTTGACTTCGTCCATGGCGAAATCATGCTGATACGGGTCGAAGATTCATTGAGCGCAGGAGAGCAGAAATGAGCGAATACCGTGCCGTGTTCCGTTGCATCGCCGGATGCGGCGAAGAGTATCCCCTTGACGAGGTGGTGTACGAATGCAGGAAGTGCGGCAACCTCCTCGAAGTGAGCCACGACATCGGTCTGCTGAAGCGCCGGAGCGCCCGGGAATGGAGGGAGCTTTTCGACAGCCGCACCGGCACCACGGAATGGCCCTACGGGAGCGGCATCTGGAGCAAGAAGGAATGGGTCGTGCCGAACATCGACAACGATAACATCGTGTCCATGTTCGAAGGAAACACCAACCTCTTCTGGGCGAAGCGGTTCGGCGCGATGTACGGAATGGACGACCTCTGGATCAAGATGTGCGGGAACAGCCACACTGGATCGTTCAAGGACCTGGGCATGACGGTCCTGGTCTCGGTCGTGAACGACATGATACGGCGCGGCAGAAATATCAAGGCGGTCGCCTGCGCCTCCACCGGCGACACCTCCGCCGCGCTCGCCGCCTTTGCCGCGTACGCGGGCATACCTTCTATCGTATTCCTTCCCGCGAACAAGATATCCACGGCCCAGCTGGTTCAGCCCATGGCCAACAACGCAATCGTGCTTTCGCTCGATACCGATTTCGATGGATGCATGCGCGTGGTGCGCGAAATCACGAAGGACAACACCATCTACCTGGCCAATTCGATGAACTCCCTCCGCATCGAGGGACAGAAGACCATATCGATCGAGATGACCCAGCAGTTCAACTGGGAGGTGCCTGATGTCGTGATCATACCCGGCGGGAACCTGGGCAACGTATCCGCCCTGGGGAACGGTTTTAAAATGATGTACGATCTCGGCCTCATTACGCGGAAACCGCGCATCGTGCTGGCCCAGGCGGAGAACGCGAACCCGCTTTACCTCTCGTATAAAAACGGGTTCAGAGACTTCACTCCAATCACCCCGCAGAAGACCCTGGCCTCGGCGATCCAGATCGGCGACCCGGTATCGGTCCAGAAGGCGATACGGACACTGAAGGAGTTCGACGGCATCGTGGAGCAGGCGAGCGAAGACGAGCTTGCGAACGCGGCAGCGCTGGCCGACCGGACCGGGACCTACTCCTGCCCGCACACCGGCGTGGCGCTGGCAGTGCTGATGAAGCTCATCGACAGGCAGGAGCTCTCCAAAAAGGACCGCACCATCGTGATATCGACCGCGCACGGCCTCAAGTTCTCGGAGTTCAAGGTGGGGTACCACGAGGGCACGCTGAAGGACGTCGACTGCCGGTACGCGAACAGGCCCATTGCGATGGCGCCGGACGTGGGTAAGATAAAAGAGGCGCTGGAGAGGGAGTTTGCGGCGCGTAAATAATGCGAGGAGCACCGATAGTTATCGGTAAAATGCCGGGGTCAGAGTAAAATCGGGGCGATAGTTATCAGTTACAACCGATAACTATCGGGCAGATATACCACATAAAAGCACTCTACGGCAGGTAATAGTAACCCACGCCGCTGTCCGGGCCAACAAGCTTCGGGCGGTAATCGCATTCTTGATCTATATCATCAGGCCCGTAAATCACATGAAGGGCATTTTCGCGGCCTGACCCTCCTTTGTATTCCCATTCATGGTCCTCGGTCACCACATGGTTCCATATTTTAAGGTTGTCAATGCTGCTCGATCCAGAGCCTATATTCCTTGCCGACAGTACGCCCACAGAAAAGTAATATTCCCCTTCAATTTTATCATTGGTGACAACAGGCTCGTTATCATTGATAAATATTTTAATGCGATGACTTGTATCCTGCTCAAAACCATCAGCGTCCCAGATCAGATACAAGTGATTCCACACCTCATTTGTAATTAAACCGGATACTGCTGCAGAAGGAGTTGCGCTGTTGCAGTAAATAGCAACGGTATTTAGCGCGCCATATGGATTATAGGAAGCCTGCATGTATGTTTCATTAGTAATATAGATATACACCTCATTGCGACATTGTCCCACCGATATCGGGCGCCACCAAACAGAGAGTGTACCCTTGTGTAAAAAGTCAACTTTATAATCCCCGAATGGCTTGATGCTGGTTAAGGATTCATCCCAGGTACCGTGTGTTTTACCCCAGGCGGAACCGAAGATGCCATCCGCAAACACCACGCCACTCCTGTTTATTGAAGGATTAAATCCGTATTCATATATTTCAGGTGAAAGGATAGAACTGTCATTTTCACATCTGCTCCAGTATACCGGCCTCGGCAGTACAAAAATCCCATACAAGGGATCGAGATAAAACTCATTTTTTCCGGGGGATTGCATCCTGCCCGGGAGAAATTTTCTAACCGGGGTGAGTCCAAGATCCCGCATTACATTCATTCCGTTCGCCACGATCCGCAGGTATTTTCCATCAGCCATACAACCTGAGACACCTTCATCAAAAATCGATGCCAGTGAACTCCGGTTCAATACATCACTCAGGAATCTCCCGTCATCAGTCAGCAATATCTGGCCCATTTGCATAGATCCGGGAGCATCACCGTCGATATCGCCGAACGTGCCGCTGCCGTTATTAATGTTTTTTGCGTCCACTAGATCCATCCTGACAGTACCGGTCCTGAAATGCCACGGCAACACGTCCGCCTCATTGCCTGCAAGGTCGGTAAGACATAGCGTATCGACGCATCCCACTACAGAGGCGATATACTCTGAATTTTTCTCAAAAACGAATCCGGGATCAGGCGTAAAACGTGCGACAAACTCGGCAGATCCGGACACCGCATCATTATTAGTTACAATTGAATAGGAAACCGTGCCGGGAACAGGAGTGCCATCATTCTTCTCGACGGTGAAACATGCATTCAGAGCGGATTCATCGGGTATGATATTTTCGTCAAAATGGATCCAGATTGCGACGTCATCAATGCGGTTAAGGCTTCCCTGGGGCGGAGAAATCATTTTTGCTCCCGGGTGTGTATTATCAGATGTTTCACCCGTAGTAAAACTCCATGTATAGCCGGAAGGCACTGTCAGTCCATCGCAGTCCTGCAGATCCTCGACGAGTGATATAGTATATTCAGTGTTGGGATCAAGCGCAATTGCGGGTTCGATTAAAATAATTTTCCTTTCATGAAATGAAACTGCTTTGAGTATGGGGAAAAGCAGATCATCACTCTTTGAAACGATAATAGCCTCGTCGGTAATCGAGACCGCATCCATGTCTTTATTGAATGATATCAGTATGGATTTATCAACATCTATTCCGCAGGCACCATCTCCAGGATAAACATACTCAATTTCAGGCTGCAATGGGAGATCAACAACCGCCTGTTTTTTTAGGTCGTGAAAAATATTATTGCACGCACCAAGGCATAGAAGCAATATTGCAAACGAGAGCAAATGCGTTTTTTTGAAAATCATGACGACAACACAGTTAATGAAATGGAGAGGAAAACTTTATTGTATTTAAAATGATTGTTACAAATGAATGTCAAGTAATTTTTACCAATGGCAATCACCATTTTATAAAAAATAATTACCTCCTACAATAAAAAATGGATGATGAGAAAAACTCTCCCATCATCCATCTGGATCCATGTTACACCGATTTAAATTTAGGGTAGATAATAATACCCCACGCCATTCCCTGACCCGGTCAGTTTCGGTCGATAATCATAGTTGGGATCTTCATTCTCACCATAAATTATATGGAGGGCGCTTTCCCTTCCCTGTCCTTTGCCTTCGGCATCAGGGTTGAATTCCCATGACGGGTTTTCGGAAATAACCTGGCTCCAAATTTTCAGGTTGTCAATAGCGCTATATCCGCTACCGATATTCCTGCTTGATAACAACCCGACCTTTATTTTGGGATCTCCAATCACTGGAACCGCTGTATATGCGACCAGATTATTATTAACATAGACCTTAATTCGGAGGCTGCCGTCCTGTTCGAAACCGTCATTGTTCCAGATCACATAGAAATGGTTCCATGTCCCGATTTGTATTACCGATGATGCCTCGCCAGCAGGTGTAGTGCTGTTAGAATATATATTCACGGCATTAAAATCATAATATGAATTTACCGTCGCCTGTATGTATGTCGCATCTGTAATATGCACATATAACTCATCAAGACATTGATTCACCGAAACTGGTTTCCACCAAACAGAGATGGTACCTTCGTGCATGAAATCTACAACATTATCGCCGAAGGGGCTGATAGTGGCTTGCGTATCATCCCATGTACCATAATTCTTTCCCCATCCTGAACCGAACTTTCCTTCTGGATATATTGTTCCTGGCATATTTATAGTGGGCTTATAGGACTCTACAAAAATCTCCGGGGTGGTCAGAGACTCGTCATTCTCGCATTTACTCCAATACGCCGGCCGCGGAAGCACCATCCTGCCAAGCGCCGGGTCGATGAAAAATTGATTTTTCCCGGGAGCCGCATTCATATCTGACGGACCAAGAAGCTTTTTGGCCAAAGGCTCAAGCCCGAGATCGGAAACAAGATTTTGTCCGTTGTGTACGACCCGGAGAGATCTTCCCGCATCCAGGTCGCCGGAGGTTCCGGTATCGAAAATGCTTTCAAGAGAATCCCCGTAATTAAACATACTCATAATCGCTGCGCCCGTATCGCTGGTGAGAGTTTCTCCGCAGATGCCGTCATTGTCTATACCATTCAGATCGCCAAAGGTCGCGAATGCGTGCATCCCGGCGCCATTGCGCGCGTTTTCAAGATCCACGGCCGCCACGCGATACCCGGCGAACAATTCAATATGAGATCTCAATTCAATTTCCCATGACACGAGCAGGGCGCATACCATGTTGAAATAATCCGCGTCAGCTTCCGCCTCCGGATCGCTCAGGAACGCGTCCTTGATCTCATTCAGGAACGCCAGATCAGACCTCGCCCAGTTGGCCCTGAACCTGAGAAGGTCGCGGCGCGAATAAAATACCGGCGCGTAGGAGAGGCGGAGCTCGCTCATCTGCCGCATGAACAGCATATGAGAATAGAGCATATTGCCCGGCACATATGCGGTCCCATGCTCAATTCTGTGGGCATTCATGTACTCGGTTATCTCCTGCGCGGAATTATACGCCTGCTCAAGCAGGACCTGGTGTTCCGATATAAAGTATTCCTTGATGAGAGACTCCCTGAATAAATTATCATATCCTTCAAGGTTCGCGAAAGATTCTATTTTCGCGTTAACCGTATTTCTTGCTTCAACCAGGGCCTGCTCCTTCAACCACCCCTCAATAAGATCGAGCCTGAACAGGGTCTGTTCGAAGCCATCCTGAACCGACGTCTGGATAGCATCTAGCTTATCATTGATGGCATTAATCTGGCTGAATATCCATATCCCGGCGCATTGGACAACTGACATGATTGTGTCCAGATTTTTAATAAGTTTAACGCCCTCACTGAGCCCATCGATAAGGGAACCGTCGGAGCTTTTCATGGGACCTTCGAAAGAAACCCCCGAAATAATATTCGCTTTCACATCTCCTTCGGACGAGATATAATTATCGAGCGCCTGACGGCCTGCACCAGTTTCAAGATAGCCCGTGACAGTCTCCGCATTGATATCGAGCCGCTCCCACCAGTTCGCCGATCCGCTATTCTCATTGCTCTGACCCAGGCTTTCGACAAAGGGAACACTCATGTATTCTCCAATTTCAGCCTTGAAATCCTCAGTGTCCGGCATGCCGCTCATGGCCAGGTCGTTGAGCCTCTTGCCGTTTTCGTTGTCATACATGTACTCAAGATACTTCATCGTAGAAGGGTCTGAAGATTCATTCGACAATCCCGCAAGACCCATCAGCGGAAGTGATCCGCCGCCATCATCACCGCATCCTATCATGCCCGCCAGAAACAGCACGGACAGGAAAAAACTTGTAATCCGTTTCATAAAATATCCTCCAAAAAATTTGTTGATTATTGCCGGTTCTGCGCGGGCGAGAAACGCCGTTACTGACCGTTCAAAGCATCGCTTCTTGCTACACACGCGTTATAAGCATGGCCGGAGTGACAAAATTTTTTCTGGATTATTTTTTTATTCTCACGCACGCAGCCGCCTGTCGTAAATAAAATAAGCCCGGGCGGGCTGACCTTTCCGGGCTGCGTTTGTATATAATTATGAAAATACTTGACGTTACGATCCTGGATATTAATTATTGTGGATCGATTTGAGGAACCAATGTAAAGATGAAAAAGGCATTCTTACAATGCGCTGTTATACTATTTCTGGCGCTCGGCGCCGGCCAATCCCTGTTTGCACTGGGGCTGGGTGTTAACAGGACCTATGGCACTGAAGAACTTCCTCCGTATCAGCCATATTATCCCACCTTTCTCGACAGGATCATGGACCGCCTAGAGGGGATCGATATCGTGTATGATACCGCGGTGGCAAAGGACCGTCTGTTCAATTACCGGGCGAATATCGAGTGCTATACAACAACCGAAGAAACGACCGGCATTTACTCAAGCCAGACCAGAAACGCCCGCAACATCGTATTTGCCCACACCTTCGGCTTCGGATTCGTGCGGACACGGTTCATGCGGATATGGGCCGGGCCCCAGATCGCCCTGGCATGCCAGTTCGTCAACAGAAACAACACGGTATACGATCCGGTTATTTACAGCAAGTTCGGGGCCATCGTCGGAGCGAACATTCACACCACAGATCATTTTACTATCGGCCTGGAGATCGGGGTGAGAACTGGATTCGGTTTTGAATTGACCCGCTCATTAACATCCTCGTTCACCAGCGCAAAGCTGGAACCGATTGCGGGCCTGAAGCTCATATTCAGGGCGGGGGACTCATTTTCATCAGCAATGTAATTCCCAGACAAGGCGCGTGAGCAGTATTCCCCGCCGTCAGAATTTGACCCCGATACCGGCAATACACGATATAAATGGGGCGTCGCCGGCCTCCTCAAACGAGCTCCCGTACTCGGCGCCGATCCTCACGTGAAAATTCCTGTATACCATGCAATCTACGACCATCCCGGCCTTCAGCATGAACTGGACTCCCCGTCTCCATGATCTGGTCAGGTGCAAAATGTCAGAATAATAATTGTTCATGGAATAGACCGCGCCGAGTGAGACCAGCGGCACAAATGAGAGCCGCCATATTTCAAGGCTGTATCCGAATTGCGCCGTAACCGGCACCATGATTGCATGGCGCATGGTTTTTTTGCCGTTGAAGTAAATAAACTGGACCTCCATGCCGGCAAGCAGGTTTTTCACAAAAATATCCTCGATGCGGGCGCTCACCGACGCGCCGTATCCGGCATCAGCGAGCCGCCGCAGGTAGCCGACGGGGAAAAAGTACTGGAAATTGGCGGTGATATAGACGGGATATTCGAATGTGCGTCGTTTTTTTCCGATCCCCCTGATTCTCGCCGCCACTCTCCTGGCAAGGCCTTCCGCCGCCGGCCGCAGGTCGCCGACCTCCCGCGCTTCAACCGAATCAGAGATGATGATGCTGCCCTGCCTGACATCCACGACCTTCATGGCCACCGTATAGGTATCGAGCCTGTCAACGCTTCCGATGATGACGTAGTCCGCCTTCAGCAGCTGGCCGATTTTGGCGGCGCACCGCGCGTCCCTGCACTCGGCCACCTGGAGGCGTCGTTCGTGCGCGATGCTGTCCAGCCGGCTCTGTTCGAGTATAACGAACGATCCGTCCCTGAAAAAATTGATTTCCACGCTGTTTCTGACCGCGCGCCCCGTGCCCGGGCCCGTATTGTTCTCGGTGAAATTAACGATGGCTATCCTGGGCCGTTGCGCCGCTTTCTCATCGGCATACGACGTCACCGCGGCAAAGCAGAATAACAGGATACAGACGGCATAGAGCGCCGGATATTTACCTGATTTTCTCATACACCTTCTTTGCCAGGCGGTCACAGGCGCTCTCCAGCTCCGCTTCAGACTGCACCGTCTCGGAATCGTAGAAAAGAATGCGGGAATCCTTCACGCTCGCGACGCGCACGGTAACGGTATGGGTCCCCCCCGCTGACTCCACGGCGCCGAAAAGCATCATCCCCGATTTCCTGCCGCTCCGGCCGAGCCGGAGATTCACCACGCGGTCGGGCCCGCGCAGGGCGGCCAGTCTCCTTGCCATGCGATCAGAGAAGCGGGCAGCGCCAGCGGCAGGAAAATCTATGCCGGCAAAGGGCTGGATGCCCACCCGGTCCTCAATGATCGCGGGGGACTCCTGCGGATCTTCAGAAGGCCCGACGGACACTGCATTTCTTACTATCTCCAGGACGTTTAATGTTTTTTCAGGAGAAATGTCCCGCGCAACCAGGAAGTATATTCCAGTCGTAACCGCCGCCGCAGTAACCAGGGTCACGATGCCGAGGAGTATCACGCTCTTGACAATCGTAATGGCAAGACCATATTTCTTGAGCGTGAAGAAAATATTCGATATTAGCGCGAAAAACAGGGAATAACCCGCGGTTCTCTTCAAGATCTTCTGAAACTGCGCGCGCTTGATAATCCCGATATGCCGCTGTACATCTGTCTGCACCGGCTCCACAAGCCGATATTTCGCCAGGACCTCGCCCAGCAGCGCGATGTTGGGACTCTCTCTCATAAGAGCTCCTCCAGGCTATTGATTCCCTTTTTCTTGAAATAATCCACCAGCCGGTCCACTATGAGTCCATAGCGATACCGCACCTGCCGCTTTGACAGGCCGACCTGGGACCCCGCCTCCTCGTAAGAAAAATTCCTTACCGCAATCAGGTCAAAGAGCACCCGGTCACCCGGTTCGCTGATGGTATCCAGCTCTTCAATGGCTTCGCTGATCATAATCCGTGTATCCCGGAAACCGTTCACAAATGCAAGGGCCGCGTCGTCAAAGATTTCGTCGATATCAACGGTGCCGGCCTTCCTCTTCCGGTAATAAGCCATCACCTCGAGCTTCAGGGCGCCATAGAGCCACTTTCTCCTGTTTTCAACCTCGTCAAGCTTGTCATACAGCTTGATGAAGAGCTCCTGGCAGATGTCTTCGGCATCATCAAGGCTCCCCACCTTGCTATAGATCGTGCTGAAAACAAGCGGGTACAGATCGCTGTATGTCTCGGCAAAATCCCTGTTTTTTGCGAACATCGTATCAGGCAACCCGTTCAATTAATTTAGCGTCGCATGTGCGGACCTGGTGACAAAAAAATAATGATTCCGGCTTTATTTTGATACTATCACCAAAAATCCAAGCAAACGCAAGATATATCTATAAAAATTAATGCATGATGCAATAGCAAGAAAAAAACTGATTTCAGCGCCGTTCAACAAGCGCGGCCATCTTCCCGAGTATCCTGGCATTAAAGCGCGCTCCATCCAGCAGGCCCTGATAGAGGAAGCGCGACCGCTTTGCGACAAGCTCCTCCTCTCCGCAGACACTGTCATCCTCGTCTATCGCGTGGCCCTCGGTGATGGTATGCACCACCCGCTGCATGGTGAAGCTGATCATGTCTTTCGCATGCTTCCGCGATTCCACGATCCTATCCGTTTCCGAGAGCTTTTTGAGCACATAATCAAGCTTGCTCTGACCCCCGCTATCGCGCGGTTTTCCGTCGCGCATGAGCGACTGGAGGGTCTCGGAAAAACCCACCGCCCTTTCCAGCACCGGAAGGAGGGCATGAATCTCTCCCTGGATGAGCCCGATCCTGCTTTTCAGGCGCTCTGCCGCGTCCAGGCCGGAATACTCTGTAGCGGAGTTCCGGTAGATGTCGTCAATGAGGGCCGCGACGCTCCGCTCCGGCACGGGAAGCGTGATGTCATCCGCAGGGACGTGGGCGACGCCGGGAATGAACGCGCCGTCGCGGGTCGCGTTGACAAGGTCATGGTCCCGGCGCTTCTGGAACCATGAGAGGAATATCATCATCTTCTGGTTCGTATGCACCGCCTCCCCGCCGATCCCCTTCACCATGATTTTCGGCAGGGCCGAAAGCTGGAACCGGTTCAGCATCTCCGGCGTATAGAGCCGCCCGGTGCGAAGATGCACCTGCTCGTCCAGGTACGATCCCCGCGCGTGCGCGAGCCCTCCGGTGAAGGCCAGGTCCTGTCCCACCATGATCACGGGCGACGCGCCGAGCCGCCTGGCGAAATCATACGCGTTGGTCGAGACAGATCCGCCATGCGTGATCTCGCCCTTCTCCCCGCACTGCCGCTCGATCCACTTCATGAGCTCGAACGCGACCCCGGTCATGGCAACGCGGCCCCCGAAGAGGCGAAAGACGGACGGGTGCACGGTCGGGTCCGCGACCAGAACCGTGTTGCTCTGACCCGATCCCTCGAAATAGCGCGCATTGATAAGCTGGGGGTCCACCACGATGCAGAAATGCGGCTCTATCCCCTGCTTCATCAATATCCGATAGGAGGTGTCCACCGCGACAATCACCGCGCGGTCGCGGTTGTGGCGAATAAAATCGAGGCTGCCCGTCAGGGAAGGCCCCGCTGCCACGACGATTGCAGGGATACCTTTAAATTTATCGAAAAAGCTGTTTGCCCCGGGAGCTTTTATAAACACTCCGATATTCCGCGCGATGTTCGATGCCCATATCTTTTCAAACTTGGCCAGGGTGGCTATATTCACTTCCTTCGTGGAAAGGTAGGACCGCGCGATCTCCTGCATGTTGGCGTAATAATCCGGCTCTGCCTGATATGAGCCCCGGTGCAGGACCAGGCTGGTACGCCGCGATGATTTCCCCTTCAGCGCCCCGGCGATGGTCTCCTCATCTGGATCGATAAGGAGCAGGAGCCGGCCGTCACGGAAGACACGGGCGAGGTTCCTGCTCTCCGCGGCGCGACGTATCATGGCGGGGTTTTTTTCAATAACCAGGAGAAGGGACTCCCCGCCCATGCCGGCAAGCAGCCTCTCCACGTGGTAGCCGAAGCCGAAGCCGAACACGATGAACAGGTCATGGGCGGCTGTATCGATCCCGCCGATGAATCGCTCCGCCTCCTTCGCCGGGTCGAATTTGCTGTGGATGAAGATCCGCCTGCCGTCCCTGGTGATCGCGGGCACGAAGTCTCCCTGTTTCGTCCCGACAGATTCAATCGAATCATCGGCGCCGCAGGATGCAATCTGTTCATAGGCAGCGGGGAAGCGCGACTGAATTACGGCGATGTTTTCCTGGAAGAGCCCCATGGGTTATCTATCGTATCATCCGATGCAAATTTCAATGAAAATATCAGGGGAGCAGCGATGAATATCTCACTTCAAAGATGTCGAAGCGGCACGCCCATTCTCCAGCGCTTCCACGACCCCGGCGCCCACGCTGTCGCCCCATACGTTCACAGTGGTCCTGAAGCGGTCCAGAAGCCAGTCGATGGTGAGCAGGAGACCGATCCCCTCTACAGGAAGCCCC
>JAFGJX010000130.1 GCA_016928865.1 Spirochaetota bacterium
ATCGCAGTACGCGCCGCGGAAGCTCGGGCACCACCCCCTCTCGGGCGGCGCGACCGGCTTCTTCCTGTTCTGGCACAACCTTTCAGGCACGAACAGCCAGATCTACGGCCAGCTCTACGACAGCGGGCTCGCGGAGCAATGGACCGCACCCGATCCTCACCCGGTCTTCACGGCAGGAAGCAACACCTTCGTCTCATCAGCGGAGGACGGCCTGGGCGGGGTCATCATCGTGGCGCTGAGCAGCGACGGCAACTACTACGCAAAGCGGCTTGCCAATGACGGGAGCTTCCACTGGTCCCACACCGCTGCAAGCGCCGGACTCATGATCGGAAACAGCGCCACCATTTCAAACGTGTCCGCGGCGCCCGTATACTCGGGGAAGACATACCAGGCCGCGACCGGCGTAACGGAAATGGGATTCATGTCGGCAAGCAATTATTTCTTTGATGATGACACCGACCTTGTATCGAGCATCGCTAACGGCGATATCATCTATGACGATACCGGCCGGCTCGGCACGACGGCCGTTTCCACGGGCGTGGACTTCAATTACGCGATGGCACAGACCGACGCGGGCATTGTCGGCGCGGGCGACACCTACTACGCGGCCTACGGGGGCACCTTCACAGACCTGACCGCCACAGACCATACCATTGCCGCCACAAGCCCGCCCCAGGTGGGGACCGGTACGACCGGCGCCTATACGAGCGGCGGGGACCATATCTACACGGACCACAACTACGCTGCCGCCAGGCCGGCCTGGCTCGTTGACGCGACCCCCGGCGAAATCATACGGAAGGACAGTGACACAACCTATGCCCGGATAACCGGCGTCACGACGGTGACGCCCATTGACCCGGCGGGGATCCACGGTGGAACAACTGACGGGGGCGACAATACACATCTCTGGGAATACTGGATAAATTACAGCTCTTTTGTCGAGTCAGGCGACTATGTAATAAACGATTCACATTCTCCTAATTTTTCTACAGTCAATAATGTCTACAACAATGTCTTAGCCTATCCATTTGTACTGACAGATGTTATACAACTGGATAGTGCGGCAAACTTCGGCTCCGGAGACCTATACCATATCTTCGACCTGTACTGCACGAACCACTCAACCAGCTACTACCAGTTCACCGGCTTCGATGACATCGCCCTGGACTGGGGGCTTGATGTCACCGACGCCAATACGGCCCGGATATACCGGTCCATCGGCCTGGCGGGCGTTGCGGACACGCTCCCGTCCAATCCCCTTTGCGACAACGAGGGAACCTTCATCGCAACCGTCCAGGCCGGCGATATCGTCATCAACAACACCGATTCAACGGTTACGCCGGTCAGCGCCGTTGCGTATGACCACGCGATCGATCTCCAGGACGATATCATGGCCGATTATGAAACCTACACCATTCAGCACCTGCGCGAAACGCCCGTCGATTCCGGAAGGGCGGACGGGGGCAGCTCTTCGGTCATTCATGACTCGACAAAGGACTTCACGATTACCGTCAGCATCGGCGACATTGCCTGCAACCCCCTGACCTACCAGTATGCGATTGTAACACTGGTGGAGACCAACGACCTGACGCTCGACCGTTCTATCGGGTTCGGCAACGGCGTTTACTACGCCGTATTCTCCATGCACGGCGTCCTCTTTGTGTTCCAGGGCCCGACCGGCATAGAGGGACAGGTTGTCAGCATGGAGCTTGCCGTGCCGGTTGTGCGCGTACCGACCTTCACCATTGCCGCCGGGGGCACGAACCCGTGGTCCGCTTCCGACGGCCTGGGCAGGGCATTCATCGTGTACAACAACGCGGCCGGCCAGGTCTGCGCATCGCTCCGCAACTCATACGGCGAATCGGCCTGGGGGGCGGCAACCGTGGTCGACGCCATTGCTGCGGCCATTGTCGGAATCGCCGGTGACGGCGCAAACGGCGTGGTGGTTCTTTACAAGCGGGGAAACGACCTGTACGCGCAGAGAATCGACAACAACGGCGCGGCGATATGGGCGTCGCCCATACCCTTCGATAACGACGCTGCCGCGACCGTATCATCCCAGGAGGCGTGGGAATACGTCTCTTCCGATGATTCCGTTATCGTCGCGGCAAAAGACCAGAATGACGCCATATGCTCGTGGCGCACGAGAGGAACGGGCGCTGCCGTGTGGGCATACGGCGCCGGGGCTCCCCTCGCCGGCAGTACTGGCGTGGTAATGAGAAACCCGCAGATATTCTTCGATACGGCCGGATCTGAAACGACCATTGTATGGGAGGACGACCGATTCTACAACAGGGCGCACATCAACACCGGGTACGGAATATTCGGCCAGCGGCTGGACGCGTCAGGCAACCGCACCTGGTTCCCGAATACCGGAGGCACGAATGACACCAGCGGCATCTCCATCATATTGAATCATTACAGCGATACGCTCAATTACTGGCCGGGCCCCGTTGTCGCGTCCCACAACAACGGCGCTGAAGCCGCGCTCGTGTGGGAGGATTACCGCGCCGACGTGGTGACCCCGGACATCGTGCTGATACAGGACCTGGAGCT
Organism: Spirochaetota bacterium; assembly: GCA_016928865.1. Taxonomy (GTDB): domain Bacteria; phylum Spirochaetota; class UBA4802; order UBA4802; family UBA5550; genus RBG-16-49-21. The sequence continues at coordinate 2,557 of JAFGJX010000130.1, forward strand.
GTTCCCGCCCTGGTAATTTAGAGCCATTCCACCTTCACCTGATCGAGAAGTGAAATTCTGTCCTTCAGCCTCCTTGACACGTAGAAGTTCACGTTTTTATCAGCCAGAATCACGTCTATCTCGTCGTGGCGCTTGAGAAACTCGCGCGCCGCGTCAAGGCCCATGACGAAAAGCGCGGTCGCGTACGCGTCTGAGAGCACTGGGTTCTTCGAAATCACCGTAACCGACGCGAAGGTGTTCGCCGGATATCCGGTACGCGGATCAATAATATGATGATATCTGACGCCGTTGTGCATGACAAAGCGCTCGTAATCCCCGCTCGTGGCGACCGCGTCCATGTCGTCAAGGCTGATGGCGGCGAGGAGCGCGTCCTTCCGTGGATGCCTGAGTCCCGTGATCCATGGCCTGCCGAATTTTGACCCGATGACCTGGAGGTCGCCGCCCGCCTCCACGATGCCGTGCCGCACCCCCTTCTCCTTCAGCGCGATGATGCCCCGCTCCACCGCGTACCCCTTTGCAATGGCGCCGAGGCCGATCTTCATCCCGTTGCGGGCATAGGCGATTCCCTTCCTGTCCGGGTAAAACGTTATGTATTTCGAATTCACGACCGGCAGAAGCAACGCGACCGCGGAGCGCGGTGGCGGGTAAAAGCGCTTGCTCCTGTAGTCCCATAGATGGTCAAGCGCCGCGACGGTGATATCAAAACATCCGCCGGACTCCGCGGAAATAGCTGCGGATTTTTTTATAAGATCGTACGTCTCGGCGCTCACGACTACGGCGCCACTCCCGCCGTCCCGGTTGAGGCGGTCGAGATCGCTTCCCGGCCGGTGCGGGCTCATGAGGGACTCGATGCGCTCGATTTCATCGAATACCGCCCGGGCCGTCCGCGACGCGGCTTCAGCGTCACCGATGAAGGTGACATTTACCAGTGTGCCGAGTTGCTGCCGGCCGATGCGGTTGAGATTGCCGTCACAGGAAACAAGAAAGATCGTTAAAATGAGCAGCAGTGTCTGTTTCACCATTGTACTCCCGTCTCCGAATAGTGTGATGCACGGGGATGATCTGCAGGCACCCCTCAAGAATTTCAAGGATAAAATTAACATCCGTCGGCGGAGTGCGGAACACGCATCACAACCCCTTCTGCTTCGATCCGTCTTCAGAGGCAAGCGTAAATGCGACGGTAAAGGTGGAACCGTTTGTCCGATCCATCTTGGCCGCTCCCCGAAGCTGCTGCGCCAGAATCGAAACAAGGGACAGGCCCAGGCTTTCGGTTTGCCCCAGCTCAATACCCGCGGGCACGCCGATGCCATTGTCGCTGACGACCAGCTCCGCGGCGTTCCCCTCCCTGCGGCGAAATGTTATCGCTATTTCCGGCGTACCGCGCCATTCGACGGGGAACGCGTATTTGATGGCGTTTGTCAGGAGTTCGTTTACGATGAGTCCGCAGGGTATCGCCTGCTCGATGGAGATAAAGTAATCATCGATGTCCAGGCGGATATGTATCCGCTCGGCAACCGAGGAACCGGCCATGACTTCTTCGGCCAGCCGGGCTATATATGACTCCAGGTTAATGCGGCCGAAATCCTCCGACTGGTACAGCTTTTCATGCACCAGGGCCATTGATCTGATCCGGTGCTGCGCTTCCTCGAATTGCCGTGTCAGATGCTCGTCGTTCTGGTAGCGCGCCTGCAGCCCCAGGAGGCTGGTAATGATCTGCAGGTTGTTCTTGACCCGATGATGTATCTCTTTTAGAAGCGTCTCCTTTTCCGCAAGAGAGGCCCTGATCCGCTCCTCGGCCTCTTTCCGCTCGGTGATATCCTTGATCGCACCGATGATGGAAACAACGACCCTGGTCCCGGGATCGAGAATCGGCCGCGCCAGAATGCGGATCCATCTCATTGTGCCATCCTTGACAAAGGAGCGGCACTCCAGCTCGCCGGGCTCCCCGGTGGCGATCAGATATTTCTGAAAGGAAAAAAAAGCCTCGCGATCATCGGGATATATGATGCCTGACCACATATCCGATGTCAGCACCTCATCCATGGTGCGTCCGGTCAAGGCGGTGAGGTTTTCGGAAATGTACTCCACCTTCATTGAGCCGTCATGGCACAGCGTGATCCTGAACAGGTAGTCGGTGGACATCTCGGTAATAAGGCGATACAGTTCCTCACTTTCGAGAAGGGCCTGTTCGGATTTTTTTCGTTCGGAAATATCGCTGAACGCAGCTGCCATGTGGTTATGACCGATCTGAAAGGTGTTCACTTCGAACACTCCCCGGATAGAATTTTCCAAATAGTCAATCTGTTCGATATTCCAGGGAGTGCCCTTCTCCGCCGTTTCACGATACCGGCGTGGCGCCTCGGTTTCGATCAGGCCCGGGAATGCCTCCTCGATTGTTTTGCCTATAAAGCTGCTATTATCCACCCCGAGTATCCTGTCAGCCGCGGGATTGGCGCCCTGGAACACCAGACGGCCGTCCGGTTCAAGCTGGTAGAGATGTAACCCGATCGGAATCGAATTTATAATGCTTCGATATCGGTCTTCGGATTCAGACAGCGCTTCTGCCGCCCGCTTTCTCTCGCTTACATCATACGCAGTGGTCAAAAAACCGCAGGGTTCTCCGGCCGGATTCCGAAGCAGAGAGACATGCATATCGGCGGGAAACCGCGTCCCGTCTTTGCGTAAAAGGGTGCGTTCGCCCCATATATGTCCGGATTGCATAATCTTCGGCACCGCATCGGTAATCCTGTTCCAATCCTCAGGGGCAATCAGATCATAGCTCTTCATGCCGATGATATCATCCGGACTGTCGTACCCGTGCATCCCGGCAAGGTAAATATTGGCCAGCCGTATCGTTCCCTCCAGGTCGAGGATCACCGCCGATATAGGCATAATTTCAATCAGGGAGCGGAAGGAATCAAGCGCTCCGCATTCGTCCGCAACACTCTTGCGATGTCTTCCGGCCGCTCGCGACCTCCTGCCGGATGAACCCGCCGCTTTGTCTGTATGCCTCTTTTTATCCGCCATTCGTTCCTGTTCCGGCATGCATTACTTATTAAAGTATTTCACCAGCAGAATCTGGTTCCCCTTTCTATTGAACTTAATCTCGTCAAAAGCGCCTTGAATCATCATCATGCCCCGTCCGTGCGCCAGACTGACGTTAATCTCGCTCCCCGGATCTTCGCCATATAACATATGATAATCAAACCCTTCGCCCTCATCCGTGATCCGGTAAAGGGCGCGCACCCCGTTGAGGGAGTAATCTACCGTCACCCTTTTCCTCTTGAGCTCCGGATCGGTCTGGCGCTCCCTGATGAGATCGAAATACCTGCTGTCCAGCATCGAGTCGGTCTTCTCCTGGAAGGTAAGCTTCAGGTTGCCGTGCTCGATCGCATTGACAATCGCCTCCCTTAGCGCAATCCTTATCTCGGCGATATCCGCGGGATCGATAAACTTGTAGAGGTTCCGCACCAGCCGCTGGCTCATCAGCTCGGCATTGTTCAGATAGTTGTTCAGGTTATACGTGTACCGCTCTGTTTCGAGAAACTCCGAAAGGGCGTCATCGACCACCGCCGAGGCCTTCCCGATGAGGGCATAGCCGACGTCCCGGTCCCCGGTGTACTCCAGGGTCACGGTCAGTTCTTTCGGCTCATGGCTGTACTTGTTGCGGAGCGAAACGCGGAACCGGGCGCTGCGCTTCCTCCTCGTCTTGAGATCGCCTATATAATCCATTACCATCTGCTGCGCGTACATCGTTTTTGCGCGCCGCGGCTCCTCGATCAGATCCAGAAAATTCATTTTGAGCAGATCCGCAGACGAGTAACCCAGATGCCGCCTGACAGCCCCGTTAACAGACTGGATACTGTTGTCGTCTGCAAGGGTAAAAATGATCTCATCAGTGCTCTCGACAAGATGGCGGTACCGGTTCTCGCCGACCCGTATGGCTTTTTTCATGCTGATGATCTTTTCCGCCATTCCGTAGGAGAGGAACACAATTGCGAAGGAGGCGCCGAGCTGGATTGCCCACCTGGTGAAAAAATTCGCGGGCAGGACCCCCAGCATGGTGAAAATCACCACCGGAGTCATAAGTGCCAGCAGGGAGAACCCCATGAGCGCGATCCGCGCCTGGCGCACCGGGGGCCTGCGAATGAACGCCAGATATATTCCGATCGAGACCTGTCCGACAATATTTACAGCCGTAATGATATAGGTGAGCATGAGCCCCCGGCGGACCGACAGAATGAGCGTTAAAACAGACGCAACGCCCGTCAGTAAAAGAAAGACGCCGACCAGAAAGGTGGTTATCCTTTCAACAACCGCAATCCTGTTTAAACCCCGGAACCTGATCCCGACGAAATCGATCATGAAAAGGGTTACGAAGAGGTTGGTCATGCAGACTAGGAACGCGTTGGCATGGCTGGTCCACCAGGATGCGTTCGGCCAGAGGTACTGCGAAGCAAAGCCCTTGAAGTTGAACTCGAAAAGCGAATAGGCGGCGATAAATCCGGACAGGTACAGATAACTGGCCTCCCGCATCGTCATGAACAGGATCATGTTGTAGATGAACATGATGAGCATCAGACCGAAAAAAATCCAGTATGTCGGCAGCTCCTGATACAGACGCTTAAGCATGCCGCTATAAGAAAGGACGTTAAGATTGAAATTGATCGAATCTTCCGAATTCACTCGCATGAAGAATGTCATGACGCCCGGCTTCTGGCTGATCTTGTATAGGTAATTTATATGTTCTATCTCCCTCGACTCAAAAGGCAGCAAATCACCAGTCTTCCTGGAAGAAAATCCTCCCCTCCCATCAGGGACGAATAGCTCGATAATATCTATTGAAGGAAAATCAATTTCAAGTATCCATGTCAGGGTCCGCCTGGCCGAGTTCATAATCGAAAAGCGGAACCAGTATTGCGACTGCGTGTAGCCGAAGTTAATATATTTTTTTTCCGATTTTTTCCATTGATGTTCCCCTGCTCCAATAATATCCTCCAGGGAAAGCTTTTTGTCCCTGTCTTCAATATAATAGACTTTTTCGCTGATATTTACAGACGACAGGGATTCGTTAATCTGCAACGAATCAGCTCCAAACAAGCCAGATAATGGGCACAGCGCCCCCATCACCAGAAAGACCAGTGTCATTAATACAATCTTCACGTTTGATAACATCCCTGTTTATCGGCTATAGAAAAATATACGAACAGGTATCAGGTCCAATTTTCAATATGTCAATGCCTTTATAGTAATACGCGTGTTATTGCATCTAAATGGCGATGCGGATCAGAAGGTTATTTGCAACATATGGCCAATAATAGTTTATTTTATTTTGTATAATATAAGGCATTGTCTGTGGACAATATGCAGAATCACCGATAACTATCGAATCCAGTTTACTCTGACCCCCTGCAAAATGGCCACTACCGATAACTATCTGCCATTGGGTTCTTATAATAGACCGCATAAATGATTGTACTCCATGAATATACATTGTAAATTCTTAATTATGTGAAAGACCATTACTATTATATAAGATATATTTGCACTGTCACCAAAATCTGAATGATGCGATGTGAGGCCGTGCCAGCATGAAACACTTCGACAACAAAAAATGCCTTATCACCGGTGCCGCCAGCGGCATAGGGAGATCCACCGCCATCGCTATTTCACGACAGGGCGCGCGGCTTTTTTTAGTCGACATCGACGAGACCGGTCTTGCAGAAACCGTTGATTACATCAAAAAGGACGGCGGAAACATCGCCGCATGGTGGAAGGTTGACCTTTCACAGTTCGATGAAGTCCGCGATCTGGCCGATCGCATCCATGACAGCTTTGGACCGATGGACATTGTGATGAACATCGCCGGCATCGCCGTGTGGGGCTTCGTGGAGCACCTGGGCATTGAAGACTGGCAGAGGACCATCGGCATCAACCTGATGGGACCGATCAATGTAATCCACTGCTTTGTCCCGCAGATGGTACGGGCCGGGCGGGGCGGCCACCTGGTCAATGTTTCTTCCGCGGCCGGACTCATCGCCCTGCCGATGCACGCCGCCTACAGCGCGAGCAAGTTCGGACTGCGGGGCCTGTCAGAGGTCCTTCGCTATGACCTGATGCGCCACGGCATCGGCGTAACCGTTGTATGCCCCGGCGCGGTCGAGACGCCGCTGAAACAATCGGTCAGCATCATTGGCATTGACACGAATCACCGGGAACTTACAAAACTGAAAAAGCGGTTTTCAAAACGGGCCGTGAAGCCTGAAAGGGTCGCCTCCCTGATACTAAAGGCGGTCAAGAAAAACAGGTACCTGGTATTCACCTCTTCGGACATCCGGGCCGCATACTGGCTCAAGCATTATCTGTTTTTCGTGTATCATTATATAATGAAACTGCTGAACCGCATGATGAACACTATTGTAAAGCATGCCGGGAAGGAATGAAATCGGACAGGCGATTTTTTCAAGGAACCTTAGTACTCAAGGAAGATTAAATGAACATCAGAAGAATCGACGATACATGCAGCAACTGCGGACTCTGTGTCCGGGACTGTGTTGCCGGCGTGTGGCGCATGGTGGACGGCAAACCCGAGCCCGTGGCGCCGGACCTGTGCAACCGCTGCAGCCACTGTATTGCCGTATGTCCCCGCGACGCCATCGTCCATGACGGCCTGGACGCGGCCCAGGCCGTGCGCACGAAGCGCGCGGACCTCAAGCCTGACGCATACCTCGACATCGTCCTTTCGCGACGAAGCATCAGGCAGTTCAGGGAAAAGCCGGTCCCCCGCGAAATCATCGAGAAGATCATCAACTGCGCGCGCTACGCGCCCACCGCAAGCAACGACCAGGACGTCGGGTACATCGTTATCACGGATGAAAAGATCATCAGGAACGCCGCCGGCGATCTTTTTGGATTTCTCAACCGCCTGTACGCGAAAACGCAAAGGGGCATACTGAAATATATCATCACCCGCACCGGCCTTGCGGAAAACCGCTACCTGAAAGTAATGGAATATGCGCGGCAGCAGAACGCCGAAACCGGCAGGGATTTCATGCTCTACAGCGCGCCTGTCGTCTTGCTTCTGCACACGCCGAAACGATCGCGCTTCGGCACGGACAACTGCGCCATCGCGGCGACGACCATTATCAATTACGCCCACGCCCTCGGTCTTGGCACCTGTTACATCGGCTTCATGACACTGGCCCTGCGCTACAGCAGGAAAATGCGAAAACACTTTCGCATACCCCGGGGAAGGATGGTGCACGCCACTCTGGTGATGGGTTATCCGGCCTATTCCCACGCCAGGACCGTGTCCAGGAAAAAAGCGGAGATCAGATGGATGTAAAACCGCTTTTCAGGGAGACAGGCCTGCAAAGACAGGAGAGCTCATTTTTGCTATTTTATATTGACAAGCCACACTCTTCCGGGTAATGAAGCAAATGAATTGCACTTTGATAAATCGCTTTGAAAAACCGATAAGGGAGCAATAACGCCATGAAAAAATCCGTTCTTTTCATACTCGCCGTAATCGTACTTTTCCACATCGTATGGTACGCAGGAAGCTGCGCCTATCAGAGGCAGGGTATTCCGGACCAGAAGGAGGCAAAGGAATATCAGGAAAAATACCTGAAAAGGATGAACATCGCTATTGACCAGAGCAAAATGGAAGAAACCGATATCAACGCCAATGGGTACCGGCTCCGCCTTACCGTGTTTCCCGCGGGCAAACATGCACCGACCCTGGTGTTCATGCCCGGAACAATGTGCTACGCGCAGTTATATATCGAATTTCTCTATAAAATGTACCGTCAGGGCTTTAACGTGGTCGGAATCGATATGCGCGGCCATGGCATGAGCAGCGGGCTGCGGGGCAACTATGACATCAACGGCCTCGTCGACGACCTGCTGGCCGGCGTCAAATACGCGCGCGACCGGTTCGGCGGCAGGGTCGCCATCGCGGGGAGCAGCCAGGGCGGCATGGTGGCATTTTATGCGGCGGCGCGGGACGATTCGATTGACGCGGCAGTCTGCCACAACCTCGCGGACCTGAACGGTAAAGACAACCTGGTGCTGGTGCGCTTCTGGATGCCGCGGGCGCTGGTCCCCGTTGCCGGGTTCCTTACGGGCCTGTACCGGAACTACTCGATCCCGGTATCACTCTATCTGGACCTCGACCGGGAGCACCTGAAAGACGGCTCCACCCTGTCAGCCGACGTAAAGGAAAATCCCCTGATGGTTTCCTGGATATCGATAGGGGCCCTCGGCTCGATGATGCGCACCGAGCTCCCGAAACCGGTGGAAAAAATCAGGGTGCCCATCATGATGGTGTATTCCGACGGCGACAATATCTTTCCCCAGGCGTACGTTGAGAGCATATACAATCGCCTGACATGCGAAAAGAGCTCGCTGCTCCTGAAAAACACCGACCATATGATCATGACCAATCACCTGGACCGGGTAATCGGTCCGGTTTCGGCATGGCTGAAAAAGACCATGCGGTAAGGCGGCGCGAGAAAGGCCCGAGAGGACACGATGGAAACAACTGGCGCCGGAAAAAAAGAACGCTTCCTCGATTTACTGGGGAGCAGTGTCGACTTCGGCTTCCTTGCCGTGCCCGCCGTCATCAACAAGCTGAAGCCGAAACGCGCGATATCACGGGAGGAATACGAGCGTGATATCGACTTCTATATTAAAAAAGGCTTTGCCGATGACCCCGCGTCTTTTTTCATCCTGCCCGGCAACGCGCCGGCCTCGCTCATAACAGACCGGAAACCGTACCACGACGGGGAATACCAGCTTATCAGCTACGAAAGCGACTACATGGCGCAGAACCCTTTCATACGCGAGCGGTATCACTCGTACGCGAAGAACAGGACCGGCTATCTGGTCAGGTGGACGCACGGCGACCGCGGCCGCAAGACCGTGCTCTGCCACCACGGCTATATGCTGGGCGAGCCGAGGCAGGCGCGCAAGATGTTCAGGGTGAAGGCCCTCTTCGATCTGGGGCTCGATGTCGCCCTGTTCGTGGCGCCCTTTCACTGGAGGCGGGGCTCGGGCAGGGTGTCCGAGCGGGGCATCTATCTCCAGAGCGACGACGCAGCCATGACCTGCGAATGCGTGGGACAGACCATATACGACCTGTATGCCTCGTACCTGATAGTGCGCGGGATGGGCGCGCCAGAAGTGGGGCTTATCGGCGCGAGCCTGGGCGGTCACTCGGTGGCGCTTTTCGCCGCCCTCACCGATGTCGCCTCATTTGCCGCCATGATGGTGCCGGCGGTGAACTTCACCTGGCCCGTACACCCGGATTCAGCCAGGCACCGGTTCAGGGTTGACGGGCCGCTGCGGGACAAAATCAACCGCGTGTGGGACCTCCATTCGCCCCTCAATCTCAGGCCAAAGATGAAGGGCGACAGGCTTCTCGTCGTGGCGTCCCGGGGCGATCTTCTCTGTCCCTTTGAGAACGTCCGGCTCCTGTGCGACGCCTGGGGCATGACGGACCGGCACTTCCTTACCGGAGGCCACTGGCTAATATTCAACCGCGACGAGCGGGGCCGGGCATGGTACGGCCTGTTGAAAAAGACGGGTTTTATCCCCTGACGGCATCAGCCGGAGCACTATAAACGATACCCGACGGCCCGCCGTCCCCGGAGGAGAGACCCTGACATGAAGAAAAAGCAGCGCCAGCGCCACGAGGAGATATACCCGGGAATATTCAGGATCATACTCCCCCTGGCGGGAACCAAGCCGGGACCGGTGAACGCCTACCTCTTTACCGGGAAGCCGGTAACGCTCATCGACACCGGCACGCTGAAATCAGCGCCGGTCCTCGAGCGCGAGCTCGGAGCAATCGGGCTCACCTTTGCGGACATCGACCAGATCGTGCTCACCCACGGGCACATAGACCACTACGGCGCCGCGCGG
>JAFGJX010000131.1 GCA_016928865.1 Spirochaetota bacterium
GTTTCGCGGTCGGGATCACGGCCACTCCCGAAGGCTCCGCGCCGGCATGCATTCGCGCCATGGCACCGAGCTTGCGATTCGATGCGGGCACGCCCACCCGCGAGCCGGTGCCTGTCAGGTACAGGAGCGCCGCGGTGACGAGCGCTGCGTTTGAGGGCGTCGCGCCGCATTCCATGGCGGCATCAACTCCCTCCCTGATAATCCCGTCAAGGGGGATATCAGGGGTGTTGGTATTATTGATCCGCGCATCTGATCCGGACAGCAGCGAATCCACGATCCTGTTTGCCGCATGCAAAACGGCTACCGACAGGCTTCCATGGCTCCCCTTAACCGAATTCACGCGATCGCATGAAAGCAGGCTTACGTCCGACATCAGCACATCCACGATGCTCTGTGTATCCATATTGCACCTCTATCATTCAATGATTATCCGGGGGAGCCCGCCGGTCCGTATCTTTTTAGCAATCTCTTTTTTTATGAGCGAAAGGGAGGGCGCCGCCCCGCACCGCGCATGGATTGTATCGCATATGAGGGCCAGGCCTTCATATTCGGCCCTCGCATGAAGCGGGCTGTCGCAACTGCCTATGACCTTGACGGGGAAATCTATGGAGATTGACTCACCCCTGTGGCAAACGGTCAGGGTTGACGTGGTGCTGGAAATCTCGCGGTGGCAATGGGAGGATTCGATCCGATGGTACCCGGAAATACCGAATTCCCTCGCGAGGTTTTCCGAGAGAAGGGCATCTTCCACCCGGCTTATGTCAGCAAACACGAGATAGCCGGGCCTGCTTTTCTTTGTCTGGGTCGGGACGACATGCACATTGCCCGCCCCCCAGAAATAGAGCCTGCCCATCAAATGTCCCATCTCCTCGCCGGAGAGATGGTCGATCATCAACAGCATCAGGCCGCCGGCCATCTTGTGCATGGCATCACCCCCTGCCCATTTTATCAAACTTCTTTTTTATTAATTAGACCGCGGTGAATATTAATCGACATATGACTTCCACCGCCATAGCGCCTGAAACAATTCTTTCCAGTATAACTACAAGTATATATAACTAAAAATTTTTTTCAACTGTCGTTGCTGGACATTTCCAGATGGCTCAGATAATTGCCAGACAATACTCTTGCACCCGGTTATATATCTCAACCATACAATGCGGAAATTTGTGCCATTGACTTTTTACCTGCGCACGGCATCGCATTAAAATCATTTTATCTCAGACGATCACGCCGCACAAAGGGAAGAAGTGGGATACACGAAACCCGGGCGGGGAGAGAGGTGCACAACAGGGCTGGAACAGGCATATACACAAAAATAAAAAAAATATATTATTCAGGAGGGTTAATGCCATGAAAATCGAGAAATTCGACGCAGCAGTCGAGATCGCTCCGCCGGAACCTGGAGATACCGGCATGTTTCTGGACCGTGCATACAAGTATCTCGGGGACATTACCTCATTCCCCAGTTATATGCAGAACGTTACCAGAATTACCGAGGAAAAGAGCTCGGATGAAACATATCATCACTGGGAAATCCTCGTCGACGACGCCGAATTTCAGTGGAAACAAAAAACCGTCCACGACGCGGAAAACAGGGCCATACAATTCACCATGGTTGACGGTGATTTTGAAAAGCTCGAAGGCGCGTGGACCGTCGCCACTGATGGCTCCCGCCACAGCCTGCAGCTTCAGATGACGTATTCGATAGGGCTTCCCGTGCTCGAGGACGTGCTCGGCCCGGTCCTCAAGGAAAAGCTTCAATCCAACGTTTATGACATGCTCAACAGCATAAAAGAACGGCTGGAGGTCGACCAATGAAAAAGAAGAACACCGCGGCATTGATCGTCCACACGAAAGGCCTGGAAGCGCTGCACCGCTACTTCGCCAAGTACCGGGAAAACTATATGACGAAAAAAATGAAGGATGATACGCTCAGAAAGCTCTTCTGCTGGTCTCCTCCGGCAGTCATGTCAGACTTCACCATCACGAGCCGCTCCGAAGCGGCGGGCTCGATTGACGGGTTCTGCATTGTCGCGACATTTCTGCCGGAAATGCTTCTCAACCGCCACGAGGAAGTGATCTCGAAAATCGAGGCGGCGCTGATTGAGAGCGAAAAAAGGGGCGCAGCCGTAGCTTCCCTCGCGGCATTCACCTCGATAGCGGACGGCCGCCAGGGTGAAATCGTTTCGCGCGTTGCTAAATCAATGGCCGTGACGAACGGGTCCACCTTCACCTCCGCAATGGCGATAGAGGGTATCCGCAAGATGTGCCGCATCCTCGATATCGATATCGGCGCCGCGAACATGGCGATTATAGGCGCGACCGGCAGCATCGGGCGGACCTGCTCCCGATATTTCATGGGGAAAACCGCCAGGCTCACCCTGACCGGAAGAAAATTCGAGAAACTCGAAAAACTTTTCGGCGGCTATCCGGAGCAGTATAGCAACCTCTTCCTGACCGACGATAACAACGGCGCGGTTGCGGACGCAGACCTGGTAATCAGCGTCACCAGCAGCATTCAATCGATTTTCAAGTCGGACGCGTTTAAAAGCGGAGCCGTAATATGCGATGTCGGCTTTCCCAAGAATATCGCCCAGGCGTGCAACGACCGCGACGACATCATCGTGTACTCGGGCGGGCTTGCCCGGATTCCCGGAGACATTGAGCACCTTGACGTCATGGGGCTTCCCGCGAACAACATTTGCTACGGATGCATGTCAGAGGGAATACTCCTCGCGCTTACTGAGCGGCTCGATCTGTGCACCGTCGGTCTCGACGACATCCCGCTTCGGAACGTGGACCTCCTCACCGACATGGGTTATGAACACGGCTTCGACGTGGCGCCGTATTTCAATGATTACAAGTATTACTGCGCCGAGGACTTCGACAGAGTAAAGAGAGCGAGGGAAGCCCTCGCATCTTCAGCTTGTGTTTGAGACCCTGACGAGGTGCATTCATGACCACAATCAAAAGATATACTGCTGACGTACTGGTGATCGGAAGCGGCCCGGGCGCGACCTCTTTTACGCATGAGCTCATTAAAAAGAATGCGTGCAGCATAATCGTGGCCGAGAAGGGGAAGAGGGACTCCGATCTGGGCGCCGGCGTTGATCAGCGCGGCAAGAGAATATACATGGAGAACGGCTCGTTTCCCCGTAGCGCCGAGGGAATAATCTACTACCGGCATTTCGGGCTCGGAGGAACCCTGGAGATATCATGCGGAAACGGTGTACGGCTCTCGGATCGGGACCTTGCAGCGCTCGGCATAGATATCGGGAATGAAATGGACGAGGTGGAAGCGGAAATCGGCGTCACCCCGTTCCCTGATTCCCATCTCGGCAGCAACAGCGCCCTGATGCTATCGGCCGCGAACGACCTTGGCTACCCGATGCGCCCTATGCCCAAGTTCATCGACTTCGAAAAATGCTCCGGGTGCGCGATGTGCGAATGCATTTGCCCGCGCGGCGCCAAGTGGTCGTCCGGGAGACTGCTTGAATCGCACGAGCGGGACGGCAGCCTTACCCTGCTGGACGGCGTCAGGATCGAAAAAATTATCATGGTAGGGGGCGTTGGCCGTCATGCGGAAGGGGTGTCGGAAGACGGACCGGTAATAATTGAGGCGCGGGCCTTTGTTCTTGCCGGGGGCGCGCTCTGCACCCCGGTCATTCTGCAGAACTCGGGATTCAGGGCAGGATCGAATTTTTTCATGGATCTGTACACCGTGGTATACGGGAAAAGCAAAAATTTCAGAATCGGCAGGGACGTTCCCATGCCCGCCTTTTATCATCACCACGACGATTCATTCCTTGTATCACCCTATCTCGATCCCGAGCTCTGGTTCCTGCTGCACAGGCGCAATGTGGCGAAATGGCTCAATGGCAGGAATATCGACGGGCTGATGGTAAAAACAAAGGACGAGCCGAGCGGCATGATCAATCGCGACGGGAGCATCAGCAAAACCGTCACCGAAAAGGACACAATGACGATGAAGGCGGGGATAGACATCGCACGGGATATATTGATTCGATGCGGTTCCCACGAGCAGGATATCACCGTGACCGCTCCGCGCGGCGCGCATCCGGGCGGGACTGCGGCGATAGGGCAGGTTGTCGACGAAGACCTGCGGGTCATGAACAGCGACAACCTGTATGTAGCGGACTCTAGCCTGTTCCCCGAATCCCTGGGAAAACCGCCGATTGTCGCGATAATGGCGCTCGGGAAACGACTGGCGCGATCAATTCCCGTATAAGTCCCGGCATAATGCCGCTTCAATAAAGGAGTTGCACCATGACCTTTTCAGAAAAGACATGCAGGAAATTTTTCCTGTACGGACTGGCCGTCACAACCCGCCTTATATCGGACCTCCCGTTCGGCCTCCTGGCTGTATATCTTTTTTTTCAGAGAAAAGGGATGGACTGGATACCTGCCGGACTTGAAAATTCAGTGTATCGCCTGCTATCTGATGTGCCGATCGCACCATGGTTCATCGAGAACTTCATTCAGAAAGATGGCTCCGGCGGGCTTTACGATGCGCTTGCAAACGCAGGAATTTTCACAGCCTTCTGTTCAGTTCACAGCTTCCTGGCGCGGGATTTCACAAAAAAAATAATAGCAAAAGCGATAGATACAAAATATATACGCTCATTGTATTCCATCATCGCGGGTATCACACTGTTTCTCCTTATATATTCCTGGCGGCCGCTCACAGGGACGCTGTGGGCGACCAGCGGCATATTATTCTGGATTATAACCGCCATGTATTGCGGTGTCCTGTTGTTATTTCTTATAACTATGAGTCAGATTGATTATATGGATTTTCTGGGCATTCGATCTCTTCTGAGAGAAAAAGGCGATACACCGGCAATCTCATATCAATTTACCGTCAGGGGTATATTCGCGCATTGCAGGCACCCGCTGTATCTCATCACAATAGCCTCATTCTGGATTGCCCCGGTAATGACCTATGAGCGACTCGAATTTACCATCCTGGCAACCTTCTATTTTATAATAGGGGCGTTTTTCGAGGAACGAAATATGCAGCGGGACCTGGGTGCGGTATATTCTCAATATAAAAAGCATGTGCCGATGTGGATACCGCGCATCACTCCCTGGAGGCCGGACAGGCAATCGTCACTATCGGCCGACGGGTAGGCACGCGGATCTTCGGCACATAGCTCACTACAGCACCTCCCCCATTTATGGGGGAGGTGACCGAAGGGTGGCAAGTCCCCCCCCCCCCCCGGGGGGATTCAGGGGGCTTATAGGACACCCCTATCCCGTCAGCGAGGTTACGAAGCCCCGCGCGCGTCACCCTCTTTACCGGCAGGCGGCCAGAGCACGGAGGTCGGGACGCCGCCCCTGAGCTGCGTATACGCGATGGCATACGCGAACATGGCGACCGGTATGGCCGCGAGCAGGCCCGCGAGAATGGCCAGGAACCCGACGAGCACGACCAGGGCATTGAGCAGGCTCAACAGAAAGAGCTTCCAGACAAATCCCTTCGTGATGCGCGCGCTCTCCCGGAACGCGTCGATCACCTTCATCCCGTCGACAATGAGATAGTATGCCATTGAAAGGCGCAGCATGACGGGAATGAGAATAACGATGCTCACCACGCCGAGCGCAATGGTGTAGCGCGGAACGTATGTCAGGCTGCCCTGAACGGTCCAGTCGTTGACCATGCCCCTTATATCGCCGTGGATTGACGCGTCGATGCCGAAGCCGATCGCGGCGGGAATAAAAGCCAGCAGCGCGATGCAGACATAGAGCCAGTAGGCGCCGAGGAAACCCCCGAACCGGTAAAAGCCCTGGAACAGGTCCTCGATCTTTCCCTGCTGGCCCCTGACGATCTTCATGGCGAAAATCACAACTCCTCCGGTCAGGACCGGCGTGATCACCAGATTCATCGCGATTTTTATCACCGGGACCGTGCCGCCGACCATCGTGATAATCGCGTATATCAGGACCACGGCGATGGAAACGCCGATATTTTTTCTGAAGCGGTCCCATCCTTCCCGTACGCATCCGACAATCATCAGTTCCATAGCACCTTCCTCCAGTATAATAGTCTGTCTGCAATCATACCTTATTCAAGCACGCCTGTAAACCAGTTTTTCGCCCGGCCGTATGACTCAAAACAGGGATATCGTGCGCGCCATATTGTGTTTGACGAAACCGTCTGACCGGCCAATAATGAGACGGGCCTGTTTATACCTCTACTACTTCGATGCAACTCAGGGCCCATATTGTTTGCGAGGTGACGCCAGTGAAGATATTCAAAAGGAAGATTATGCCGATACTGGCCGCAATCTTCATGCTGAATGCTGCGTATGCGAAGGAAACCGTATCGATCCTCTATTTTGACAACACGGCAAAGAACCGCGAATACGAATGGCTCTGCAAGGGCATCGCGGACATGCTCATAACGGACATAGCGGGCCGGGGGGTTGTGGATGTAATCGAGCGCGAAAACCTGAAAAAGGTGCTGGACGAGCAGCAGCTTTCCCTCTCCGGCCTCATTGACGACAGGAAGGCGCTCGAAATCGGCAAGCTCCTGAGCGCGAGCAAGCTCATCTATGGCTCCTTCATAATCAAAGGGAAGGCCGTAATCATTAACGGAAAGCTGACCGAGACCGGCAGCGGAAAGATCACCGCCGCCTTCACGTCGCAGGGCGCGCTGGACAGCGTCCTTGCCGTGAAAGACGACTTCTCGCGTAAAATTCAGAAGGCGCTCGGGATTGAGATCACGGACGACCGGAAGCAGGAACAGGAGGCGCCCCTCCAGGCCATAAAGAACTATTATCAGGGGCTTGACCTGCTTGACCGGGGCGCAGTGGAGGACGCGCGGAAAAAATTCGAGGAGGCGAGCAGGATAGATCCGTACTACCTGAAACCGTATCGCGGCATTGAAGAGTCGTACCGATATCTGAACGATTTCATCAAGATGCGGCACCAGCGGGAGATCGCGCGCCTCTATGACAACATCGTCAAGATACAGGCCAGGCTGCGGGAGAGCCCCTGGCGCACCTTCGCAGACATCGCGATGGACCCCCGATATGTAAAGCTGCGCCGTGAGGACGAGGCCCGCTACAACCGGGAACTCTACGCCTACTTCCAGGGCGACACCCCTGCCGTGTGCACCTGGAACCTCCAGAACAACCTGTTTGAGCTCGCTGACCAGTACGAAGAGCATTTCAGCGACAGGGCGCGGGCCGACGCCCTGCACCGGGAGGTGCTCGCGGTCACGGAGAAATCGCGTAAAATCTTCGCCGGGGACCCCTTCCTGCCGGAGATACTCTACTCTGGCCTCCGCGCCAGCGTCTACTTTGAGGACTGGCCTGGCGTCAAGAAGCGTTGCGAGGAGCTGATGTCCGGGTATCCCGACTACCGGATGATGTGGGCCATCGAGGATTTTTACAAGAGGGCGCTCGAAAACCTGTCGGAAAAGATGAACCAGAAGGAACGATAGTTATCGGTTCCCTGGAAGACCCGGGGTCAGAGTAATGCATGTCATGAAAACATGGGTGTCAGAGTAAATCATCAGGGCAATTAGCCCGGGCATAGTATAAACAATAGACTGTACACAATATACAAATCAGCATAACACCTGCTATTTACTCTTCCTTGATATCAGAAACTTTCATTTTTTTACCCAAATATTAAATTGACCTTATACATAGCATGATTTAATACTGAAAAAAAAATCTACATTTTTATATTAAAATTTATGGGGGCGGTAATGGTAAAAAAGCATCTATCAACAGCACTGGTTGTCGTATCACTTGCGGTTCTTATCATTGCGTGTGACAACACAAGCACGCCGCTGACGAAATTATGGCGAGTTGAGGGCGCGCATCCAGAATATATAAACGAAGCGTACGCCTTTGACAGCAAGAGCAATATGATTGTCCAGAAACTGAAATACGACGATGACTTGAATCAGATCTACTCGTTGCATAAACTAAACAGCTCCGGGCAATTACAATGGTCTGTGCCCGTATCCGATTGGAGCGAACTCGAAATCGACAATAATGACAACATCTACTCGTTTTTCCTTTATGAAGATTTTGTTACAGGGCGCAAGTACCGCATCGTGAAATATTCATCCGGGGGAACAATTCTCTGGCAAAAAAATGACATTGCGGCAGAATATTCATTATCACTAGATTATTACACAACACTCCGTTTAGCACACGCCCTTGACCCCACCGGAAACCTGATCATACAGGGCCCGGCTGCAACGGCCGGAGATCAATACCGCATCATCAAAATAGATCAGGATGGGAATGAACTCTGGCGAGTGAATACCGGGGCATCGATGTCCCGCCTCATCACCGACGCCCGGGGAGACATCTACATCGGCAATCTCATTACCATTACCCAGAACGAGGAATACGGCATCAGGGTGCTTAAATATGACGGCGCGTCAGGTTCCCTGCTGTGGGACAAAATCTGCATCAGGGCGACAAGCGGACACGAGCTCGGCAACTACACGCTGCTGACCGACAGTTCGAACAACCTGCTGGTTGCCCATAGCGAAACGGCCGCCCATGTCAATAAATTCGACGCCTCCTCGGGAGACCAGGTATGGGAATACGCATACAAACCGTCTGACATTGGAGTCAGTAAGGACGTTGAGGCCACCGTCAAATGCGACAGCAGCGGCAATATAATAATATCAGCCGTCGTCAGCGTCTTAACCGGCCTGATCCCGGGCGCAAGCGGATCATTCCCCTTCCCGACGGGGTATGATTATTGCCAGCTCATCAAAGTCGATGCAAACGGCAATACAAGCTGGTCCAAAAAGGTATCAACCGTCATGATATATAATGGCGATATGGGCGGACAGCTGAACGTGGACAGGCAAAACAACATCTATGTATTTTGCCTGGACAATGCGCTGATGAAATATAATACGAGCGGTAAAAAGCTCTGGTCGTACACGCCGGAAATCACCGATGTCACGGCAGGCCAGATGAGCGAATGGCATGTCGATAGCGAACTGAACCTCTACTGGATACTCCAGTGCGGTTCACTGCAAGATGAGGACGGCAGCTATTACAACGGCTACTGGATCACAAAGTACAGCCAGGACTAATCATTTCAGACAACGAGTGGCTGTCCTAAAAGTTGCCTCGATACGAATTTCGCAACGCCTGTCGAGTGATTTTGACGCTGTTGGCGTCAAAATCGTATCGAGACAAGCGCGAAATTCACTTGGCAACCGTTTTTGGGACAGCCACTATAATTTCAGGATATACCGCGCGGCCCTGATGACATGGTTCAGCGCGCCGCCATGGAGTGAGATGGCGCCCTGCGGGCAGTATGACTCGCAGCAGTAGCAGCGGATGCAGGTGCCGTAATCTATGACCGGCAGCTTTTCCGTATCATAGCTGATCGCTTTCGGCGCGCACGATTCAATACAGGAGTCGCACCGCGTACATGCGCCCCGATCAACCACCGGGATCATTATAAAAGCATCGAATACATAATCGTCAATCTTGCGCATGATCCCCTCTTTAACCTCGACATCGGGAAGCCTGACGTAGGGGACCGCCGGGAGCGCACCATGCACCGTGACGGCGTCAGCCTGCACAAGGCCCCGATGGATGGCCTCGCGCACCGCGGGAACCCATTCCAGATCAAAGCCGATCATGTTACAGCAGGCCACGTCCAGCGCGGGACCGTTCGACGACGCGAGCAGTACGCCCGTGTGCCGCGGCTCGCCGTTCGCTGCGGGGCCGTCCCGATCCAGACCCACGACAGCGTCCATGATCGTGAGGCCGGGCGTTACCGCTTCATATACATCAACAAGCGGCTTGCCCCAGAACTCCTGGTAGTCGGGACGATGCTGGAACAGCTTGTGATACACCTGCTTCGACCCGCCGACAACGCACCCGTACATATTCTTGATCGCGCCCGTATACCGCGCCAGACGATGGAGCTTCAATTTCGGCAGGTTCACCACCAGATCGTGCTCAAACACCGCCTCGGTGACATAGAAGGGATTGAGGTACTCTCCGGATGTTATCTTCCTGAGCCTGGTCGTCTCAAAGGGAACAAGGGTAGCGCCGTAGCGTTTCGCCACCGCGTCAATGCCGGCGGTGACGAATGCCCCGGCTGTGCCTCCGCCCTGGTAGAACGCTGATGAATCGCCGATGCTGACGCGGCAGCCGTGCTCCGTGAAGAACCTGCAGACTGCGCCGATAACTGACGGGTGCGTGGTGGTCGCCTGATCAGGCGTATTCTGTGCGATCAGGTTTGGCTTCAGAAGGACCCTTTGCCCTGCCGACGCGGTGAAGCCTATGGCGCCAAGGGCGCGGGTGACCGCATCGAAAACAGCGTCCGGATCATAAGAGGTACACGGCTCAACAGCAACCTCGCTGCGGCGCGGGGCCTGCGGTTTCCTTTTTCCCGGTGTTCCCTTTTTATCCGGCGCAAAAACGGGCATACTCTTTCCCTTCCCCGGGGGTGTTGTAATGAAAATCAGAAACGCCGCAAAAAATTGAGCCACCGTCCGTATGAAATTCCTGCGCGACAACGGCATGACGCGCCTCCGTCACTGTTCCTTCGATCCGCCGGTTATCCTTTTCACGGCGTCTTCAATGATCAGACGGGAATCCGCCGCCTGGTCGCGTCCCTCACTGTAGGGCGACTCCCGCGAACCGACCGCTCCAGGCACACCGGGATGCACCACGTTCGGACGCGCTTTGGGGCCGCGTGAGGTGCGCCCTTTTGCGGGCGGCTCTGGCGTCGTCTTCTTCATATATTCCAATATACAATAAATCCCGTCTTTGTCATGCTTTTCGGAAAACCAGGTCTCTATTTTTTCGGCAAGAGACCTGTATTTTGCGCATAAGGCGTTACTTTCTTGACAAAACGCTTCATCATCGGCATGATATGCGGCATTGTAACAGGCAGCGCGCCGCGCTGCCCCGGGGGAGGAATAGGATGAATACATTTTCCAGAAAATCGCCCGTTGTGCTTATAAGCGGATGTTCGTCGGGGATAGGCCGCCAGCTCGCAAAGGAATTCGGCTCGCGGGGATACCGCGTGTTCGCCACAGCGCGCAGGCCCGGGTCCATCACCGACCTCGCGTCGAAAAACGTGACCACGCTGCCGCTCGACGTAACGGACGGGGCCTCCATACGTAAATGCGTCAAGAAAGTGCTGGACGAGGCAGGACGCATAGACATACTGATCAACAACGCCGGGCTCCTCCTGATCGGGCCTGCGGTCGAGCTCGAGGCCGCCGACATGAGGCACCAGTTTGAAACGAACGTGATCGGCCTCACCGCGCTCACGCGCGAGGTCGCCCAGGACATGATCAGGCGGAAATCGGGGATGATCGTCAACATGAGCAGCGTCTCCGGTGTCCTCACCACCCCGTTTGCCGGCGCCTACTGCTCCACCAAGGCGGCGCTGACCGCCCTCTCGGATGCGATGCGCATGGAGCTCGCTCCTTTCGGCATCAGGGTCGTGATCGTGCAGGCGGGCGGCACCCGGTCGAAGCTCGGGGACAACGCCGCGGTCAACCTCGAGCGCTTCAGGGACACGCCCTACGGAAAAATACACGAGTTCATCGTTGCGCGCGCCTTTACATCGCAGGAACGGGCGATACCGGCGGAAAAATTCGCTAAAAAGCTTGTTGACCGTCTCGAACGGAAAAATCCGCCCGTGATCATCCGCCTCGGCAGCGAGACCATTCGCCTGCCATTCATGGCCGCGCTTCCCCGGGCTCTGACCGACGCCCTGCTCAGGAAGCGATATGGTCTCGACCGGCTCTGATCGTCCGGTTCACCCGATGATTTTCTTAATGGAAGCAGGGCTTAGCCGAGCCGAGTGATCCGTCATGCGAATTAAAAATAATACCATATACTTTCATAATCGGACGCGGATTCGCCCCACTCTTCGAGGCGTCTGAGATAATCAAGGATGGGGACATCTTCGCCGACATAGGTTTTCCTCTCGGCTATCTGCTTTTCCCATGGATGGAATTCGTAGACACGCGAGCCGTCCTCCTTTATCGAAATGAGGTCCCTGTGCTGCCATGCATTGAGATAATTTTTTCCGAGGCCCGGCACGTTGTAAACCGGTTCATCGGTGCGGGAGAGTCCTGGCATCAGGCGCGATTCCTCTTTCCGCTCCTGAAGCATTCTCGCTATTGGCACGCGATAGTCGGCTGTCTCAAACTTTCCCTTGGGATAGAATGAATAATAGGGATCGACGCCGCACAGCTTGATAAGGCTGCGAAGATGCGCCGCTTCAAAGCGTCTTGAGACAAAGAAGGTAAACACAAGCTGGTTGTAAACCGAGATGCCGCGCCTTTTGATCCGCTCGACCGCCCGCACCAGTTCCGGGGTAACCTCGAGCGGATTCTGAATATGCGTGATTACCGCAATCTCCCTCCTGCCCGGCTCCCTGAACGAAGCGAGCATGTCGCACAGCTCTTCAGTGATCCTCATCGGCACGGTCACCGGGATCCTCGTGCCGAGACGTATCCTTTTCACGTGCTCGATCCGGGAAAGCTTCCCGATGATTTTCTCAAGCAACGAATCGGCCATGACCAGGGGATCGCCTCCGGTAACCAGCACCTCGGTTATCGCTTTATGCGCGCCTATCCATTCTATTGCGGCATTGATCCGTTTTTCGCTGGCCAGCGCGCCTTTTTCCAGCGGGCTCTTGATCTCCCAGTTGCGCTGACAGTAAACGCAGATCTGAGGGCATGAATTATAGGGCTTCAGGATTACGATGTCCGGATACCGGCGCGTAATGAGGTCCTCGGGGGAGGTATCCCTCTCGAGCATGTAGTCTTCGTTCCCGCCCAGTTCGTACGACTCGATGTAGCTCTGCGGAAAGATCACCTGCGCGCGCACCGCCCTGTCGTCAACGCTCCCGGTTACGTCAAAGAGCGACGCATAGTAAGGCGTGACTCCGAACGGTATCCCGGTGGAATTCACTTTTTTTATATTTTCAATCTCCTCATCGCTGAGAGACGTATATGCCCCGAGTTTTTTTTCATCGCGGGCGATATTCCTGAGCTGCCAGTGCCAGTCTTCCCACTTCCTGGAATTATCTGCCCCGGGAAGGATTCTCCTCATGTTGGCTTCCCGCGCCTTTACCTGGCCAGGATCGAGGCCTGACGGATACCGGGACATCCAGCCGCTCGCATAGTCGTGAATAACATCGAGCTCACTGGAACGATGCAGAGCGGCCTCGCGGCCTGTCAGCTCTTCCATCTCCGAAAACGAAAACTGGACACTCTCGTTTATCCGGAACATGCCCTCGACGCCTCTCACGAGGTGGCAGATTTCAGCCCAGAACGCCTCGGAAAGATCCGGGTCCGGAGTTCCGTTTGCGGCGCCGACAAGCGCGGAAAGAACGCTGAAACCGGCGAGCTTTTCGCTGCGCGCATGGAGGATGCCTCTCCAGGAGCGCGCGCAATCCCGTATTATGATCAACTCGAGCTCATGTATCTGATCGCTTTTACCGGAATATGTGGTAAAATGTTTCATGTTTACATGGTTGATGAGATTATTCCTGATCTCCTCAATATCATCCCCGGAACGCAATATTGAATTCCACGTTTCTGAAATTGACAGGAACAGTTCAGGAGTATATTTTTCATCCATAACAAAACCTTTGATCAAATGTCACCTCACATCTCCCGCGGTGTACCGGGCATCCATCAAAAAAGAAAAAATAATCATCAACACGCATTCAATTGCGAGCACCATTCAGATAACAACCTCGCGATACAATATTATTGCAATTCTTCGACGATAAGCGCCGCGGCATCAACCGGACCGGGCGGCGTCAGGAATACGCATGTTGATCGTCCGGCATTCAAGTTGAAAAAGCATTTCGACAAAAAAACCTGCCGGCCTTTCATGGCAGAGCAGGAGTAGTTACAGTTTTATATTAATAAGATACACATTCAACCATCATGTGTCAAGGGTAAAATGCATGGTTATTCAGTAAACCGGTGAGGCGACTGCGCTGCTCATGCGCCTGCCGGAATTACAAGAAAGCACATTGCCTGATAATTATTGGAAGATGAAAAACGCACATCCGGGCGGGAACGGAGGAGCGGGATATTCTGTATTCACAACAGACCCCGCTGACTGGTTCATATAGCACACATTAGTCGCATTAGCGCTTGCTCGATCGGCTATAATCGCCTGTAAAAGTTTTCCCGGTAAGCCTTCTCAACATCATTGATATTCGTCTCAATTCCCCACAACAGGAGTGTACGGTTCCTCTCCGGCCCCATGACTACCGGCTCGCGTCCTTTCATGCATTCATCCAGCACGCTCCTGAAGGTTTCAAGGAGGGCGTCCGGGGTATCAATGCCCTGCTGCGCAATCTTTTCCTTCACCGAGGCAAAAACGATCCTGTGAAAATGGTCCCTCAGACGCGGAACGGAATAGAGGCCGTCGAAATCCAGCCCGTAAAATTCGGCAATAAACCGGTACGCGTTCTCCACCTCCTGGCGCTCGTTCTCTGACTGCGTCAGCAGCCAGCCGGCTATCGCGTTCCCGAGCAGGGTCGTGGTGGTGTTCAGGAGAAGCGTATCCCATAAATTCTGATACAGGGCTACTTCAGATTCAAGACCGGCGCAGTATTCCAGCTCCGCGATGGAGCGCGAGGCGGCGACCTTTTCAATCATTCTCCCGTGATAATTCATCATCGCTGGCAGGGACAGTTTCTCCGCGTTTTCCACGAGGCCCTGCTGCTTTTCAAGCATAGGAACAAGGCTCATCTTCAGGTACAGCCCTTCCTCCGCCATGGCCCTGGTGAAGACCAGGGCGTTCTCGGAATTTTTCTCGATTTCGAAGATGCGCCGGTAAACGGCGCGCGTCTTTTCATTCTCCTTCGGGATCTGGTCATATGCCAGGTGATACCCTGCTGCTGCGGCAGAGGCTGCCGGGACAGTCCTCACTCCCCGGGCGGGCTTTTCCTTCGAGAGATCCACCAGCAGAGCGGAGAGGTCTTTCATGAGCGCGGTCACCTCCGGCTTCGCATAAAACGCCATCATGTCACTTGACGACTCGGCATGTTCGCTCAGCTTTCGGTACGCCTCCATTGCTTTCTTCAACATTTCGTTGGAATCACCCAGACGCTCCAGGTGCGCGGTGAGCCCCTGCTCAAATCCGGACAGCATCTGCTTTACCGACGGGTCCATTATCGCAGCACCTCCCCGAGCCAGTCTTTCATCTGCCCGAGCCTGCCGTCATCAAAGGGTAGCACCGACCGGTAGGGGGGATATGACATTATCTTTTCAAAGGTGATCTCCGGGTCCAGGCTTTTCAACCTGTTCCATACGGACAATACGCCAGATTTTTTTTCCGCTTTTCTGCCAGCACATGAGGTATGGCAGATCACCAGCGCCGTAAAAAGGTTCATGACCTGTTCGACCGCCTGCTGTGACATGGCGATCATATCGTTCGCCCTGGTCGCGGTTGCGGAGACCTTATCATAGAGATCCGTATGACTGGCCGCATGCTCAACCGCGTCTATTCTGACTCCTTCTGCCGCGGAACCCTGCTCGTCGCCGAAAAGCCCTTTAATTCTGCGGCTGTTCTCGTAATGATCAAGCTGTTCCGCCCGCGAAAGGGTGAACATGTCGCCGGAAGCGGCAATCCTGTCCGCATATTCATCCGCATCCTTCGACGATGCAAGCAGGTCAAGATACTTCCGATATTCCGCGATCTGGTTCCTGTTCAACTCCGGATTGGTCTCGCATTCCCTGAGCCGCGCTTCAAGGTAGAGCCTCTGTTCTTTCATCAGGTCAACCATGGTCCCTCCAGATGCAATCATCATACTTGAATAATTAATGTCTGTCAATTGTTTTCCGAATCAAGATGATCGATGTGTACCCGGCAGATCAAACCGAACCGGCCAGCAAAAAGAAACGGCCTTACCGGGTAAGGCCGTTTCTTCAACAAGCATATACTATTATATTACGCCGTCTTTCTTCGCAGGATATTAATACCCACCACAATACCGAGGAGGATAAACAGTGCCGCAGCGATAAGCGGCGTAGACCGGTGCTTGATTTTTAAAAGATATGCGGTCAGGGCAGAATCATTGATATGCACATTAATTTTCGCTTTGGTAGCCGCTGTTATATCGGCCCCGTTTTCATCAATAACATGGAATTCAATATATGCATATTTATAATTCGCGCCCCCCATAACGACCCATTTTGATTCGTCAATCTCAATATCCTTCATCGGGTGCTGGTCTACCGTATACTGATAGAAGACCTCCGTGTCCCTGTTTGGATACACGCCATACATGGTGACGAGTACTTTCGCCCTCGGTTCTATACTCTGCACCTTGAAGGTAAATGAAGGCGGGAACTCCCAGCCGAAAACAGCCCTGTCTCCTTCATACAGGTCCCTGATCCAGTAAATACCGGCAGAATCATGCACAATAAATTTTGCAAACTGAGAATTATTCTTCACAAGATTGTCAATCGGCTCGACGTCAGGTATCTTTGGCGCCTGTCCAGTCATTCCCTGATCACCCTGGTCGCCCTGATCACCCTGGTCGCCCTGATCACCCTGGTCGCCTTGATCGCCCTGGTCGCCTTGATCACCCTGGTCGCCTTGATCACCCTGGGTATCTCCTGCACCGCCAGCACCTGGTGTACCTTGCTCCTCAACGAAGACAACATCACCCTCATTCAGGCTTCCATCAGTAACAAGCACAGTGCCGCTTTCATCAACAACCACGGTACCAGTGGTCTCGGCGGATTTTTTCAAAGGAGGAATAAATTGGTCATCTGTATCATCACACTGAAGAAACACAATCGAGAAAGCAAGGATAAGCAGGAACTTTTTCATGGTAAAAACCCCCAGCAGCGGCTAGTTTTATAGCAGTTTGCTGAAAAAAATAGCAAACTGCAAGCGACAAAAATAATATATCACCATTTTTCTAGGCATTGAGCCGAGAAAAATGATATTTCATAAACTCACTTTGCAAAACCCACCCTTAAAAATTCCAGGGATGGAGTTTTTAAGGATTATTTTAATGGAAACCTCAAGAGAAAATATACTCTCTCCGGCCAGATAATCAAAATAAAACGCACGATCCACACCTCCTTATAGGCATGACACTGCTATTCTGGCCAAAAGGTCTTGGCTATTAATATACTGTAAAAAATATAAGAGTCAATAATTTTAGCCCAGTTGGGCTTATTTTTTAATTTTTTTGTAAGTGGGATAATTGAATATATAAGGAAGATTGCTTTATTATTATGCTTTTCTCGTTTTTTTCAGGTTCATTGCCCATTATAGCATATCTACGAATGACATCCCGATACGGTATCTAAATGAGTGTCAGAGCAACCGTTTGAAGCGATAGTTATCGGTAGTAATATTGCTATTTTACACACATTTAATTTTTTTCCTCAAGATTTCTAAAAAAAATCCGTTACTATAACCATACGGGGTAAATTTATGTCACTTCAAAAGGTATCAATAATAACCATTCTCCTTTCATGCATTCTCCCCTGCTTTAGTCTTGATTCGAAAACCTTCTCAGTATCTGATCCGCCGAAAAATTTAAAGGAGTCAATCAACAGTCGCAAGAATGATTTTGCGCCGACGGTGAGCCCCGACGGAAGCTTCATGATATTCAATTCCAACAGGAACGGTGCGTATCAGGACCTGTTCATCAGCAACTGCAAGGACGGGACATGGAGCAGGCCCGAACCTCTGTCTGATATAAACTCTCCCTTTAATGATGAAACGCCGTTTCTCTCAGCCGACGGATCGATCCTTATCTTCTCATCCGACCGGGACGGCAGCATCGAGATGCCGAAAAACGAGCTCAACCAGATCAGGGTGTCGTTCGACCTGTACTGGTCAAAACGGGTGAACGGTGAGTGGAGCGCACCCGAGCCGATCCCGGGCCGTGTGAATACCATGTACCATGAAAAATCGCCAAGCCTGAGCAGGGACGGTACAACACTCTATTACTGCATGTGGCATTTCGGAAACATGAAAAAAACCGCGATGCTGAAAGCGACGTACCGTAACGGAGAATTCACCGACCCGAAGCCGATGCCGGCCCCCTTCAACACCGGCTATCCTGATGTCGCGCTTATTCCCGCAGAGGACCTGAACGGCTTCTTTTTCGCATCCCACAGGCCCGACAGCATGGGGATGTTCGACATCTACTTCGTTTCATCCAGGGACGGCGTGTTCGGAAAACCGGTCAACCTCGGCGACAGGATCAACAGCACGGCGAACGAGCTGTACCTGAGCAGAGCTGACCAGAGATACTTCATCTGCTCCGATCGCGATGGCGGGACCGGCCTCTTTGACCTGTATTCTTCATTTGTCTTCACGAAAGAGGCTAAATTCGAAACACGGGCCATACACTTCGACTTCGACAAGGCGGTGATATGGAAGGAGTCTTACCCCTACCTTGACGCGCTATCAAAATTTCTCAAGGAGCACGGGGACGTGGAGATCGAGATCATCGGCCATACAGACCTTCACGGAACGGATGAATACAACAATCAGTTAAGCCGCAAACGGGCTGAAGCGGTAAAGGAGTATCTTGCGGGAAGGGGCCTTGATCCGAAGCGCATAAAGATCTTCGGAGCGGGGAAAACCCGGCCCGTGGCAAACCAGCTCGGCAAAGGATTTGACGAGCTCAACAGGCGGACCGAATTCAACATACTGAAAAAGAAATAGATACGCGCGGCCGCGAGATTACCCGCATGTCCTGATCATTTTTATTGACTCGATCGCATTCACTGCATATCATGAAGACAGATACGGCGCGCCGGCCGGCCGTCAATTTAATTATAATCAAAATTCATCGAAGGGGGGCGCCATGGATGTAAAAGAAGCGATACTCAAAAGGAGGGCATACCGGGCCCTCGGCCCGGTGGAGATCACCGACGATATGATACAGGAACTAGCGACCGCATCGCAGCTGACCGCCTCCTGCTTCAACAACCAGCCATGGCGCTTCGTGTTCGCGAGATCGCCGCAGGCGCTCGCGAAGGTGCACGCGGGACTGAACAAGGGGAACGAATGGGCGCACAGGGCCTCGGTCATCATCGCCGCCTTTGCCAGAAGGGAGCACGACTGCCTTATAAAGGAACGGGAATATTATCTCTTCGACCTTGGCATGGCGGTATCGGCCCTGCAGCTCCGCGCGACCGAGATGGGGCTGGTCGCACATCCGATCGCCGGCTACGATCCCGCGGCGATCAGGCGTGCGCTCGGCATCCCTGACGACTGCATGGTGATCACCCTCATCAACGTGGGGAAAAAATCGGACGACCTGAGCGCGCTTACCGACTGGCAGGCAACCCAGGAAAAGGAGCGTCCTCCCCGGCTTCCCCTGGAAAACATTTACAGCATTGACGAGTTCGATGAAAAGCTGAACGTAAAAGTGGAGCGCTGACCCGCCCGGTCATTTCAGGGCCCGCACCCTTTCGCCGGTGAACTCGTTCGCCGCCACACCGAGCTTGATGCGATTGAGTTTGAGCTGCAGCCTGGCCCGCTCGTAATCCTCCTTCGCCGTCTGCAGTGAGGTGAGCGCGGTAAGCACGTCGAGGATGGTCACGCGGTTCATCCGATAGTCCTCCGCGACAACACGCTGGTTATCTTCAGCGGACGCGAGCGCCTTCCGGTATGCATCGAGCTCAAGCTTCGCGCTTTCCCACAGGCGATAGGAATCGAGGACCTCCTTGCGCGCGAGCCGCTCGGCCTGCGAAAGAAGCAGGTCCGCCTGACGCCGCACCGAGTTCGCCTCCCTGACCTTCGCGAAGGTAATGTCGCCGCCGAAAATGGGAAGCTCGGCGCCGAGGGAAAAATAATAGTCTCGCGTCTTCGGCGTACCGGACAGTATCGAATTTCTCGACAGATACCGGGACGCGTCTTTCCATTTCGGCGTGGATGTCGTCTGCCCGTAGTACAAGAAATAGCTCCCCTCCAGGTAGAGCGACGGCATATGAACGCCGTATGCAGCGAGCACGCCCGCTTTCGCGTTTTCAACCTGCTCCCGCGCGGCCCTCACGTCCCACCGGGCGTCCGCGATCTTCCCCAGATCGGCCATTCCGTATTCGGGATCGCGTATGTCCGCCGTATCCTTTGAGTTCAGGCCATCGTCGCTTCCCGTTAACGTTGAAAGAAGGAGCCTCGCGTGCTCGAGCCGGGCGGCGAGAGAGCTGGTCTCCGCCTGGAGACGATAGAGCTGCGAGTTCATCCTGAGGATATCGCTCTGCCTGCTCCGGCCGATTTTCACGCGACGGAGCAGCTCCTGAAGCGTCCTGCCGTACAGGTCGAGAAGCTGCTCGTTGTTTTCCAGGTCCCGTTCGCCAAGGAGGACCGAATAAAACGCGTCAGCGACATCCGCAAGGAGAAGGCCGGCGTTATGTTTGAGCTCGAGCTCCCGCATCCGCTGCATTGCAATGGACGATTTGATCCTGGAAACCTCGTTCATGCCCGTCAGTATCGGCTGGCGCAGATAGAGGCTCGCGGCTGACCTGGCGATGGCGGTATAATTGCTTCGCGGCCGGGGCAAGGCATAATTCGCGCGAAGGGAAAACTGGGGGAAAAACGACTCCACTGCCTGGAGCTTCCGCTCCGCCGCCTGAATGGAGGACTCGCCCTGGATAGCGAGGCGCTCCGTATTGTGAACCGCAAGCGCGTAGGCATCGAAGAGCGTGACCGCTTTTCTCCCGGACGCGGCAGTCAGGTCATCGGCCGTGATGCCGGTGGCCTGACGCAACAGCTTTGTAACGCCATCATCTATCGCAAAAAGACCCGCCAGCGGCAGTAAAAGACCACACAGGGCGGCCGAAGCGATCCCCATCACCGGCCTTCGCATGGCCTTAAAAATATCCGAAAATTTCCCTGTCTTTGCTCCCGTTTCCATCATACCCGAT
Source organism: Spirochaetota bacterium (assembly GCA_016928865.1). Lineage (GTDB taxonomy): Bacteria > Spirochaetota > UBA4802 > UBA4802 > UBA5550 > RBG-16-49-21. Next base: position 20,921 of record JAFGJX010000131.1, read on the forward strand.
CCACCCATAGCGGTATCCGTCATACATGAAAATATAAGACCAGAAAAAATATCAATATTATTATTGCATTTCTATAACATTTTATATTTATAGATACCATTCTTTCAAGGGATGCTGTTTTTGAATATATCATGACCCTCTCCGACATATCAATAAAAAATACGGTATTCGCCTGGATACTGATGTTCGGGCTCATCATATTCGGGGCGATCGGCTTCTCCCGCATGGGGATCAGCCAGATGCCGGACGTTGACTTCCCGGTAATCACCGTCAGCGTTACGTGGACGGGGGCCTCTCCGGAGACCATGGAATCGGCCATCGTCGACGTGGTGGAGGATTCGGTCATGACCATCGAGGGGATACGCAGCGTCAGCTCCGTCTCGATGGAGGGATACGCGCGGATCAGCATAGAGTTTGAGCTGAACCGCGACGTTGACACCGCCCTCCAGGAGGTCCAGACAAAAATCTTCCAGGCGGAACGCAACCTCCCCACGGATATCGATCAACCGATCGTAACCAAATCAAACCCGGAAGACCGGCCGATCATCTTCACGACCCTGAGCGGCGCATCCACCCTGCGGGAAAAGATCATCTTCGTGCGGGACCATCTCAAAGACAGGATCACGACGGTCGAGGGGGTCGGTGATATACGAATGGGCGGCTACGTCGACCCGAACATGCGGATCTGGCTCGACACGGACCGGATGACGCGCCACGAGATAACGGTTGACGACGTCATCGCCGCGATCACCAACCAGCACACGCTGACGCCCTCGGGATTTCTCGACCAGGGCATGCGTGAATCGAACGTGCGCGTGCTGAGCGAGGCGCGCACGGTGAAGGACTTTGAGAATCTGGTAATAACGCGCCGCGGCGGCGAAACGATCTGGAAGCCGATACGTCTTGGCGACGTGGCGAAGGTCGAAGAGGGGCTGGCCGACATCAGGCGCATCTCCCGCTTCAAAGGCGTGCCGGCAATCGGACTCGGCGTTATCAAGCAGCGCGGCTCCAACGCGGTCGCCGTGGCGCGCAAGGTAAAGGAGAGGATCGCGCAGATCAACGCCTCAGGCCTGCTCCCGAAGAACATGAAGATGAACCTGTCCTTTGACAGCACGAAGTTCATCGAAGATTCCACCAACGAGCTGATCTTCACCCTGACGATGTCGGTCATACTCACCTCCATCGTGTGCTGGCTCTTTCTGGGGTCCTGGAGCGCCGCCTTCAACGTGATCCTGGCCATCCCCACGTCGCTCATCGGCGCCTTCATCGTCCTGTATTTTCTCGGATTCACCCTGAACACCTTCACCCTGCTCGGCCTCTCCCTGGTGATCGGGATCGTCGTGGACGATGCGATCATGGTCATGGAGAACATCGTCCGGCACTTCGAATCGGGAATGACCCGCGTCAAAGCGGCGATCGTGGGCGCGCGGGAGATCACCTCCGCGGCGACGGCGACCTCACTCGCCATCCTGGCGATATTCGTTCCGGTCGTGTTCATGAAGGGCATCATCGGCAAGTTTTTCTTCCAGTTCGGCGTGACTATATCGGTCGCGGTCATGCTCTCCCTCCTCGAGGCCCTCACCCTGACGCCGATGCGCTGCTCGCAGCTCCTGAAGCGGGGCAAGGAGACCGCCATGGAGCTGTTCATGAACAGAGTGATGGAGCGGCTTTCAGGCGCCTATCGGAAGGCTCTCCTCTTCTGCCTGGACAACCGGTGGAAGGTCATGGCAGTCGCGGGGGCCATATTCGCCGCTTCGATGTTCCTTCTCGCCGGCATGCGCAAGGAATTCGTCCCCCCGCAGGATCAGGGTATATTCATGGTCTCCGTCCGTACTCCGCTGGGATCATCCCTCCAGTTTACCGATGAAGTTTTTAAAAAGATCGAGGCCCTGTTGAAATCGAGGCCGGAAGTGGAGCGATATTTCGGCAACGTGGGCGGGTTCCAGGGCGGACAGGTCAACCAGGCGAACCTGTACGTGACATTGAAAGACCGCAAAGAACGTCCGGTTGTCGCGCCGTTCAGGCGGCGCCCCACGCAGCAGGAATTCATGGCCTTCATGCGGGAAAAGCTGAAAGCCATCCCCGGCATATACAACGCGAGCCTGATGGACCCATCGCAGGGGGGCTTCACCGCCGCGCGGGGCTACCCGATACAATTTTCAGTTCAGGGGCCGAACTGGGGAAAGCTCGCGAACTACAGCGAGCAGATGGTGGACCGCCTGAACAAATCGGGCCTGGTGACGGACGTGGATTCCGATTACCAGATGGGCATGCCCGAGGTGCGGGTGGCGCCTGACCGGGCGCGCGCGAACACGCGGGGCGTGACCGTTACGAGCATCGCGGACACCATCAGCGCGGCGGTGGGGAGCCTCCGCGTCGGCAAGTACACCGACAGCTCGGGCCGCCGCAACGACATCCGCGTAAAGCTCCTCAAGAGCCAGAGCCGCCGCGCGGACGACATCAGCAAGATCAGGGTGCGCAACATCAACGGGGAGATGGTGGCCCTCTCCAGCGTAGTCAGCATCGCGGAAAAAGAGACCTACCTGACCATCACTCGATACAACCGGGAGCGGGCAATCACCGTTTTCGCCAACATAGAGGAAGGCAAGTCCCAGTCAGACATACTGGCCTTCATCGAGGATCTGGCGAACGAAATCCTCCCGGCCGGGTATCATATCGTCTTTTCCGGGAGCTCAGAGACCTTCAGGGAGTCCTTCGAGAGCCTTATCTTCGCCCTGATCCTGGGGATCGTGGTCGCCTACATGATCCTGGGATCGCAGTATAACAGCTTCCTGCACCCGATCGTCATACTCCTGGCGCTCCCCTTCAGCGCGACCGGCGCGTTTATCGCCATGCGACTGACCGGGATCTCGCTCAACATGTACAGCATGATCGGCCTGCTCCTGCTCATGGGTATCGTGAAAAAGAACTCGATCATGCTGGTCGATTTCACCAATACCCGCCGGGTCGCCGGCATGGGCGTGCACGAGGCGCTGATGGACGCCTGTCCCATACGCCTCCGGCCCATCCTGATGACGTCGTTAGCCACCATTGCCGCGGCCATACCTCCCGCCCTCTCGCTGGGACCGGGGGCCGAGACCATGCGGCCGATGGGCGTCGTCATCATAGGCGGCGTGATCTTCTCAACCGTGCTGACGCTGTTCGTGGTGCCCTGCGCCTACAGCCTGATGAGCCCCCTGGAAAGCCAGCGCCACAGGAAGGAGCTGCGCGAGGCGCTTGATTCGCTGGGCAAGATTAAGTAACGCCCCCTCCTGGAAGCCTGGGGTTACTGAAACCAATCAGCCTATCGGATGTTTCGCATAAAAATCAATCAGATCCTTTGCAAATCGCTCCGGCTCTTCGATCGCAAGCATGTGGCCCGCGCCGGGATACTCGAGCAGCTTGGCGCCGGGGATCTCCTTCGCCATGAGCCTGCTCGACTGTATAAAGAGGTCGTCCTTTTCTCCATAGATGATAAGCACCGGGCAGGATATCTTCCGCAATCCTTCGATCCGCTGGTCAGGATCGGTATAGAATGAACGGACAAACGAAGCGACAACATGGCGGTCGTTTATCCTGATCATCTCCAGAGCGGTATTGAACATCTCTTCCCGCCGGTCGGACTCGGCGATGCCCCTGAAAAAGGGACCGGGAACGTTATGGAGAAACGCGATCATCATTTCCCATGTCGCCTTCTCAAAGCTTTCAGCGAACCTGTCATGGAATTTTTTAATGCTCTCAGGCCGGGAATTGATCACCGAGGTGAACGATCCGGTGTCCGCCAGGACCATCGACGCGAAGCGGCCCGAGTCCTTCATGGCGTACCGGCAGGCAACCATGCCTCCGGTTGAATGCGTGAGCAGGTGGAAGCGTTCAAGTCCGATATGGTCCGCGAGCGCGATGATATCGTCCCCTATGGTCTCGTCGTCAAACCCCTTTGGCTCCCCCTCAACCACGGTGCGGCCGTGGCCCCGCATCTCCATCGAGATAAATCTGAAGCGCTCCGCCAGACGGTCAGCGACTCCGGTCAGGGTCCAGTAGAGGCTGTTCTCGATCAGACCGTGAACGGCGATGATCGGTTCGCCCTTCCCGTACTCTTCATAGTATATGCGCGCATTTTCCCTCTGTAAAAAAGCCATACCCATCCCTCATATATTGCAGATTTACGGGAGACATTCCATCTGCCCGGCGTCCTCTATTTCTTGCTGTGATCGTAGAACCCCTTGCCCGTCTTCATTCCCAGCTCGCCGCGGTCGACGTACTCCTTGAGCAAGTCCGCGCTCTTCATGGCGCGGGTATCGTTCTTTTTCTTGGCCCAGTAATCGGTGATCCGCCACACGGTCTCAAGCCCGACATAGTCCATCAGGAAGAAGGGGCCGGGCATGCCGGTCATCTCCTTCCAGGACTTGTCGACATCTTCAAATGAAGCGATGCCGTTCGAGACAAGGTTCAGGCCTGCGAGGAGCCAGGGATTGAACAGCGCGTTGAACACGTACCCGTGGTTTTCCTTCTGGATGACGATGGGCGCATGGCCGATCAGCTCGGCGAAGCGCCGTACGGTCTCCACTGCCCCGGGCGACGTGCCCGGGTGACCCATCACGTCCACCAGCTTGAAGCCCGGATGAAAATGGAACGCGAGGAACCGGTCGGGCCTTCCCGTCATGTCGGCGAATTGCGAGGGCACCAGCGACGACGTGTTGGTGGTAAATATGGTCCTTTCCGGACACACCGCGTTCAGCTTACCGAAGAGCTCCCCTTTCAGCTTCGGGTCTTCGAGTATCGACTCGCTGACAAGGTCGACATCGGCCCCGGCAACAGCGAGATCGGTCGTCGCCGTGATGCCGCTCTTCATCACATCGGCCTTCTCCTTCGTCAGGGCGCCGCTCGCCGCCATCTTGTCGATCTTCGAATCCATTTTCGCTTTGGCATTATTGACGATTTCCTCTTTTATGTCATACATGACCACGGCAAAACCGTTCGTCGCGCACGACATGCCGATGCTCCGGCCCATGGTGCCGGACCCGGCGATGAGGATTTTTTTTATTTCTTCAGCTTTCATATAATCACTCCTTATAGTCTAATAGTATCCTGAAAAACTCCCTCCATGGAGTTTTTCAGGGACGGTTTTGAGAAGTGAATTCTCAAAACCTCACATTTTTTTCGGCTGATGCCTCAAAAAATGGCGGTACTTCCTGTACTGCATTAGCAGTTTGCTGTTTTTCAGCAAACTGCTAATATCATTCAAGGGGAATTTCGTAACAGGTCTTTATGTCCATACCGGGCTCGAGCAGGGGTAGAACCTTTTCAAGGGACTTTGACAGGCTGGCCGAATGTGCTTTCAGGGCGTCCTTGTCCGCATACCTCTCATACATCAGTATCAGATTTTCATTGCCTGCTCCCCTCACCGAATGGGGCTTATACTCCAGGCAACCGGGCTCGGCCGCCCTGATTGATACAGCCGCTTCTTTGACGGCAGCTATTGCCTCATCCATCTTTCCCTCTTTGACTTTCAACGTTGCAATAATAGTTATCATATCTTACTCCTTCTGACTTTTTTTAAACCGCGCCTGTCGCACCCATGGAGATATCAGTCGGCAAAATGCCTCGGTGATGCTGAGAGCGTTACCGCGTCCTGGCTCAGGAGCCTGGTGCGCAGCCCCTCGATTTTCGGCAGCTCGTATTCAAAGAAAAACTTCATGGTGATGAATTTGCCCTCCAGAAAATCGCGATCCGCCGCTGCCGCAGCCGGCAGGGCCTTCTGCACCGCGACCCCCTGCAGGAGCCACTGCCATGCTATGCAGATGATCCCCGACATTTCGAGGTAGAGCGTGGCGTCTGCCAGGAACCGGTCTATCTCTCCCTTCACGGCAATCCCGACGAGCGCGCCCGTCACCTGCTTCAGCAGCACAACGGCTGATGCGAGTTTATCCGCGTACGCCGCAAGCTCAGTAAAGGCACGCGCCGCCGCAACCGCCTTTTCCACCTCTTCCAGGTAGATGCCGGCCGCCCTGCCCTTGTGCATGGTGACCTTCCTGCCGAGAAGGTCCATGCCCTGTATGCCGGTGGTTCCTTCATGGATCGGATGGATACGCACATCGCGCATATACTGCTCGACCGGAAACTCGTCGCTGTAACCGTACCCGCCCAGGCACTGGATCGCCAGGCTGGTGGAAACAACCCCCATCTCCGAGGGATAGGTCTTCACCATGGGGGTGATAAAATCAAGCAGGAGTTCGCAGCGCTCCTTCTCCTCGCCTGCGGCCACATGCGCGAGGTCGACCAGCTTGCCGGCATAGACCATGAGCGAGAGCGCGCCCTCGATAATTGCGCGCTGCTGCAACAGCATGCGCTTCACGTCCGCGTGCTCGATGATGGGCACCTGCGGCCTGGTTGCGTCCTTCTCGGTAATGTTTCTTCCCTGAAGCCGCTCGCGCGCGTACTCGAACGCCGCGTGGTACGCGGCCGACGATATCCCGACCGCGCCCAGGCCGACGCCGATCCGAGCCTCATTCATCATCTGGAACATGTACCGAAGCCCCTTGTGCGGCTCGCCCACCAGCCAGCCGCGGCAGTCATCCTCCTCTCCCATGCTGAGCTGGGCGATGGGAGCGCCGCGGTATCCCATCTTGTGGTAGCAGCCGGCGCAGTTCACGTCGTTGAACTCAAGCGCGCCGGAATCGCCGGGCCGGAATTTCGGCACCACAAAAAGCGACAGGCCCTTGACCCCGGCCGGTGCGCCCTTGATGCGCGCCAGCATCAGGTGTACGATGTTGTCCGTCATGTCGTGGTCGCCGGCGGATATAAAGGTCTTCTGTCCCCTGATGAGATAATATTTCTTTTCAGTCAGTTCTGCTGTGGTACGCACATCGCCGAGCGAACTCCCGGCCTCAGGCTCGGTAAGGGCCATGGTACCCTGCCACTTTCCCGCAATCATATGCGGGGCGTAGGTCTCCTTCAGCTCGTCGGACCCGAAGGTCAGGATCAGGTTGACCGCGCCCGTCGTGAGGACCGGGTACACGCTTAAAGAATAATTCGCCGACGCGAAGATAAACTGGCACGCGTTGTATACGGATACCGGCATCTGCTGACCGCCCTGCTCATATGAGAAGATGGCGCTTATCCACCCGCCCTCTCCCGACAGGGACATGAAATCCCGCACCTTCTTATGCACGCGGATGGTCGAGTCCACATACTTCGGCGGGTTCTTGTCCATCTCCGAAAAAATGGGAAACATGTGCTCGACCGCGATCTTCTTCGCGGTCCCTATGATCATGTCCACGCTCTCCCTGGTGTATTCATTGAAATGATCGGCTGCGAGCAATGATTCAATATCGTGTACATTGAAAAGGGTAAACGCGAGATTCTTCTCACTGAAAAATCGTTCCGCCATATATCGTTCCTCCCAATTAAATTCAATTGTTTGTCAGGGCCGCCATGGCCGACGCTATCATATCTTCCCTGAATTTTTCCGCATCACCCTCTTCAATATAAAAATGCTTGAAATGGCGGTATCCTTCGTACATCGATATGATGATCTCCGCCGCCCGCTTCGGGTCGCGCACCGTAATGCCGCCCTCCTTGAAAATCTTTTCAAGCTCGCCCACGATCAGCTGTTTCAAGAGAGCGTACATCTCCCTGAGCCTCGCATCCACCCGCGGTTCACGGCCGCTCAGGGAAAGGATCGCGAAGTCGCCGCCCAGGTCGGACATCCCGTACCAGGCCTCGCTGAAAAATATCGCCACCAGGCTGCGCAGCCGGGTCCCCGGATCGCCCGACTGCACGATCAGCTCCCGGTATATTTCGCCGGCCCTGCGGATAATATAATCGACCAGCGCGACGATCAGGTTCTCCTTGTTCTGAAAGTAGTGTATGATAAGGCTGGGATGGATGCCCATCCGCTTCGCCACCTTGCCGATGGACGCGCCCTCGATGCCTTCCTCCAGGATCACCTGGTAGAAGTTCCTGACGATATCGGGCTTGCGCACCCCGGCGTTCTGTCGTTTTTTTATCGTATCCATGCTGTTATTCGGATGCCGCGCGGTTCAGTGTGCGATCATATCGAAACACCGGCCGCATCACCCTCATGCACCGCGTCTATCAGCCGGCGCGGCTTGACCGCGTCACCCGCCTCGATGAAGGTGACCCCGAGCTTTTTCAGGCTTTCGGCAAGCTCCCGTTCCGGCGCCGAGCCGAATGCCCTGATCACGGTCGCAGCCGGCTCGATGCGGACCTGTTTCCCATCCTGCTCCGCCACGACCGAGCTTTTCTCTATCGCCGTGACCCTGGTCCTGAGCATCAGCACGCCCCCGCCGTCTCTGAGACGGCGATGGAGCCAGTAGCCGTGAGCGGTGAACTTGTTTACCGGAGGGAAAGCCGCCAGATCGACGAGCGTGACCGCGATGTCTCGCGCGAGGCAGTAGTCCGCGGTTTCCATGCCCACGTACCCCGCGCCCAGGATTACCGCGGGGCCGGTAACGGCCGCCGTGCCCTCGAGCACCTCCCGCGCATCAACCACATTCGGCCCATCAATACCGTCAATGCGCGGCACCGACGGCAGGGCGCCTGTGGCAAGGATCACCGCGTCCGGCCGTTGATCAGCGACCAGCCGCTCATCAACGGCCATATCGGAACTGATTGTCACGCCCATGCTCCTGCACTGGCGGTCCGCCCATTCCACCCAGCGGAGAAATCCCTCCTTGTGGGGTGGTCTGCTCGCTGATACGAGCTGTCCGCCGAGAAACGGGCGGCGCTCGAAAAGGGCCACCTCGTGCCCGCGCCGGGCTGCCGCCATAGCGGCTGACAGACCGGCAGGCCCACCGCCGATGACCCATACCTTCCTGGGGGCCCCGGCCTTCCGGTACAGGTCCTCATGCTCCCTGCCGCACTCAGGATTGATCGAGCAGGTGGTCGGCTTGAACTCAAAGCTGAGGCGTTCAATACAGCCCTGGTTGCATCCCAGGCACCAGCGTATGTCGTCCCATCTACCTTCCCGGGCCTTGACCAGGAATTCGGGGTCAGCAAGAAACTGGCGGCCCATGCTGATGAGGTCCGCGTCGCCCCGGGCGACCGCCTCATCAGCCATGCGCGGATCGATGATCCTGCCCACGCCGATCACGGGCACGGCCACGACCTGCTTTATCTCCCGCGCCCTGAACAGGTTGAAGCCCTCGGGCGTGTCAGCCACCGGAATGCTCAGCATGCCCGGCGTTGAATAGACGCCCACCGAAGCGTGCAGCGCGCTGGCGCCCGCATCAACGATCCGCGGCGCGAGCCATTTTATAAAATCAAGGGTGTATCCGCCCTTAATGCATTCATCGGCAGACATCCGGACGATGACCGGATACTCCGCGCCCACCCTGTCCCTGATCGCCCTGAGTATTTCGAGCAGGAAACGCGCCCGGTTCTCCTCTGAGCCGCCGTACTCGTCCGTACGCCGGTTTGAAAAGGGGGATAAAAACTGCGTGATCAGGTATCCGTGCGCCCCGTGCACCTCCACCGCGTCAAACCCCGCCTGCCGTGCGCGGGAGGCGCCCATGGCGTAGGCGATAACCATCTCTTTTATACGATCGATCGACATTGCTTCGGTTGTCTGGTTCAGAATGACGCTCGGGAGGTCCGATGGCGCCTCTGGATTGGCGCCAGCTACCGCGGCAATTGTCTCACGGCCGGCGTGGTGGAGCTGCAGCGCGATCTTCACCCCATGACCATGGACCGCCTCCTTCAGCCGCGAGAGCCCTGGAATAAACATATCGTCCCATACGCCGATCTCACGTCCAAAGCCCCTGCCTCGCGGGTCGATAGCGCACACTTCGGAAATGATAAGCCCCACGCCGCCACGCGCCCGCTTTTCGAGATATGCAATAAGACGATCGGTTATTGTGCCATCCTTGTTGCCATATGAGGTCGCCATCGCCGGCATGACGATTCGGTTTTTTAACTCAAGATTGTTAATTTTTATTGGGGAAAAGATATGGGATAGGTTTGTTGTCATATTTACCACCAGATATTTATTAACTGAACATTCATTTAATTAAATTTGCAGCGTCAAGTCTAATATCAGGATCAGAGTAAAAAATAATTTTCATGGTGTCAGAGTAACAATAGAATTGATAGCGTTATATTTATATTAACCGATAACTATCGAATTTTGGGGGGTCAGAGCAAAAACTTTCTTGACATATAGACGACCGGTCTACTAAATAAATTCGAAAGAAATAATATGTCAAAAGAAGAAACAAGACAACTTATCCTCAAAAATGGCGCCAGGTTGGTCCATGTAAAGGGATTCGTTAACACCGGCATCCAGGAAATCCTGGATGCCTCATCCGTTCCCAAAGGCTCGTTCTATTTTTACTTCAAGAGCAAAGAGGATTTTGGCAGGGCCCTGGTAGACCATTATGAAACATTCATCTCAGCGATGTTCGACAAATATCTCCAGGATGCAAGCCGTACTCCGCTCGAGCGAATGCGACGCTTTTTTGAAGACAGTTGTAAATTTTACGAAAGCAACAATTTTTCAAGCGGCTGTCCCATTGGAAACCTCTCGCAGGAGATGAGCGATATCTCCGTGCCGATCAGGGAAAAGCTGCATGAAACCTATTTAAAAATGAAATCCGCCCTTCAAACGTGCATCGAGGAAGCCCGCGACCAGGGTGAAATTACAGGCAGAATGGATCCCGGGATGCTCGCCACCTTCATGCTGAACGGCTGGGAAGGCGCGCTCATCGACATGAAGCTGTCGAAAAGCATTACACCGCTGGTCATTTTCACGGACATGCTTTTCGGATACATACTGAAGAGTGACTCACAATAGAACACTTGAGGAATTCAATGGAAATTTACGAACAACTCAGGGACGTGCTTGATTCACACCCCACCACCGCGCCAAAATCGGAAACCATTATACAGATACTGGAGATACTTTTCACCCCCGAAGAAGCTTCGCTCGCGGCCACCATGAGTTTCAAGGCGGCTGATGTTAAAAAGATCGCCGCCGCAGCTTCACTTTCAGAGGATAAAGCGGAAGGATTACTCGAATCCATGGCGAACAAGGGAATCCTTTTTTCGAAAAACTCAGCCGGGGGAAAGCTGTACGGCCTCGTTCCGCTTATACCGGGAGTATTCGAGTTCCCCTTTATGAAATCGGACGGCTCGCCCATGTACCGGCAGCTCGGCGCGCTCTGGGAAAAATACCACCACGAGGCACTGGGCGCCTCCTTCTCCGGAAACCCCACCCCCCTGATGAGGGTGGTTGCGGTCGGGAAAGCGATTAAGGCTGAAAACCGCATCCATCCCTACGAAGAGGTGAAGCACTTCATCGACAGCGCGCGCTTCATCGCGCTGGCCGACTGCGCGTGCAGAACGAGCGTGGGCAAATGCGACAGGCCCAAAGACGTATGCCTTATCTTTGACAGCGCGGCCGAATTTCTGGCGGAACGCGGGTTCGCGCGGAAGATATCAAAGGAAGAAGGAATGCGGGTCCTCGACCGCGCCGAAAAGGCGGGACTGGTGCACACGAGCAACAACAGCGCGGACCGGGCGAACCTGATCTGCAACTGCTGTCCCTGCTGCTGCACGGTCCTGCGCGGCAAAACCCAGCTTCATCATCCGCACGCGTTTGAGCCAAGCCGCTTCGTGGCTCAGGTGCGGAACGGCGATTGTACCGGCTGCGGCATCTGCGCTGACGAGCGCTGCCCGGTAAAGGCCATTGAAATGAAGGACGACATCGCCATCGTCAACGGCGACGAATGCATCGGATGCGGCCTCTGCGTCACCGGATGCCCGGCTGAAGCGATTGATCTCGCAGAGCGGAAAACCATCCCGCCCATCCCCGCCAGCATTGCGGAAATGGGCATCAAGGTGGCGAAGGACAAAGGAAAGTTTGATAAATTCATGAAGATAATGCAGCGATAGCGATGATCATCTGCGGCATGGCATGATGGGGTCAGCTCGCTGCCCCGTCATTTCTCATTTTTACTCGTTTCCTCCCCGTCTTTTTCAAATGTTTCGATATTAAAATTCCTCGATGCCGTAATATACTCTTCTTTTTTCACCATCTCGCGAAGGCCCCTCAGGGTCCTGTACGGGATGTCGCGACTCGCGATGTTAATGATAAAAGTCGGAATAAAACCGCCGGGGTCTGCCCAGCAAATGAATGTCGCATCCGTTTTTTCCGGCGAGAGGCGCTTGAAAATCCACGTGCCGTACATTGAAGTGATGCGGACACGCCTCTTGTGCTCGGGAACAATTTTTTCAGACAGGGCGGTAACCCTGCCAATTATAGTCCCCTGGTCCAGGCATATCTCTGTTGAGGATTGAAGAACAATGTCCCTGTCCAGCACCGGCCAGGGCATCCCGAGGGTGAAATAGAGAAGACAGGACGTGGCGGTCGAACACCCGAACTTCCGCGCCTCAACGCAATCCGCGACCCAGCCGGGATACGAGGCCACATCGAGCATGACCTGGGCAACGACCTCAAGCGGAGCGTCCAGCACGCACTCGCCCTTCAATTCGTCTATGGGCGAACCGGCCACCCTGTTGGCATAAATCCGTATATCCTTTTTCTCAACCAGCAGTCTCCAATCGCCGCTCCCGTCCTGAGCCGGAAACGCGGTCGAGGCCAGGAAGAGCATCGCGCATAAAAATTTTTTCATCGTTATCTCCGGTCGCCTTTGCATACCACGTGATATCACCTGGCAATGCTTGCCATGATCCGATTAATCGACGAATCGATAAAAACCGGGTCGGTAATCGTCATTTTTATCACCCCCTCAGGACAGGCCCTGACGCACTTGCCGCACTTGATGCAATTACTGTTTATCACCGCCCTGCCGTTCATGACAGATATGCCTCCGGCGAAGCATGAGGATACGCACGCGCCGCATCCCATGCATCCGTCAAGCACCTCGATCTCAACGCTGTCGAGCCCGCGCATCTTCTCCCTGATCGGCTCGCTCAGACTGGGAAGGATCCTGAAAAAACAGCAGCATTCGCAGCAATTGCATATGGTCATGAGCGTATCTGACGGCGCGCAGTTCAGCATCAGGGAATCCAGCTTATTGAGGCCGATCATGTGCACCAGGCCAGCCTCTTCGCAGAGCCGCACATGCTCCAGCGCCTCTTCAACGGTGGCCATCCTGCCCAGGTCCTGGTTGAAATTTTGAACCGAGGGGCCGAGGTAGATGCATCCGAGGTCTTGCGGGTAATTCTTGCAGTTTTCGGCCGTCCGGCACACGCATTTATCCTTTATCCATATAAATTGAGAATTTTTGATGAAATGGCGGATGATATCCGACGGGAGCGCCACATGGTCATGCGGCTCCAGCGACGTGTTGATGGGGATAAAGGTAATATCATCCTTGTCAAAAAAAAGCCTGTACAGCCAGGTCCCCACAAGGGGCACCCTGGTGATATGCGCGAACAGGAATATTTTTTTGAAAAACCTGTTTATCAGTTTAGCCTGCCATTTTGGCCGCGACATTGCCTTCCCACCATGCCAGTCCGGGCTGCCGCCATCGTCCCGGGGATCATATGCCTCTATGCGATCACAAGCGGACAACGACAAGGGCCGGCCCGAATTCACTGGTTGATAATCAGCATCTGCTGATGAAAGATAGGGCATCATTCGCACGAATGCCAATCAAAAGATGAAAATTCATGAAATTGACAAATGGGAGGCGTCAGGACCCTGAATTGACGTCAGGCTTCCTGGTCCCGGCCGCGGTAACTGCTCGGGGTTATTCCGGTGACCTGTTTGAATGCGCGATTAAAGGTTGACAGGCTCTCGAAGCCGACCGAGAGGGCGATGTCGATTATCTTCACGTTTTTATCGTCAAGCTTTCTCATCGCGTCCCTGATTCTCAGCTCGTTGATATACTCGTTGATTTTTTTCCCGGTATATTTTTTGAACAGCCTGCTCATGTAATCGGTGCTGATATCGATCGCACCCGCCAGGCCCTCCCGGGAAATGTCCTGGGCATAATTCTGATTGATGAAGTCTATCACGGACTTGAGCTTGCTTTCGGTCATATCCGTGATTATCGGCCCGTTATCCTTCCTCTCGGGCTTCCCGAGGGTCTTGTACAGGAGCTCCATCCTGACCGTGTTCCGCATCAGCTCCCTCGAGGCGAGTACCATGAATATGATCACAAAGATGGGAGAGCAGTAGATGGGCCCCAGGAACGCATACGGCAGGTTCCCGACGAAGGCGACCACCTCATACACGCCCACCAGGCCCGCGGCCAGTATAAGGGCGACCAGCATGAAGAACTGGAGACGGTCCTTTTTTATGCTGTTGATCATATTCAGTATCCAGATCGAGAGGGGAACGATGATGATAATCCCCGCCAGCAGGACGAACGGGGAATAGATTCCCACAATCCTCCTGTCAACAACCAGTATCAGCAGCGATGTTACGAAGCAGGCCGCTGTCGTCAACCTGATGAAGAACGACATGTAGATCCGATACAGCGACTGCACCGCGACGAACAGGAGAACGCCGAAGACCGGGATGAGGGCAAGATGGGCCATTGGTGCAACCTCTCCCGCATAACGGAGGGGGATAAACTCGAAGAGAATGTACAGGATAAAAAGCAGCAGCACGAGCGAGCCGTACGCGAGCACCCGCGCCCACCTGTTCCAGATAAAAAAGATCATCGGCGGGAAAAGAAGGCTGAAATTGAATATCAGAATCGCGAGGGGGAGCTGTGTAAAAACAAGCTCATGCATTATCTTCCCGCGGGCCTGGCCCTCGGCGTCCACGATGGAAATATTATTCGCGACAGGGACATACTCACCCGAGACAGAGGCCCTTACATGAATGACATTCGTTCCCTTTCGCAGGAGCGCATTCGGGATCGTGTAATACACCGGGGAATATATATTGGTGATGCGGAGGTCTCCGGTTTTTTCAAGTGAGGCTCCATTGATGAAGAGCTTCACGTTTCTGTCTCTCCCCATGACCACCACGCCGAACTCCGCGCCGGGCACGTTATCCAGCTCAAATCGGGCCCTGAGCCAGACAGTCGCATCGTCGGGCGCCCTCAAAAGCAGAACATCCATATTATAAGGGAATCCCTGCGAGAATGGCTCCCAGTGACCGCCATGACCTGGTATTTCTGCGCCGCTCGCGTCCCTGCTGATTTCCCAGGCGGAAAGGGCAGCGCGCCCGCCGGTCTCATCTGCATTGCAGCCAAACAGGGCCGAAAGAAAAACAAGTATCATCGATAATTGAACAATAAACCGCATACCAATCCACATGACACTGACAATCGTTTAGTGAAAAATCATCTACCGCCGCCTGACTGTGCTCATAGAATTATAAATGATTCATCCAAATCAAATTAATGCAAGAAAAAATATCCTGTTCCGGCAACTTTTCAGCATCCATATATTATCCTATTGCATACAGCATTTTCATTAAATTAATCTTTTTGACAGGACATGAATACCGCTATCATACTATTGTAACTATCAGGCGGGACCAGGTAATCCCTTATTTGCAGATCGCCCGTTAGCAATTTCCGAATGCGGGAGTAAATTCAAATCATTGGAGGAATCATCATGAGCGACCTTTCCATAGAAGAATACCTGGTTCACTACCTACCCGGCCTTGTGGGCAGATATTTGAAGGAAGATCCGGTTCCCAACATGGATGGCACGCTCTTTACCCTGCAGATTAGCATTACGGGAGAAAAAAACCTCGTCTTCGGCATCACCATCAGGGACTCAAAACAGATTACCGTGACTCCCGGCGGTCTGGAAAATCCTCAGGTTGCCCTGGAGATTCCGGAGGGTATAATACAGCCCCTGGTAAAAATGATATCCTCATTGACCAGCCGGGGCCAGTATGACATGCTCAAGGGAACGAAAGGATCTATGGATATGGAGATAAACCTGCCCGACGGACAGGATATGCAGGCACGAATGGTCTTCAACGGGGCTGATGAGCCAAATTGTAAGATGACCGGATCATCAATCGACCTCGGGAAGATCGTCTCAGGCCTGCTTGATCCGACCCGGGCCTTCATGCAGGGGCAGATCAAGCTGTTCGGCGATCTCTCCTTCGCGATCCGGCTCACGCAGCTCGTTCCGAAAAAATAAAGGGATGGACGGGAATAATAATCAGGAGTTGCCCGCGGGCCTGGCGGGACGCCGATAGCGTTTGCGCCTGGGCGCGCCCCTGTCGCGCTGAGGAACCCCGCCCGCGCTGTGACGTTCTTCTCCGGATACGCCGGATTTGCCACCGTCCCTGCGCGACGCCGCGCCCCGCTCCTGCCAGTATGCAAGCTCCGCCTCATGCGTGCCGGACGCCCGTGATGTTATCTCGAAAAACATGAGCGCGTTCGGGAAATGGGCGTTGCGCACAAAGCGCTTCTCAAAACCCTTGCCCTTCTTCGGATCGGGAATCCTGGCGAGGCTCGACTGGCGCGCGACAAGGTTGCTTATTGCGTCCCACTCGCGGCGCGGTATCTTGAGACGGGCCACGAGGTCGTTAAAACTCTGGTGCATTACGTTAAACGCGTCCTGAAATCCCCGCTTATCGCCCATGGCTTCTTCAAACAGGTCAAAGAAAAGCACCGCCAGGAGCACCGCGGCCGGGATCTCCTCCCCTGTCAGGCGCCGGCCATCAACCACAGCGAGCCGCGGCAGGAGCCCCGGATGCCGGTCAGGCTCTATCTCCGGAATCCAGTGCTTGAGCACACCGAATTTTTTCAGGTTTTCAAATGTACCCGCGGACGCGCCGCACCTGAGGATCTTGTACAGCTCCTCCAGCATCCGGTGGGCGTTGGCCTGGGTGATCATAGACGCGCGGGAGAGCGCGGCCTTCATGTCCCTCCTCGACGGCTTCAGGCCGAGCTGGGCGCAGAAACGCGCGGCGCGGATAATTCGCACCGGGTCCTCCCTGTAGCGCACCATGGGATCGCCGACCGAGCGGAGGATCTTTTTTTTCAGATCATCCAGTCCGCCGTTGTAATCAACGATAGAGCCGTTCGCGCTGTTGTAGTAGAGGCCATTCACGGTAAAATCCCGCCGGTGCACATCCTCCTCAATCGTTCCATACACATTGTTCGCAGCGAAGCGGCCCTGTCCCTCGGCGGCCTGCTGGTCGGGATCGACCGCGGCGCGAAACGTGGCCACCTCGATAAACCGGTCATGGCTGATGTAGACATGAGCGAGGCGGAAGCGCCGCCCGATCAGGAAGCAGCGCCGGAACAGCCGTTTGATCTGCTGCGGGCGCGCGTTGGTGACAATATCGAAATCCTTCGGCGTCTTTCCCAGAAGAAGATCGCGCACGCACCCTCCAACCAGATAGGCGTCAAAGCCGTTGCCTCGCAGGCGTCCCATGATATCGAGGACGCTCCGGTCTATCTTGTTTCTGGACATGGTGTGTCCGTCCCTCGGCATCGTAACGGGGAGCTTTTTTCTGAACAGGGAAGAGATAATTTTCATAAATTCTCTGGAAGCAATTTTTTTACATTATATCATTCGCATGTTTGTTTGTCAATACACACAGTATATTCTTTTCACACAAATTTATCCACCTGGTTGAAACCATGATGATCCAGGCTGAACCTCGAAAATGATCAGCGTGATTTGCCATGTACCGGCATCTCTTTATAAACGGGTATTCTGTACATTTCATCCATTATTAACAGAATCTTTATATTTTCTTCATAAATTATAATGAATATTATTTGAGAAATTATAATTATTACGTTTTTGAGCTGGCCGGTCGTTATTAACAGGGATTGCCGATGGAACTCTACATAGTCTTCCTGATCTTTCTTGCGCTCATCTTTGATTTCATCAACGGTTTTCACGATTCTGCGAACTCTATCGCAACCATCGTTTCCACACGGGTTCTTTCGCCCCGCTACGCGGTTATCTGGGCCGCATTCTTCAACTTTATCGCGTTTCTTTTCTTCGGCCTCCACGTGGCGGGAACCATTGGCAAGGGCATAATAGACATCGGAATTATGGATAACGAGATAATACTTGCAACCCTTGTTGGCGCCATCACCTGGGACCTGATCACCTGGTATTTTGGCCTGCCCACCAGCTCTTCTCACGCGCTTATGGGCGGCCTTATCGGCGCCGCGCTCGTCAAGGCCGGATCGAGCGCCCTGGTATGGAAAGGGATCATAAAGACCGTGGCCTTTATTTTCGTGGCGCCGGTACTCGGCCTCGTCCTGGGAATGGGGATTGGCGTCATCGTGTATCGCATGTTTCGGAACAGGGCGCCGGGCCAGGTAGACCACCTCTTTAGAAAAGGGCAGCTCCTGTCCGCGGCCCTGTACAGCCTCGGCCATGGCGGCAATGACGCGCAGAAGACCATGGGCATCATCGCCGGCCTGCTCTTCAGCTCCGGCATGCTCCAGGGTGAATTCTACGTGCCGCTCTGGGTGGTCCTCTCCTGCCACGGCGCGATTGCCATGGGCACCATGTTCGGCGGATGGCGCATCGTGAAGACCATGGGCCAGCGCGTGGCAAAGCTCAAGCCGGTCGACGGCTTCTGCGCTGAATCGAGCGCGGCGGTGACCCTCTTCATCGCCTCATTTTTCGGCATCCCGGTCAGCACCACCCACACCATAACCGGCGCGATCATGGGGGTCGGCTCGCTCCGCCGGCTGACCGCGGTGCGCTGGGGCGTGGCCGGGCAGATCGCGTGGGCGTGGGTGCTCACGATCCCCGCTTCGGCGCTCATTTCGGCGGCGATATACCTGGTCGCCGCCCAGTTGTAATCACGAAAACCGATCAGAGCAGGTCGCTCGCGATCTCGGCGAGCTGGGACCGCTCGCCCTTCTCCAGGGTCACGTGCGCGTACAGCTCCTGCCCCTTCATCTTGTCTATGAGGTAGGTGAGGCCGTTCGAGCGCGAGTCGAGGTACGGAGTGTCAATCTGGTAGGGATCGCCGGTGAAGACGATCTTCGTGCCCTCGCCGGCGCGCGTGATGATGGTCTTAACTTCGTGCGGCGTGAGGTTCTGGGCCTCGTCCACGATGAAGTAAACCTTCGAAAGGCTCCGCCCGCGGATGTAGGCAAGCGCCATAATCAGTAGCTTCTCGTTGTTCACCATGTCGGATATGCGCCGGTAGTCCTGCGAGTCCTCCTCGAACTGGTTCTTTATCACCGCGAGGTTGTCGAAGAGCGGCTGCATGTAGGGATCGAGCTTGCTCCTGATGTCCCCCGGCAGGTACCCGATATCGCGGTTCGACAGGGGAATGATCGGCCTCGCAAGCAGGATCTGCTTGTAGCTGTTCCGCCGCTCGAGCGCGGCCGCAAGCGCCATAAGCGTCTTCCCTGTGCCGGACTTGCCCGCGAGCGTGACAAGCTTGATATCGTTGTTTATGAGCGCGTCGAGGGAAAAAGACTGCTCCGCGTTGCGCGGCTGGATGCCGTAGGCCTTCTTCTTTTCCACGACGTGCAGGAGGCCGCTGTTTTTCTGGTACGTGGTGAGCGCGCTCTTTGTCCCGTTCCTGATGATGAAATACTCGTTCGGGTACGGATCGCGGCCGTTCAGCAGCTCGCCGGCCGGTACCGCGCCCTCGCGGTAGATCCGGTCCACCGCGCCAGGATCCACGCCCTCGATGCAGTTCTTCCCGGTATAGAGCTCGCCGATGTCCTTGACCTTGCCGGTTTCGTAGTCCTCGGCCTGCACGCCGATGCTCTTCGCCTTCATTCGAAGGTTAATGTCCTTTGAGACGAGGAAGACCCGGTCCGTGCCGTGCTGTCCCGCGAGATTATAGGCGAGGGAGAGTATGCGATGGTCGGAGTTGTCCTCCCAGAAAATCTCGCGGAGCCGCCCGCTCATCTTCACGTTCGTGTCCACGAAAAGGCACCCGCCCGTTTCCAGCCGGGCCCCCTGCCCCAGGAGATCATTGCCCATGATGGAATCAAGCTCGCGGGAAAACTCACGCGCGTTGTAATTGATGATTTCATTACCCCGTTTGAATTTATCGATCTCTTCAAGGAGAGTTATAGGGATGACGACATTGTGCTCCGCGAAGGAGTAGATGCAGCGGTAATCATAGAGAACGACGTTTGTGTCGAGAACGAATATCTTGTTGGAGTTCGTGTCTAGCATACACTCTATGCGACATAATACATCACCCGCCAATAATTTCAAGAGTAAAATTATCTCAGCCCCTTTTTTTTACACCTGGAACGGAACGTTATATTAGCGGTATTTTAATAAAACCTTTATAATTTCTTTATAATACCAGACGATCTTATTCATGACATGGATAATAAATCCGGACAAAAAGATGGAGCTTCCCTGCATATGGGGATAAAAAAATCAAGCCTTGCCGGCAACGCGTCGAGCCTCATAATCGAAAAGATATTCGAAAAGCTTGTGCTGGTGATCGGACTTACGTGCCTTTTCGTGCTTCTCCTGATCATGATATTCCTGTTCGGCGAGGGGATCCCCCTGTTCAGCGATGTGAGCCTCTCCGATTTCCTCCTCGGCAGCCAGTGGTATCCCACGAGCGGGAATCCCCGATTCGGCATCATGCCCCTTATAACCGCTTCGGTGGCGGTGACCCTGCTCGCCTCGGCCTTCGCAGTCCCCCTGTCGCTGGCCATCGCCGTGTACCTGGCCGAACTGGCATCACCGCGGGTGCGGGAGATCGTAAAACCGGCCATTGAAATTATCGCTTCAATACCCTCGGTCATCATCGGCTTCTTCGGGATGGTCGCGGTTGCGCCCTTTCTTCAGCGGCAGTTCAACATCGACACCGGCCTGAATCTTTTCAACGCGGCCCTCATGCTCGCCTTCATGGCGGTGCCCACCATCGCCAGCATATCGGAAGACGCCATATCCTCTGTGCCGGTTTCACTCAAAGAGGCGTCGTACGCCCTGGGCGCGAACCGGTGGGAGACGATCTTTCATATCACCATCCCGGCCGCGCTCTCCGGGATATGGACCGCAGTGATCCTGGGCATATCGCGGGTGATCGGCGAAACCATGGTGGTGCTCATGGTCGCCGGCGGCGCGGCGATCATGCCCGATTCGCTGTTCGACCCGGTCCGGCCGCTGACATCAAACATCGCGGCGGAGATGGCCGAGGCCCCGGTGGGAGGGAGCCACTACCACGCGCTCTTTGCGATCGGCATCATACTCTTTGTCATCACGTTTTTTTTCAACATCATCGCCGACTACCTGTCGAGCAAGTACAAGTTCAAGGGAAGCTGACATGTTTTCACGACATGCAAAATCGGAAACGGTTGAAAGAGCCATGTTCATCCTCATACGGATGACATCGTACCTGGTGCTGGGTTCGCTCATCTTCATACTGGGATTCATCATTATGAAGGGCTACCCGGCGATCTCGTGGGAGTTCATCTCTGAAATGCCGATGAACGAAATGACTCAGGGAGGCATCCTTCCTGCAATACTCGGCACCTTATACCTGATGATCGGGTCCGCCCTGGTATCTATCCCGATCGGCATCATCACAGCGATCTACCTCACTGAATACGCATCCAGACCCGGACTTGTCAAGGTGATCAGGCTTGGCGTGAGCAACCTCGCCGGCGTGCCGTCCGTGGTGTTCGGCCTCTTCGGTCTGGCGCTCTTCGTGGTCTTCCTCGACTTCGGCACTTCTATCATCGCGGGATCTCTCACCCTGGGCGTGCTGAACCTGCCGGTAATCATACGGTCCACCGAAGAGGCGCTGATGACGGTGCCTGTAACCTACCGCGAGGCATCGCTCTCCCTGGGCGCGACGCGGGCCCAGACCATATTCAGGATCGTGCTTCCGAGCGCCCTCCCGGGGGTCCTTACCGGCGTCATGCTCTCACTCGGCCGTGCTGCGGGCGAGACCGCGCCAATCATGTTCACCGCCGCTTCATATTACGCGCCGGACCTGCCCGATTCCATATTCAGCGAAGTAATGGCCCTCCCCTATCACATCTACGTGATGGCCACAGCCGGGACCCACATTCAGGAGACGCGCCATCTCCAGTACGGTACGGCAATTATCCTCATTCTCCTCGTACTCCTTCTTAACTCGATCGGGCTCGTGCTGCGCTACCGGTTCAGGAAAAGGCTTAAAGGCTGACGCATAACAGATTCTCTGGTTAAATCCTTATAATCAAATCTACCTTTCTGTGCCGGTCACCCGTATCCGGACAGATACGCATGGCATACGAATTACCCCTTCCCGACGATATCCCTCATAATGCCAGTTTTATCTACAGTAAATAATCTTCAATTTATTTGTACAAGGCACAAACATTAATATTGACTTATTATGCCACATAAATAAATATACTCCCGTGCTTTTATATATTCGGAATCAGAGTATCTGCAAGGAGTATCTCCGATGGCATTCAGGTTCATTCCCCAGGAAGTCAAATTTTTTGACATGTTTGACCAGCAAGTTGTAAAAATAATTACCGCAGCGGAAACCTTCAAGGAACTGGCGTCAAAGGGAAAATGGGACGACGAGGGAATAACCCTGATGCGCGATCTCGAGCATGAATGCGATTCCATCACCCATGACATCATCGACAAGCTAAACCGGACGTTCATAACGCCGTTTGACCGTGAAGACATCCACCAGCTCGCCCACGAGCTTGATAACGTGGTTGACATGCTCTACACCACCTCGAAGCGGCTCCGGCTTTACAAGCTCAAAACCGTGAACAAGGACCTCATCCAGTTTTCGGAGCTCATCGTGCACTCGGTGAAAGCGCTGGGCAAGGGAATCAACGCCATGCGCAACCATAAAAACCCGAAAGACGTGTATGACGCATGCATCGAGGTCAATCAGATTGAAAACATGGGCGACCAGCTCAGGGACGCAATCATTCTGAAACTGTTCGAACACACAAAAGACCCGATCAAGATAATAAAATGGAAAGAGATTTTCGAGAGCGTCGAGACCGTTCTTGATATCTGCGAGGACATCGCCAACGTGGTGGAATCGATCCTTGTCAAACAGGGTTGATAATGGACCTCTACATACTCTTCCTGATATTCCTGGCGCTCCTGTTCGACTTCCTCAACGGGTTTCATGACGCCGCCAACTCCATTGCGACGGTCGTGTCCACCAGAGTCCTTTCCCCGCGCTATGCGGTTGCATGGGCGGCCTTTTTTAATTTCATCGCATTTCTCTTTTTCGGTCTCCATGTGGCCGGCACCATCGGCAAGGGCATCATCGACATCAACATCATGAGCAAGGAGCTGATACTAGCGACCCTGATCGCCGCCTGCGCGTGGGACGTGATAACCTGGTACTTCGGACTGCCAACCAGCTCCTCTCATGCCCTCATGGGGGGCCTTATAGGAGCGGCCGTAGTGAAGGCCGGCGTCAAGGGCCTCGTCTGTTCAGGCATCCTCAAGACCGTGGCATTCATATTCATATCCCCCATCATGGGGCTCATCCTCGGCCTTGTGCTGGGGACCATTGTTTACCGGCTATTCAGGAAGAGCGCGCCAACGCAGGTGGACAAATACTTCCGGAAAGGGCAGCTCGTATCCGCAGCGCTCTATAGCCTGGGCCATGGCGGCAACGATGCACAGAAAACCATGGGAATCATTGCCGGCCTGCTCGTAAGCACCGGCATGCTCACTATCGCGCCGGGCGAGACGCTCCAGGAATCGATCCCGCTCTGGGTCGTGCTCTCGTGTCAGGGAGCAATATCCCTCGGGACGATGTGCGGCGGCTGGCGCATCGTCAAGACCATGGGGCAAAAGGTTACCAAGCTGCGTCCGGTCGACGGCTTCTGCGCGGAATCGGCCGCGGCTATGACCCTGTACCTGTCAACCTTCCTCGGCATTCCGGTGAGCACGACTCATACCATCACCGGGTCCATCATGGGTGTCGGCGCCATGAGGCGTTTTACAGCGGTACGATGGGGCGTAGCAGGCCAGATCGTCTGGGCCTGGATACTCACCATCCCCTGCTCCGCGATAATTTCCGCTCTTGTCTATCTCATTGTTTCATAACGGAAGGCAGCTCTGCCGCACTGCATGACGGCCGGTAACGGGGCATCATGTTTCTATGATGAATTTCGTCCCTGCCGACGAGGAAGAAACATCTATTTTCCATCCGAGGATGTCAGCGGCGTGCTTTACGATCGAAAGTCCCAGACCGGTTCCTCCGGTCGCGCGCGACCTGCTTTTATCAACCCGGTAAAACCGCTCGAATACGCGGTCGAGCGATTCTTCGGGGATGCCGATGCCCGTATCAACGATGGCCACCGTGACACGCTCGCCGGAGCGCTCCATGTCCACCGCAACAGAGCCCGACTCAATATTATAGTTGATCGCGTTGCTGATAAGATTAAAAAATATCTCTTCAGCGAGGAAGCGATTGCCCGGGACACGCGCGGCCTGCCCATCCGTATTGAACCTGATCGATACGTTTTTTTTCTGCGCTCCCGGCGCGAGGATCTCGATGCAGGATCGGATAATCTCCCTGAGATCAATGTAATCCGTGGTAAAATCCCGAGAGGTTTCGAGACGGTTCAGCTTCAGAATATCATTGATCAGCGCAGACTGTCGGTCAACATTGGCAAGCGCCTTCTGCAAAAGCTCCCTTATCATGTCCGAATCATCCAGGTGCGGCTCCATGGTTTCAAGATAGCCCTTCAGGATGGCGATGGGTGTCTTGAGCTCATGGGACACGTTGCCCACCAGGTCGGTCTTCATCTGCTCTATCTTCTTTCTTTCAGTGGTGTCGTGAAGGACAATGAGGATGCCCCCAAGCGACTGCTCGCCAGAAATCGGGTTGATGAACACATCACAGTTCCTGCCGCTGATAAAATGCTCTTCAAAGGCCGCCGCTGTTCCTGTCATATGAGATTGCTCAATATGCGCGTTAAGGTTCCGATTCCTGATCGCTTCGAAAAAAAGCCTGCCCACCACCTCCGACTCGATATCAAGAAGCTCCTTGAAAGCCCTGTTGGCTACCAGAACGCGCCTGTCAAGTCCCACTACCGCAATCCCGTCGTTTATGCTTTCAATCGTTTTCTCCAGCTTGTGGCGCTCGAAAAGGAGGGAATTTATTTTTTCGACCACCGTGTCCGCAAGCCGGTTCAACGCTTTCTGCAGGGAGCCAATTTCATCATTGGTGTAATTCGGTATCCTCCGTGAAAAATCCCCGTTGGAAAAATCTCGCGCGAAACTGACGGTTTCATTGATGGGTCTGGTGATCCTCCGCGATATGGCCACGACGACCAGCGATGACAGAGCCAGAGCTATGGCACCGGCAATCAGGATGTACCCCCTCAGCTTCGCGATACTCTCGTTGACCTCGCGAAGCGGCTTCGCAAGCCTGATAACGCCGGCATCCGACTTCATGGCGATGTAGAGCATGTCGGTATTTAGTGTTCCGCTGTACCGTATGCTCTCGCCGACGTCATGCGCGAGCGCCTCCTTGATCTCGACCCGGTATCTGTGGTTGTCCATGATATCGATGTCCGTATAATCTGAATCCGCGATCACCCTTCCGTTGAAATCGACAAGGGTCACACGCAGGCGGACTATCTCCGCGAGCTTACGTATCTGCTCCTCACGATCAGCCACGGCTCCTGCCAGGTAACGGCGGGGGGCATTCTGTATTTCCAGCTCGATGAACTTAATTTTTTCCGTCATCTCACGCTTGAGTATAGTGACGTGGTACCCGCGTATATGATTGATAATCAGGAACAGGAGCGCGCCAACAAGGGCGACGATAAGGGCGATATAGGAAAGGATAATCCGGTTGCCGATTTTTTTCACCATGCCTGCACCTATCTCTTGAAGCCGTATCCGACACCGGAAAATGTTTTAATGACATTCTTATAGCGGCCAAGTTTTTTACGAAGGTTCATGACATGCACGTCAACGGTGCGGTCGATAACGTACACATCCTGCCCCTTGATGCTGTCGATGATATTGTCCCTGGTGAAAATTTTCCCCGGATTTTCGAGGAGCAGGCGCAATATCTCAAATTCGGTCTTGGTCAGATCCACGTTTTTACCGTCCACGGTGAGGCTGTAGTGGTCGGGATTCAACTCTATCCCCTCGAAGACGAGTAGGCGCCGATCCTGCCCGTCGCCTTCGACGCGCGTCATCCGTCTGAACATGGCCTTGACGCGCGACTTCAGCTCCTTTACACTGAAGGGCTTGGTCATATAATCATCCCCGCCCAGCTCGAGTCCGAGCACCCGGTCAATTTCATCCGAACGCGCCGAAAGAAAAATGATGGGAATCCGCTTCCACGAATCCGAAGCCCGAACCCTCCGGCAGAATTCGTAACCGTCAATGCCGGGCATCATGATGTCGAGAATGAACAGGTCGGGCTCGGAAGTTTCGAGGCCTTTCAGCGCCTCCTCCGCAGTTGAGAAACAGGCTATATCATACCCCTCGCCTCTGAGGTTTATCATGATGATTTCCTGTATATCCTTCTCGTCGTCGATTACGAAAATTTTTTTTGACATGGCCCTGACCGCACCGGAAGATTGCGGACTATTCTACTCCTCCATATGACGGATGTCAATCCCTTCAATATAATAGACCGCCCGCTCGGCGATATTGGTTACGTGATCGCCGATCCGCTCCAGCGCCTTTGCAACCATGATGAGGCCCAGAGCGTGGGATATTGTGTGGGGGTTTTCCGCCATGTAGGAGAAGAGCTCCCGATACACCTGCATGTTCAGGGTGTCAATATCGCGGTCCCGGTCAATGATCTCCCGCGCCAGCCCGGCGTCTCGCTCGGTAATCGCGGAAAAGACGTCGCGAAGCATGCCAATCGCTATCTCCCCCATGCGCGGAATATCCACGAGCGGCTTCAGGGCGGGCCGGCCATGGAGCTTTATCGCCTCATCCGCGATATTCGTCGAAAGGTCGCCGATCCGCTCCAGGTCGGTGTTTATCTTCAACATTGCCAGAACAAACCTCAGGTGCACGGCCGCCGGTTGACGCGTAACCAGCACCCTGATACACTCGTTGTCAATCTCAACCTCAAGGCTGTCAAGCAGGGAATCCTCGCGCAGCACCTGCTCCGCCAGGCGCGCGTCCGAATTCTTCATGGCCTGTATCGATTTTGCTATGGACTCGATGGCAAGATCCGTCATTTCGAAAACCTTCGATTTGATGGCTTCAAGCTCCTGCTCAAGATGCGTTGTCATCGGCTCCCTCCCCGTTATCCGAACTTGCCGGTAATATAATTTTCCGTCATTTCCATGTCTGGCCTGGTGAAGATCTTCCCGGTTGAGCTAATCTCAATAAGATCGCCCATGTAAAAGAATGCGGTCATATCGCTCACCCGGGCTGCCTGCTGCATATTGTGCGTGACGATAATGATGGTATAGTTCTTCTTGAGGTCCTGTATCAGCTCCTCGATCTTCTGCGTGGAAATGGTATCAAGCGCCGATGCCGGCTCGTCCATCAGGATCACCTCCGGCTGAACGGCGATGGTGCGCGCAATGCAGAGCCGCTGCTGCTGGCCCCCGGACAGGCCCAGGGCGGATTCGTCAAGGCGGCCCTTAACCTCGTCCCAGAGCGCCGTGCTCTTCAAAGATTTCTCAACCGTGCTTTCAATTTCATACCGGTCGGTCATGCCGTTTATTTTCAAGCCATACGCGATATTGTCAAAGATCGACTTCGGGAACGGGTTTGACTTCTGGAACACCATCCCTACCCTCCTGCGCAGGCCGGTCACATTGAATTTCGGATTATAGATAGACTTTCCATCAATGCAGATATCCCCTTCCGCGCGCGTGTTCGGAATAATGTCATTCATACGGTTTATACACCTGAGAAATGTCGACTTTCCGCAGCCTGACGGCCCGATAAGGGCAAGGACGGTATTGCCTTCCACCGTGAGGGTAATGTTTTTTATCGCCGGGGTGGCGCCATAATAAAAGGTGAGTTTATCTACCTTGATTTTTTCCGCCATGTCAGGGAATGATCCTTTCATCTCTCTAATTATGGCCAGAATATCCTCAATAGTTCTTAAATTATTATAATCATATTATAAAGATTTTGTTAAGTTACGCTGGCACTACACCGCGTGGTCTGAAATTCACACTGAATTGATTAAATCTTTATAAAAACTTTAATTTCCGCGCCTATCTTTCCAGCATGAAATATAAAAATATTCGGAGGATACATTCAATGCAGTCAAAATTTATTAAATTCATGGTCCTGGCCCTTTCCCTTGCACTGCTCGTAATCGGGACACAGGCATGTTCCAAAAAAAAGAGTGACCGGGTTACGGTAAAAGGATCAACCACCGTGCTCCCGATTACACAGAAAGCTGCGGAAGCCTTCAAAAAAATGGGAGGGATCTCCGTGTCAGTAGAGGGAAGCGGATCAGGCAACGGCATCAAGGCGCTGATTGACGGCGGCTGTGACATCGCCAACTCATCCCGGGAGATGAAGGCTGAAGAAATTGAATCCGCGAAATTAAAAGGCGTCATGGTCAAGGAGTTTATTGTGGCCTATGACATGATCGTGCCGATTGTCCATGTTACAAACCCGGTAAAAAACCTGAGCATGGACCAACTCAAGGCAATCTATGACGGATCGATAACGAACTGGAAGGAGCTCGGTGGAAAAGACGAGAACATCGTAGTAATATCGAGAGACACCAGCTCTGGCACCTACGAAATCTGGCACGAAAAAGTGATGAGGAAAAAGGACGTGAGGCCGGATGCCCTGCTCCAGGCTTCGAACGGGGCCATCATCACGACAGTGGCCGGCAACCCTAAGGCCATAGGATACGTTGGATACGGATATATCAATAACAGCGTACGCGGTTTGACAATCAACAATATTCAGATCAGCATCGAAAATGGGAAAACCGGAAAGTTCCCGGTGTCACGAAAGCTTTACATGTACATCAACGAAATGAAGCTGTCGGCACAGGCAAAAAAATTTATCGATTTTCTTTTGAGCGACGATGGGCAGGCCCTGGCAAGGGAAGCGGGTTATATCCCTCTATAAGAAATCCCGAATGCAAAAAGAAAGCCGGGTTGATCATACATCGACCCGCCTTTCTTTGCATACTCATCCTGCGTAATAAATTTAATACGATTCGTCACATGCTTGATGTTTAACAAATTATTTATCTCCATTAAATATTTTCTTTATTAACGCCCAATATATTACCGGTGAACAGATAATAGCATGTCCCGGCAACAGCTGTTACACGGAAAAAATATTTAAAATATATAATTGTAAAAGGAGATTTTATGAAAAGAAAAACGATGAACCTGTTAATGGCCGCTGTTTTCGCGTTAACGGGAAGCGCTCTCGCGGCTCAGGAGAAGCAGTTCAATAAGGACGCCGGCAAAAAAAGCGAGATCGAAGCAAAACAGGAAGACAAAGCTCTCGATACCTTCAAGGAGATCTACCAGCGCCTTGACATCGGCGTGAAAATCTACATGGACTGGATCATGCAGTGGGGCCAGAAGGAGGGGGCCTTTGACCGCGTCGTCAGGGGCGGCGACGGCGACAGGACGGCTGCGGCCGGCTCGTCCAGGACGCGGTCCGATTACTCATCGAAAAACTCGAATGCCTTCAGGATCAATCGCGCCTACCTTGATGTAAGGTACAAAATCACCGATTTCCTGAAAGCGCGCGTAACAACGGACGTTGACGGATCGGTGACGCCATCCGGAGCTTCCAACGCTGCATTCCATATCTACCTGAAATACGCGTACCTGGAAGCGAAAAAAGACCTCGGCCCCGTCATGCTGTCCGCCACGGGCGGCATGATAGAGACGCCGGTCGTCAGCCTCACTGACAAGATCAGCGACTACCGCTGGATCAGCCAGAACTACCTTGACCAGTCGAAGAACATACTCAACGGCAAGAGTTTCGATTACTCCTCCGACGTCGGCGTCAAGGCATCAATCGGCCTTTTCAAGTACGCGACATTCACCGTCGCCTTTACCAACGGGGGCGGCTACAAGGCCAATGAGAGCAACTCCTACAAGGCCATAACCTACCTCGCGACGGCAAACCCGATGAAGTCGGTCTATATCAGCGGGTTCGGGCGGAATGAAATTACCGCCAAGTATGATTATTTCGGCAAAAAGAGTAAAAAAGAATATTACGGCTACGGGGTGGCCTATTCCAGCGACCTGATCAAGATCGGCGTCAACCATATCTTCCCGTACGAGACGACCGTGGGCACGGATTATACCAGCGGTTCCGTCGTTCTCAACTATACCCCGGTCCTGCGACGCGGATATATGCTCATAGACGCCTGGCTCAATTTCAACCTTGGCGCGCTGGTCGAAAAGGCGCCGCTTCTGATCACCGGCAGGTTCGTATACGGCCTGAGCCGCGGGTCCAACAGCGTGGGAAGCATCAATCTCGCAACGCCGTCGGTGACGCAATCAACCGAAACCGGCAAGCAGCGGACCAGTCTCCTCTATGCCCTCGGCATCGGCTGGAAGGTGAACCAGAATTTCAGGATACTGTTCGGCGGCGAGCTGCAAAAATACGCCGTCAAAAAGAACAGGCTGCTGCGGTACGCTGAAAGCAGCGCATCGGGAACAGACTGGTATCCTGCCGGGCCGGTGTATGTCGGATCGCGGGATCCGAATGATACCAGACGCGTGTATGTTAAGACAGAGGTTAGTTTCTAGCAGTTTCCTGAAAAACTCCTTCCATGGAGTTTTTCAGGGCCGGTTTTTAGAAATGAATTCTTAAAACCTCACATTTTTTATCGGCTGATGCCTTGAAAAATGGCGGTACTTCCTGTACCGCATCAGCAGTTTGCTGTTTTTCAGCAAACTGCTAGTTGTTTCCGGGGTCAGAGTAAATTCCTCCGATAGTTATCGGTAAACCCCGGGGGTCAGAGTAAAACCAGACCCAAAATATAAACTTTGATATATAGTGTGACAGGCCCCTGCAAATCAAGGCTGAGCGGCCAAGGACGTTTTTCGAATTCCGGTCTAAAAAACTGTGCCGCAGGCCGCGATGACTGTTTGCAGGGGTCTGAGCAACATCCTGGACCGATAGTTATCGGTAATCGCAGGCCTGCAACCTGGGGGTCAGAGCAACCCCTCCAGACAGTTATCGGTGATTGCAAGCCTGTATATTGTATCCCGCTTACCGTTTCCTCAATAAAAAATGCGCATCGCCAATGCTCAAATCCGTTCTGCCCGCAAATTTCTTATTGATCCGAAATCTCGGAAAATCATACGAAAGTGTCTTCTCCCACACCAGGTCAAATCCGCTCCGTTCAAACATGTCCATATAGTCCCGGTACCGCACCCGGTTGGTATAGGTCACTGCACTGTCAGTACAAAACTTTTCCCATGTAAAATCGGAATACTTGTAAAAAAGAAACGGATTCCCGAAAGAATGAAACTTGTCCTTGAGGTCCACGACATGATACATCATGCCGCCGGGATTCAGGATTTCCGACATCCTGCGTATATATTGCTCAAGGTTTTGAACGTGGTGCAGCACGGCTATCGAATAAATAAAGTCAACATTATTCTCAAACACGATCGAGCGCAAATCGCCGGCAATGAATGCAATAAAATTCGGATTAAGCGCGCCGGTCTCCTGGTCTATGTACGGAAATTCCCTCGTATTGCTTCTTGATTTAAAAAATTCTATCTCATTCTTGATATAGGAACGCTGCCGGTCAGAATCGGTGTAGCGAGGAAATTTATCAACCAGGATGACCCTGCGCGCTCCCGCATGCAGGAAGTTATAGGCGTTGATATACGAATTCCCCGGCCCTATTTCAAGCACCGATTTATCTTCTATGCGGAAGCCATTTTTTCTCAGGGCGTCCGATATCATGCTGAAATAGCTGTTGAGCGACGCGAAGTTGCTGCTGTAGAGATCGGGCAACAGGTAATCAAACAGGCGATAGCAGCGCAGCTTGCAATACAGTATTCGTATTATAAAATCAAACCTGTTGAACAGAAACCGGGCCAGCATGTTGTGCTTAATTAAAGAATGCATTTATAGTCAATCCTGGCAATCTAAAAGCAGACTATCATCAGCAGTGCACTCAACATTGTGTCAACCAAATTTCAAAACCAATTAAACGTGTCAGCTTCGAGACAGAAACCGGATTTAGAGCACCACCCCGTCACCTAAGAGGACATCAATCTCTGCGGGCGCATATCCGAGCCGGTCCTCGAGAATAAAGCGGCTGTGCTCTCCCAGGCCGGGCGCGGGCATGCGAATCTCCTGCTCGTATTCAGAAAATTTGAAGGGAAATCCGGGAACATTGATATCGCCATACTGGGCGTGGGTCACGGTGCGGAACATCCCGCGCACCGCAAGGTTTTCGTCGCGGTTCACCTGTTCGCTTGTGTAGGCGATGCCGCAGGGGATCTTTTTGCTTTCAAGCCGGGCGATGATGTCCCGGGAGTCATGGGCGGTCGTCCACTCCTCTATGAGGGCCACTGCCTCGTCGTGGTTCTGGACCTGCACGATCACGTTGCTGAATTTCGGGTCCGTGGCCATTTCAGGCCGGCCGATGACCTCCGCAAGGTCGCGCCACTGGCGGGGAGTGATGGCGACAACCGCCACCTTGCCGTCTTTCGACTTGAAGAAGCCGTAGAAGGGCATCCGGTCCTCGGAGTTCAGCACGTCCCTGGGATTGCGGCCAAGCTCCTTTTCAACGAACCCCATGATCGGCTCAAGCGCCTTGTCCATCGTGGCGCGGTAGTTGTTGTAGTACATCACGTCCTGCATGGAGATATCGATATACTGACCCCTGCCGGTCCGCTCGCGCCCAAGCAGGGCGATCAGCACTGCGATGGCCGAGTAAGCCCCGGTGATCAGATCGCCCCAGTAGTTATCGGGAAGAAGGAAGGTGTCCTGGTCGTTCCAGTACTGGCCTCCCACGGACTGCGCGACAATATCGAAAGCGGACCGCTCCGGCTCCACGCCGGTCGCGCCGAAGCCGGAAATCGCCGCGTAGATGATGTCGTTCTTTAATGCGCGTATGTCTTCATAGCCCAGACCTCCCCGCTCCATGGCGCCGGGTACCAGGTTGTGGACCAGAATGTCCGCACCCGAAGCGAGTTTGCGGACGATGTCGCACCCCCGCGGATCGCGCCAGTCAACCGCAATGCCGTACTTGTTCCTGTTCAGGACCGAATAGCAGCGCTCCGCGCCCGGCATGAGCTTGAAGATGAGACGAAGCGTGTCGCCCTGCGGCGGCTCGACCTTGATCACTTCGGCGCCCAGGTCAGCGAGTATCTGCGTACAGCGCGACCCTGATATAAACTGGGTGATGTCGATCACCGTGATGCCCTTGAGAATCTGCATGCGAATATCTCCCGTAGTGAGGATATCGGAAGATATTACAGTATGCAAAAGATCATTCGGTCAAGATAATTTTTTTTACATTCCATGCAGGAGCTAATCTTTAAAATGATCATACCCGCGTTTCAGATCGCTCCTCTGCCCCTCCGAAGCGATATAGAGGCCTTCTTCTTTCTGCAAGATTTCTCCGACAACCGTAAAATCAGAAAATTCCTTACGCAGGCCTTTAATCCGATCCGACTCGATGGTGAACACGAGCTCGAAGTCCTCTCCGCCGTACAGCGCATACTCGTACGGGTCTCCCGAGACCGCATGCGCGGCGTCGATGGTATCGCGCGACAGGGGGATCTTCTCCCGGTCGATCCGCGCGCCGGTGCCGCTCTCCTCGCAGATATGCGCCACCTCGCTCGCCAGCCCGTCGCTCACGTCGATCATGGCGCCGGCGCGGCGCGCGATCGCCGCGCCCTCCCATTCCATGCGGCAGCACGGCTCGAGGTAGCCGCCGAGGCAGCCGTCCCGCCTGCCCGCCATGAGAAGGCGGAGGCCCGCCTCGCTCTTGCCGAGGGTGCCGGTAACGCAGATCAGCTCGCCGGGCCGCGCGCCGGCGCGGAAACGGGTGAAGCGTTTATCCGCATCGCCGGCAAGCGCGATGTTGAAGGCAAGCTCCCTGCCGTGCGTGGTGTCTCCGCCGATCAGGGCGACGCGGTGCCTCCGCGCCGAATCATAAAGTCCCCGGTAAAACTCGTCCATGAATTCGACCTCGGTATCGGCCCTCAGCGCAAGCGAGATGAAGGCCCAGCGCGGCATGCCGCCCATGGCAACAATGTCCGACACGTTCGCCTCCATGAGCTTCCATCCCACCTGGTACGGAGTATGCCAGTCGAGGGAGAAGTGCGTGTTCTCCACGAGCATGTCCACGGTCACCAGGAGGTAGCGTGCGTCCGTGTATTCGAGCACCGCGCAGTCGTCGCCTACCCCCTTCACGACCGCGGGATCGGCATTCGGCACGCCGGTCACCCGCCTGATGAAGGCGAATTCCCCGCCGATATCCGAAAGTTTCATCTGCGGTACCGCGTCCTGCATTCCCTGTTGATCTTGGCCGAGCAGAAGTCGCCGCACATGGTGCAGACCTCGGCATCGTCCCGGCCCGTCTCCTTTCTCATGGCGCGGGCCTTTTCCGGGTTCATGGCGTGGCGGTACATCCCCTCCCAGTCGAGGTTGCTCCGCGCGCGCGACATGGCGTCATCGCTGTCGCGCGCCCCCGGTATGCCCCGGGCGATATCGGCCGCGTGCGCCGCGATCTTTGACGCGACCACGCCGTCAATGACATCGCGTATATCCGGCAGGCCCAGGTGCTCCTTGGGCGTGAGGTAGCAGAGAAAATCGGCGCCGTAAAAAGCGGCCAGCGCCCCGCCGATCGCGCCGGTCAGGTGATCATAGCCGGGCGAGCAGTCGGTGACCAGCGGACCCAGCACGTAAAAGGGGGCACCGTCACAGTATTGTTTCTGAAGTTCGATATTTTCCCTGATCAGGTGCAGGGGCACGTGGCCCGGTCCCTCGATCATCACCTGCACGTCCTTCGCCCGCGCCCGCGCGGCAAGCTCGCCCAGGGTCTTCAACTCCGCGTATTGCGCCTGATCGCTCGCGTCCGCCAGGCAGCCGGGCCGCAGGCCGTCGCCCAGGCTCAGGACCACATCGTGCTTTTTTGCCATCTCAAGAATCTCGTCGTAGCGCGCATAGAGCGGGTTCTCCTTCTCATGGTGGAGCATCCAGCTTATCAGGAAGCTCCCGCCGCGGGAGACCACTCCCATGATGCGTGATTCGAGCAGGGGCACGCACGACCGGGTGACGCCGCAGTGCACGGTAATGAAGTCCACGCCGTCCTCGATGTGCGTCCGTATCGAATCGAGAAAATCGTCCTCCCCGAGTTCGGCCACGTCGGGACAGCGTACGATCGCCTCGTACACCGGCACCGTGCCGACCGGGACCTTTGACTGGCCCACGATCAGCCGCCGCATGGCGCGGATGTCGCCGCCGGTGGAGAGGTCCATGACCGTATCGGCGCCGTAGCGTATTGACGCGCGGAGCTTTTCCAGCTCCATGTCAGGATTGCTGCTATAGTTGGAGGTCCCGATATTGGCGTTGACCTTGATCTTCAGCCCCCTGCCGATCGCCACCGGCGCGCAGTCGTGAAGCGTGCTTTTGCAGATGACTGTCCTGCCCGCCGCGACATCCCCGCAGATGATTTCCGCGTCAAGCGGCTCCCGTCCGGCGACCGCCTCCATCTCGGATGTGATGATGCCTTTTTTTGCCTGTTCCAGCTGTGTCATATGCCAAACTTCCTTTGAAACTTCAGTATTTCCGCTTTCACGTCGGGCTTCGTGACAACCGCGGATATTGCGCACACCATGTCAGCACCCGCCGCAATGACCTCGCCGGCGTTCGAGAGGTCAATGCCGCCAATCGCGACGAGCGGCACGCTGCACGCCCGCCGTATCTCTGACAGAACCGCAACGCCGCAGGGAGCGCCGGCGTCCGCCTTGGTGCCGGTCGCGAAAACGGGGCTTACGCCCAGGTAGTCCGCTCCCATTGACTCGGCCTCGCGCGCCTCGCTCACGGTGTGCACGGTCACGCCGATGATCCGGTCCCGCCCCAGGATCCGCCGCGCCTCCCGGTAGGGCAGATCGTCGGTTCCGATATGGACCCCGCCCGCGCCGACTGCCAGCGCGATATCCACCCGGTCGTTTATGACGAAGAGCGACCCGGTCCCGGTGCAGATTTCGGCGATACGCCGCGCCTCGTCATAGAGCGCGCGCGTCTCCGCCGACTTGTTACGGTACTGTATGACCGCCACTCCCGAGGCGACCGCGTTCTCAACATCGCTCATAACGCCCGCTGCGCTGAGCCCCGCGTCGGTGATGAAATAATACCCCTTCATCGCGCGGCAGCCCCTTCCGCCGTCACCTTCTGCATCGAGCTTACCTCTTCCTCTGTCAGGTGAAAGACGCGGTCGAGCAGGCGCTCTTTAAACGACGCGGGGCCCGCGCACCCTTTCACGGCAAGCTCCGCCGCTATCTCGTAGCACGCGAGGCCGGCAGCGGCTGCGGCGGCCAGGCCGCCCGGCGAGGCCCCGGCAAAGGTACCGATCACCGATGCCGCCATGCAGCCGGTCCCGACCAGGTGTCCCATCATCTCATCGCCGTTCCTGATCAGGAACAGGGACGCCGGATCCGCGACAATGTCCTCCTTGCCGGTGATGACCGCGACGCATTCCCGTTCTTTCGCAAGCAGGCGCGCGATATCCGCGAGATCCTCCCGCACCGCGGCCGCGTCCACGCCTCGTGTGCGCACGTCCCTTCCCGCGATCCGGGCGATTTCCGAAGCGTTTCCCTTGATGATATCGACGCGCGCTTCCTTCATCAGCTCAAAGCTCTTATGGTCCCTGAAGGGGGTCGCGCCGGCGCCGCACACGTCAAGCACAACCGGAATGCCATGCGCGTTCGCGGCGCGCGCGGCGATCTTCATGCTCTCCACGAACTCTGTCGTGAGAGTGCCGATGTTCAGCACGAGCGCGGAAGCCATGCCCGCCATGTCGGCGACCTCTTCAGGCGCGTGCGCCATGACCGGCGACGCGCCGAAGCTCTTTACCACCTGGGCGCAGTCATAGATGGTGACCCAGTTGGTAAGGTGGTGCACCAGGGGCTTTTTCTCGCGTACGGCTTTCAGATAAGAATAAATGTCCATAAAATGAAATCCTCTCAGCTATCACGCAGCCCTCTCCCCCGCACGCTGGCGAGGCCGGGTTTAAACGCATAATTAATGGTTCGTATACGGAATGGTTTTTCAGGAGGAATTTTGATTATGTGCCTCGGCTCCCTTCGCTGGCATTACCCAGATCAGGTTCATCGGGTATAATCTCAGGCTCCTTCCGGAACCACCCCATGGCATTACAACAATACAAAAAGCGGCATATATAGTCAAGTCAAAGTGGGAAATAATTCAAATCCCCTCCCCGCCCGCGGCAACAGACCGCCCCACCCCCTTCCCCCTCCCCGCCCGCGGGGA
>JAFGJX010000013.1 GCA_016928865.1 Spirochaetota bacterium
CCGATTTCAATCCAGTGCTTGAAATAATCCCCCATGTGATAACCGCAGAATGGCAGCATGGCGAACGGATCGCGCCGCACGGTCCCATGGGCCAGGTCGAGGGCCGCGGCGGTGATCTCCGATCCCACGATCGAGCCAAGAAAAACGCCATGGTTCCAGTCAAACGACTGGCTGACCAGGGGGATCGTGGAGGGACGGCGCCCGCCGAAGAGGAAGGCGCTGATGGGCACGCCGTTCGGGTCCTCCCAGGACGAGTCGATTGCCGGGCACTGACGCGCCGGCGCGGTGAAGCGCGCGTTGGGGTGCGCGGCCGTCGTGTCCGACTTCCCCGCTTCCCATTCCTTGCCGGTCCAGTCGATCAGCTTTCCCGGAGCGTCGTAACCGATGCCCTCCCACCAGACGTTCCCGTCCTCGGCAAGGGCGACATTGGTGTATATGGTGTTGCGGTCGATCGACTTCATCGCGTTCGGATTCGACTGCATCGAAGTCCCCGGCGCGACGCCGAAAAAACCCGCCTCGGGATTGATGGCGTAGAGCCGGCCGTCCTTGCCGAATTTCATCCACGCGATATCATCGCCAACGCACTCGACCTTCCATCCCGGGACGGTCGGCACCAGCATGGCAAGGTTGGTCTTCCCGCAGGCGGAGGGAAACGCGCCGGCGATATACTTTTTCTTTCCTTCCGGGTTTGTGATGCCGAGGATCAGCATGTGCTCCGCGAGCCAGCCTTCCTCACGCGCGATCACGGAGGCTATGCGCAGGGCCAGGCATTTCTTCCCGAGCAGCGCATTGCCGCCGTACCCGGACCCGTATGACCATATCGCGTGCTCTTCAGGGAAATGGGATATATACTTCTTATCGAGCGGCGCGCAGGGCCACAGGCCATGGTCGCTTTCGCCGGGACCGAGAGGCTTGCCCACGGAATGCAGGCAGGGAATGAAATCCCCCGTTTCGCCCAGAACATCGAGCACTTTTGTGCCGACCCGTGTCATGATGTGCATGTTGACAACGACGTAGGGAGAGTCGGTTATCTCCATGCCGATTTTCGCAATGGGAGAACCGACCGGCCCCATGCTGAACGGGATGACGTACATGGTACGGCCCTTCATGCAGCCGCGGTACAGGTCCTTCATGATGCCCTTGAGCTCGGCAGGGTCGATCCAGTTGTTGGTGGGTCCCGCGTCGTCCTTTGACCGGGAAGCGATATAGGTCCTGTTCTCGACGCGGGCCACGTCCGATGGGTCGGACCGGAACAGGTAGCAGCCGGGAAGCGTCTCGGGATTAAGGGGCTTGGCGACCCCCTCGTCGGCGGCTATCTTTATTATACGGTCGTATTCCTCCTGCGAGCCGTCGCACCAGTGAATGCGGTCGGGAGAAGTCAGTGCGGCTATTTCCTCCACCCAAGCTGCGAGTTTCCGGTTTTTAGTCATTGCTGTTCTCCTGTTATTATCTAAATATATCCCTCTGCTTCCTTCCCTTCCCCGCTCCCGTTTGTACTGCTTCTCAATGGCATATGTTTAAATATCCCCTGTGAACGTCAAACAAAAAAGAGAACCGCCGGCGTAATCCGTATAAATTTCGTCTCCGGCAGCGCCATTTGAAAAAAAACGACGATTCGCATCGCCGTTTTTTTGATACCGGAGTTATCAGAGATGGCCGTTAAACGACGCCGTACGCCAGCATCGATTTCGCCACTTTGAGGAAGCCGGCGATATTGGCTCCCATTACGTAATCGCCCTTTTTCCCGTACGCCTCTGAAGCGTTCAGGCACGACTTGTGAATGCTCTTCATGATGCCGTGGAGCTTCGCGTCCACCTCTTCCCTGCTCCATGAAAGCCGCATGCTGTTCTGCGTCATTTCAAGGCCTGACGTGGCAACCCCGCCCGCGTTCGCGGCCTTGCCCGGACCATAGAGAACGTTGTACTCCTGATACACCTTGATCGCGTCCGGGGTTGAGGGCATGTTCGCGCCCTCGCTGATGCAGTAGCAGCCGTTCTTGACAAGCGCCTCCGCGTTTTTCGCGTTGATTTCGTTCTGGGTCGCGGATGGAAACGCGCAGTCGACTTTCAGGTTCTGTTCCCTGATCACGTCCCATACGCGCAGGCCCTCGAAATATTTCACATTGTACTTTTCAGCATATTCCTTGATCCTTCCGCGCTTGACTTCCTTCAGGTTGATGACGAAGGCCAGCTTCTCCTTGTCGATCCCCTTTTCGTCAACGATGGTGCCGCTTGAATCGCTCAGGGTGACCACCTTGCCGCCCAGGGAGTTTATCTTCTCGACCGTGTACTGGGCCACGTTGCCGGAGCCGCTCACGGCGCAGATTTTGTCGTTGTAGTCCTTCCCCTGCGTGGCGAGCATCTCGCCCGCAAAGTAGACCGCGCCATACCCGGTCGCTTCGGGCCGGATAAGGCTTCCGCCGTAGTCGAGGCCCTTGCCGGTCAGGACGCCGGTATGCTCGTTCCGGATCTTCTTGTAGTAGCCGTACATGAAACCGATCTCCCTGCCGCCGACGCCGATGTCGCCCGCGGGGACGTCGCAGTCGGGGCCGATATAGCGGAACAGCTCGCGCATGAACGACTGGGTGAACTTCATGACTTCCATGTCAGATTTACCCTTCGGGTCGAAATCCGAGCCGCCCTTGGCGCCGCCCATGGGAAGCGTGGTCAGGGAATTCTTGAAAATCTGCTCGAAGCCGAGGAATTTGATGATGCCGAGATTGACGGAGGGGTGGAACCGAAGGCCGCCCTTGTAGGGGCCGATCGCGTTGTTGAACTGGACCCTGAAGCCCCTGTTCACCTGTACATTTCCCTTGTCATCAAGCCAGGGAACACGGAACATGATGACCCGGTCGGGTTCGACGATCCTTTCATATATGTTCGCCTTCACGAATTCCGGGTGTTTCTTGACTGTCGGCTCAAGGGTCGAGAGGACCTCTTCAACCGCCTGATGGAATTCTTTCTGTTCCGGATCCATCCTTTTGACTTTGTCGATAACCTCGTTGATTACGCTGGACATATGCTTCTCCTCATTGTTAAGTGGTTCCTGAAAAAGCGATTATACCTTTCACTGGAGCAATACAATCGTTATGTTCTGCATGATACAAGCCTGCTCAGGATTTTTTCAGGACTTGATCAATTTATATAGAAAAAATAAAACACAAATTAGTACCGCTAATATAACAGGTCCGGTGTCGTATAGATGGCCGTTTTTTTCAAATAATTTTCATATTTATTTGAAACTGTTACAAAACCTCCCACCTAAGCCATTTATTCAAATTAATTTTCAATTTCTTTTGTTACATATATGTTAAATTTTGACATGGCCGGAATTCTGACGTAACAGGAAGGAGGCCTGATCTATTGGAATATATCTGAAAATTTAGCAGCGCTTAACAGAATATCATCCCAT
This sequence comes from Spirochaetota bacterium, assembly GCA_016928865.1. Lineage (GTDB taxonomy): Bacteria > Spirochaetota > UBA4802 > UBA4802 > UBA5550 > RBG-16-49-21. Next base: position 3,412 of record JAFGJX010000013.1, read on the forward strand.
ATAACGACAGATCAGTAAAACACCAGCAGCCGGGGCGACTTGCGCTGGGGAACGACCAGGGCCCCGTCAGACCCGAGCGCCAGGTTGCCGTGGACAACGCCGTCGAGAGCGACGCTGAACATCAGGTCGCCGTCGCTCTCAAGCCCGATGAGAACGCCGGTTTCCGCTCCTCCGAATGAGAACGGCTCGCTCGCTATATATATATGCCCTGACGCGTCAACCAGGGGGGATGAATAGAATCCCCAGGGAACCGTACCCGCAGCAGGATATCTCCATTGTTCATCAGCATGGTCACCGTAGTCGGTCAGCGCGTAAATCCTGCCGTATTTACCGGCCGGGAGCGACGGCAGAGCCGTAGACCTGTTCTGGGTGGCGACGATTATAGTGCCGTCTGACAGGAGCGAGGGGCTTGCCGCGATGGTATTTTCATCGGTAAAATCATAGTACCATCGCAGCGCGCCTTCCGGCGTGAGCGAGTAAAGCCGCGCCACTTTCGTGGTATAGGTGTAGTCGCTCGCCCCGACATAGATATACCCGGAAGGGGAAATGACCGGGGAAGTCCAGAGCGAGTAATCAAGAGGACCTTCGCCCTCTGCGGGGTATACCCAGCGACGACTCCCGTCCGGTCCTATGGCGAACACGCGGCCCGTGGTCGGCACATAGTGGTCACCGGCCAGCTGGGCATGCATCAGGCAGATGATGTACGACCCGTCCGGGCCAAGGGCAGGCGATCCCCATCCGACCATGGGCTGGCCGCCTGAAGCGGGATCGTCTTCCGGATCAAAGACCCATTTGCGCCAGCCGGTTCTCGCGTCAAGGGCATAGATCTTGGAATACCACTGCGACGCCGTACCTTTAAAGGGAAAGGGATCGAGGTCCGGGCACGCAAATGCAACCGCGTCAGCGGTCGGACCGGGGCCGTACACGTCAGAAAAGTGACTGAGAAACACCACGGTGTTGTCCGCGCCGAGGAGCGGGGACGGTATCATCTGCTCATTGTCATTAACAGGGTCAGAGGAATCAAAAGGATCATCAGACGGAGACTCCCAGACCAGGCTTCCATCGTTGCCCACGCGGTACATGTACCCGTCATCCTTGCCGAAGATGACGCTTCCATCGTCGAGAATGATCGGCGCGCATTCTATCGCGGTCGCCATTACGCTGCCGCGGTGCGAGTCGTAGGGGAAGCCCTCCAGCACGGCGCCGTCATAATCGATACCGTGTAGCAGGCCTGAAGCGCCCTCTTCCGGATTGGCGAAAAAATCGCAGGTAAGAGTATCGCCCGCGGAGCGGATCGATCCGACAAACACATGTGAACCGGCGTCTATCACCGGCGACCCGAATATACCGAAGCAGCAGAGCGGTGTGTCGTATGTCGCCGCCGTCACCGAGGTCGGGCCGTTGAAGGGCGACCGGCCGGTATGGGACGGGTCATGCTGCCACATGGGCCAGGGAGCGTCTTGGGCCAGATTCACGTCACCGATCACCGGAAAAAGGTAATCGCTCCAGCTCTTTGTATCGCCGCAGCTGTTGCAGCCCGCCAGACAGAAGCAGAGCAACAGGATGATGAAGGGTGCTGTTTTTTTCAGAATGACATGGTGTGCTTTTCTATATGAATTTTTGCTCATCAACGGTTCCTCTTCATCTTTATCCCTGCGGCGCGGATCGCGTCAGGGATGGGACCCCGCGCAGGCACGCGCAAAACGCACCTTTTTAAAATAAGAAATCAAGAGAGAAACGTCAAGGATAACAGTGATTCCGTCAGTGCAGTGCGAGGTCAGTCGCCCTTGGCGAAGCAGACCACGTTCTGACTCGCGGTATCGGCGAGGAGCCTCACCAAAGTATCGGCGTCGTACACGGCGATGACATCATGGAACCGCTTCTCATCCGGCAGGAGCTCTTTCGCAATGTTCCGGAACCGCTCCAGCACGGCCCGGTTCAGGATCACGCCCTCCTTGCCCGGCGATATCGCGATATAATAGGTGTCGTTTTCAACAAGGTCCTGGAAGAAATGCGTGCCGTAGGAGACCTCCGGTATCAGGTCGTCCCTCATGAAGGCGATCTCGACAATGACCGAGGCGTTGTTGATCTCGGAATACTTCACCGGCACCCCGAGCGAGGGCGTGGTTGTCCCCCACCGCCCCGGGCCCATCAGCATGGCGGCCGCCTCCCGGCGGTTCTTCATCCTCCTGTTGATCTGGCCGATAAGACGGGCCACGGTGTATTTATCGCTCTCGGACAGGCCGCTGTACCCTTCCGGGTCAATGACCACAATCCACTTGATGTCGCTCGCAATGTTCCCGCCCAGGAACCCCCCCGACGATCGAAAAAATAACCGGTCATCATCGATCGATTCCGGCAGCACCACCTTGTCGTGGCGCCACCTGGCCTGCTGCGGGCGGCACTGGAGCAGGTTAATCCGGTAATTTCCCTCGGAGGTGAAATTAACCGTGTATTCGATGTCGACCGGGTTCCGGTATATCTCCTCGAGCATCTTGAGGATCATCTGCATGTCCTTCACGAAAGGGGTCTTGCCTATGAACTCGTCAAAATCCACCAGCCATGAGGCCTCCTCCGGCAGGCCCCGCTCGCGCAGCCGCTGCGCCATGGCGTCATCCCGCTTCCCTATCAGCGACATGGCCACCTGGTTGTTTCTGAAGTAGTCGGCCACCTCTATCGTTTCAAGCCGGTTTTCAGCGATATTGAGCACGTCGATATGGCGCTGAGAGAATTTCCGGGCGTCATCAATGCCGGAGAAGGGCTTCATGAGAGGACAGTCGAGGGCTATGATCCTGGGATAATCGCCTTCCGACCGGTTGACCGCGCGCGTGCCGAGCCCGACCACGTGCCTGAGCATGCCCGCGCCAGGCTCCATACAGCTGTTCCAGATATAGTGGTTGTAGGAAAGACCGACGCCCGCCATGTCCGGGAAGAAGCAGTTATCGTGGTACGAGCCGGATACCCGCATGACCAGGAGACCCATCTGTTCATCGAGCTTCTCCAGGCCCTTGTCCACGCGATAGGAAAGCGCGTCGTCGCCCATCACACTGGCGAAGATCTGCTTGACCGCTTTCGAAAACTCGGCAAAGCGGGTCTCGGGCGGGCCCTGGTTTACCAGGAACAGGCTTTCGTACTTGCCCGCAAAGGCGTTTCCGTATGCGTCCTCCAGGAGACTGCTCGAACGGACGATGATCGGGGACTGGCCGTAGTACTCGATCAGCTGCCGGAATTTGTCCTTGAGCTCGTCCGGAAATTTTCCGGTCGGTATCAGGTCCCGCAGCTGGGCGGCGGCGCTGAAATATCCCTCGTCGGTCTTGTGCTCCATGAAGAGCTTCCACCAGCCGTTATGGACGATATACGTATAGAAGACGTCCGATCCGATGTAGAACGAGTCATGCGCTTCCTGGAGCCGCTCCCATTTTGACCTGTCCTTCTTCGAAAGTATTTTCCTGGCGAGGATCATGCCCACCGACTTGCCGCCGATAAATCCGGTTCCGATCAGGTGGTCCTTGATCTCCAGGAAATCGTCGAGCGTCATGTATTCCTGAGCGAGTTGCAGGATCTTTTCATCGCGGCCCATAATCATCCTGCAGAGCTGGCGAACCATCTCTTCCTTCTCCGCATCGTCATTGGAGATCTGCACCAGGTCTTCCGCCTTGAGGAAGATCCGGTCCCAGTAGTCCAGTATCCGCAGGGTGCTCTCAAGGCCCCGCTTCTGTATGTGGCGGATCAGCTGCGTCGCCTCGATGCTGTTTATAATCGGCGTGAAGACCTCGCCCTTTTTCAGGTGCGGAAAGAACATCGTGGGTGAGTACCGGTTCAGCACCTTGAGGGGATGTATATAGCTGTTGTGCTCGGTGTTGTACACCTCGATGAGCAGCTGCGTCGTGTCCCGTATGCGCGCTATCGTTGTGAACGAATGGTTGTTTCTCAGAAGCGCGAAATAGGTGATGGTGTCGAGCTCGTACAGATAGGGACAGGTGATGCTGAAAAAATTGCCGAGCATGAGGTCAGTGGCCCATGCGGACTGCAGGTCAGAGAGACAATCAAAGACATAGAAAACCTCGAGCCCCTCTTTCGCGATGATGGCATGGAGGGCGGTCGTGAACATTTCGAACCCGCGCTGCGCGTCCAGCTCGTACAGGACGCTGTACTGGTGGGGGGCAAGCAGGGGCTCGTGCGTGGCGAAGCGGATATAGGCGATCCGTCTTCCGTCTTTCAGGGCGCTCGCGGCGAAGGCCAGGACAAACTGCTCGTAATCGTACAGGGAATCGACCTGCCATACCACGTTGTCTCCCAGGCGCAGCCCGTCGCACACCTCGTCGAGGCTCTTTAACCCGGTGGTTATTTTCATCAATGTCTTCATCCTGAACCCCTCACAGCTGCATGTATATAAACGTGCATCCCGAGTCATCCGCGCTCTTCCATTTTGAGACGAACGAATCGGTTATCAACAGTGAATCTTCTTCCTCGAGGGTAACAGTCTCATCATTGACCGCGAGCGCCAGAGAACCGCGCAGGACCACGATGAACTCCCTGCCCTTGTGCAGCAGCAGCGGACCGGATGCCGTCCTGCCGCCGGCCAGCGTCACCAGGTGGGGGGTGAAACCGGCGCATTCCCGTTCAAGCATGCGGTGCAGGTCCGCGCTCCGGTGCGGCACGGGAGCATAGTCGCTCCGCCTCGAGACCAGGTATCCCCGGGTGCCCCTGCCCGGGCCGTGCAGGCCCAGGAAGTAATCAACCGGCCTGCCGAACAGGGACGAAAGCTGGACGAGCGTCTGCAGCGACGGCGTGATCACGTCATTTTCGATCTGCGACACGGCCCCCGGCGTCATGTTGAGCGATGAGGCGAGCTCCGCCTGTGTCATGCGAGCCATCTTTCTCAGCCCTTTGACCCGGTCGCCGATCCCGATGCGGTCCGCGGCCTTTTTATCCTCGAATGCAATTGCATTGTCGATAATCCTGAAATAACTGGGTTGCGAGCCGAAAAGCGGCGTCCTGTCCTGAAGCTTGTGGACCTTCAGCTCGTAATATTCCGAGTCAGTCGCGCTGATTGAAAACACGATCTGGGTGATATGCATGATCCCCGCGAGAAACTCGCGTGAGTGTGCCTCGCGGCTCACTACCCAGTACGCGAGCGCGTTCAAGTCATAGAGTTTGGGACAGGTGAAGGTAAAAAAGTCGAGCACGGCTGTCTCGTCCTTCCAGAGCTCGTTCATCCCGGTGAGCCCGTCAAAGATATAAAACGACCCCTCGCGGTGCTTCATTTCGATCTCGTTCAGGATGCTGACAAACGAGGTGATATTCCGGGGGTTCTCGATGCAGATGAACCGCTCCGGGTCGTGGCGCCCGCTCCGGTAGAAATCGAGGAACACGGGGTCGCCGTTTCCCTTTCCGTGGGTGAACGCGTCAACGAGAATTGAATTTTTCCTTTTGAAGAGGTAGTCATACCGCGTGAACAGCGTCTGGGGGGAAAAGTTGAAATTGATGTAGATCACGGTTTCGCTGAAATCCGGCGCTGAATCAAAAAATCCCCTGATGAAATTTTCAACCGGAACGCCGTCCGCCGCTTCCCACACGACATTATCGCCGGGCTTCAGCCCGCCCGTCAACCTGTCCAGATATTCCATGCCTGTGCTTATCATTCTTCCAGTTCCCTGTTTCCCGGTATGATCAGACTTCCTCATTCAAGCGGGAACACAACCATCACAAAAACAATATACTCCCCGTCTATTAAGAATTACTTAATAATTTATAAGATGCAATAAATTTTACATCCTTGTAATATATCTTGCAATATATTATTGATGATATTACATATAATGCAAAATATGTCTTTGCCGTGAGCTGATTATATTGCTTATATTAAATATCATATAACAGAATGAGGAGCCCGCATCAGATGACGTGCCAGCGACCAGCAGCAGAAGGACTCTACGATATAACCCACGAGCACGATTCATGCGGCATAGGCTTTGTCGCGCATATAAAGGGCAGGCCCTCCAACGATATCGTGCGGCGCGGCCTCGAGGTGCTGGAGCGCATGGAGCACCGCGGCGCTGAAAGCGCCGACAACAAGACCGGCGACGGCGCCGGCATTCTCATGCAGGTGCCGCACGGCCTCTACCGGTCTGATATCCCCGCGCTCCCCGAACCAGGCCAGTACGGCACCGGTATTGTCTTTCTCCCCCGCGACGCGCGCGAGGCGGAATTCTGCATTGCTGAACTCGAGCGCGTCGTCGCCGAAGAGGGCATGAAGACGATTGGATGGCGCGACATCGTCGTCGACAACTCGGTGCTCGGGAAAATATCACGGGCCTCGGAGCCCGCCATGAAGCAGATCTTCATCGGGGGAGGCGGCGAACGTGTCATGCCCGAACGAAAGCTTTACATCATCCGCAAGACGGTTGAAGGCAGGATACGGAGCTCGTCCCTTTCGCAGAAGGACCTCTTCTATGTCCCGTCGCTCTCCGGCAGGACCATCGTGTACAAGGGCATGCTGATGCCCAACCAGGTGCGCCACTACTATCGCGATCTCTCTGACCCTCGCGTCGAAAGCGCCGTCGCCCTGGTCCATTCACGGTTCAGTACCAACACCTTCCCCTCGTGGGATCTGGCTCAACCCTTCAGGATGATCGCCCACAACGGAGAGATCAACACCATCAGGGGGAACCGCTTCTGGATGTCCGCGCGCGAATCCGCTTTCGCCTCCCCCCTGTTCGGGAACGAGATCAAAAAGATATTGCCGGTCATCGAACCGGGCAAGAGCGACTCCGCCTCCTTCGACAACGCGGTGGAGATGCTCACCATGGCCGGACGCTCCGTGCCGCACGCCCTGATGATGCTCATTCCGGAATCGTGGAACGAAAAGAACCCGATACCGGAAGAGCTGAAAAATTTTTACGAGTACCACTCCACCTTCATGGAGCCGTGGGACGGGCCCGCGTCCATCGTTTTCTGCGACGGGCGTTTCGTGGGCGGGACCCTCGACCGGAACGGCCTGCGCCCGTCTCGCTATGTGGTCACCCGCGACGACCTGATCGTCATGGGCTCCGAGGTGGGGGTCCAGACCTTCCCCCCGGAACAGATAGCCTACAAGGGCCGCCTGATGCCGGGCAAGCTGCTGCTCGTCGACATGGAGCAGGGGCGCATCATCCCCGACGATGAAATCAAGCGCTCCATCTATACCCGGAAGCCGTATCGCCTCTGGGTGCAGCTGAACCGGGTGAACCTCGAGGACCTGGACGTCACGGGCGACGTCCCGGTATCGGTCGGCGACGAAAAGCTCCACGAGCTGCACCTGATGCACGGGTACTCGCGCGAGGACATTCAGGACATCATCGCACCGATGGCGGAAACCGCGCAGGAGCCGACCGGATCCATGGGAACTGACACCCCGGCCGCCGTTTTCTCCGACCGGCCCCAGCGGCTCTTCAATTATTTCAAGCAGTGCTTCGCGCAGGTCACCAACCCGCCGATAGACCCGATCCGGGAAGAGCTCGTCATGACGCTCACCAGCTACATCGGCGAGCAGAAAAACCTCCTGGACGAGACGCCGGAGCACTGCCGCATGATCAAGTATAAAAGCCCGATATTCACCAACAGGAACATCGAAACCGTGCGGGCGAACGAAAACCCCGGATTCAAGGCCGTCACCCTGCCCATGACCTTCCCGATCAGAACGGCGCCGGGAAGCATGCAGCGGGCGCTCGAGGCCCTCTGCGCCGCCGTGGAGGAAAAGATCGACCAGGGACACTCCTATATCATACTATCGGACAGGAGCGCGGACCGTGAGAACGCGCCGATCCCGTCGCTTCTTGCCTGCGCCGGCGTCCATCACCACCTGATCCGCGCGAAGAAGCGCACGCGCATCGGCCTGATCATCGAAACCGCGGAAGCGCGCGAGGTGATGCACTTCGCCCTCCTCTTCGGGTACGGTGCCAGCGCCGTCAATCCCTATGGCGCATTCGCTACCATCCACGGCCTGGTTGAACGGGAAGAGCTGGCCGGCCTCCGCTACATGAAGGCCGAGGACAACTACATCAAGGCGGTCAACAAGGGCCTCCTGAAAGTGCTTTCCAAGATGGGGACCTCCACGCTGCGGAGCTACCGCGGCGCCCAGATATTCGAGGCCGTTGGCCTGGGCAGGGAGCTGGTCGATACCTGCTTCACCGGCACGGAATCCCGCGTCGGCGGCATCGGCCATGCCGAGGTCGAACGGGAAGCGCTCATGCAGCACGATATCGCCTTCAACCGGCGGCCGGATCTCCTCGACACGGGCGGCTTGTACCGGTACCGCAAGCAGGGCGAGCGCCACGCGTGGAACCCGGAGACGATCTACCTGCTGCAGTGGGCCACACGAACGGGCGACTACGCGAAATTCAAGGAATTCTCCCGGCTGGCCGATGAAGAGACGCAGCGGCCTCATTTCATACGGGGGATGTTCGACTTCAGGCCGCAGATCCCGATCCCGCTCGACGAGGTCGAGCAGGAGAAAAACATACTGAAGCGCCTCACCACCGGCGCCATGTCCTTCGGGTCCATATCGAAGGAGGCGCACGAGGCGATCGCAATGGCGATGAACTCCCTGAGAGGAAGGAGCAACTCCGGCGAGGGAGGGGAGGACCCCGAGCGCTACCAGCCGCGGGAGGACGGCTCATCCGTGCGGAGCGCCATCAAACAGGTCGCGTCGGGGCGTTTCGGCGTCACGAGCAACTATCTGGCGAACGCGGACGAGCTCCAGATCAAGATCGCCCAGGGCGCCAAGCCCGGCGAAGGGGGCCAGCTCCCGGGATACAAGGTGGACAAGATCATCGCGCGCACCAGGCACTCCACGCCGGGCGTGACGCTCATCTCCCCGCCGCCCCATCATGACATCTATTCCATTGAAGACCTGGCCCAACTCATCTTTGACTTAAAGAACGCGAACCCCGGCGCGCGCATCAGCGTGAAGCTGGTGTCAGAGTCGGGAGTGGGGACGGTCGCGGCGGGCGTGGCAAAGGCGCATGCCGACAATATACTGATCAGCGGGTTCGAAGGCGGCACGGGCGCCAGCCCCGTCAGCTCCATACGGCACGCGGGCCTTCCCTGGGAGATCGGCCTGGCCGAGACGCACCAGACCCTGGTCATGAACGACCTGCGCGGCAGGGTGCGCCTTCAGACAGACGGCCAGCTCAAGACCGGTCGCGACATCGTGATCGCGGCCATCCTCGGCGCCGAGGAATTCGGGTTCGGAACCTCGACCCTCATCGTGCTCGGCTGCGTGATGATGCGCAAGTGTCACCAGAACACCTGCCCGGTCGGCGTGGCCACGCAGGACCCGGAGCTCAGGAAAAAATTCACCGGTAAGCCGGAATACCTCATCAATTTCTTCCGTTTCCTTGTCGCCGAGGTGCGCGAGATAATGGCGGAGCTCGGCATAAGAAAATTCGACGATCTGGTGGGCAGGAGGGACCTCCTGACGATTCGGGCGGTCGACCACTGGAAGGCGCGGACCGTGAACCCGTCCGCCCTCCTCTACGTGCCCCCTGAAGCGGCCGAATACGCGACCCACTGCGTCCAGCAGCAGATACACCGGATTGACGATATCATGGACCGTACCCTTATCGAGCGGTCGAGCCCCGCCCTC
>JAFGJX010000014.1 GCA_016928865.1 Spirochaetota bacterium
GGGTAACGGCAACAGCGCGTCGACTTCTACGGACAACAGTGTGACCTATGACGCGACCGGCCCGTCTGTTACGATAGACCAGGCTGGTACGCAGTCTGATCCGACGAGCGTGCTCCCGATAGAATTTACGATTGTGTTCTCTGAAGCCATTGATCCGGCGACCTTTGCAGTGGGAGATATTACGCAATCTGGTACTGCGACCGGCATTACCTGGTCACTTGCCACCTCTGATAACATTACCTGGACGCTTTCTGCAACAGCTGTCACCGGCGAGGGCACGCTGGTGCCGAGCCTGGGCGCGGGTGTGGTATCTGATACGACCGGAAACGGAAACAGTGCGTCGACTTCTACAGACAATAGCGTCACTTATGACGCAACTGGCCCAAGTGTGACGATAGACCAGACAGGCACCCAGTCTGACCCGACGAGCGTGCTGCCGATAGAATTTACCATAGTATTTAGTGAAGCGATAGACCCTGCCACCTTTGCGGTGGGAGATATTACCCAGAGCGGTACTGCAACCGGCATTACCTGGTCACTCGCAACAAGCGACAACATTACCTGGACCCTGTCCGCGACTGCTGTCACAGGCGAAGGGACTCTCGTCCCGAGCCTTGGCGCAGGTGTGGTGACCGATACGACTGGCAACGGCAACAGTGCGTCCACGTCGACTGATAACAGTGTGACCTATGACGCGACCGGCCCGAGTGTCACGATAGACCAGGCTGGTACACAGTCTGATCCGACAAGCGTGCTGCCGATAGAATTTACCATAGTATTTAGTGAAGCAATTGATCCTGCCACCTTTGCGGTGGGAGATATTACCCAGAGCGGTACTGCAACCGGCATTACCTGGTCACTCGCAACAAGCGATAACATTACCTGGACGCTGTCCGCGACTGCAGTGACTGGCGAGGGCACACTCGTCCCGAGTCTTGGCGCGGGCGTGGTGACCGATACGACTGGCAACGGCAACAGCGCGTCCACGTCTACTGACAACAGTGTACTTTATGATTCAAGTGCACCGTCTGTCACGATAGACCAGGCTGGGACCCAGTCTGACCCGACGAGCGTGCTGCCGATAGAATTTACGATTGTCTTCTCTGAAGCCATAGACCCTGCAACCTTTGCGGTGGGAGATATTACCCAGAGCGGTACAGCGACCGGCATTACCTGGTCACTTGCCACCTCTGATAACATTACCTGGACGCTCTCTGCAACTGCAGTGACTGGCGAGGGCACGCTGGTGCCGAGCCTGGGCGCGGGTGTGGTGACTGACACCACGGGTAACGGCAACAGTGCGTCGACTTCTACAGACAATAGCGTCACCTACGACGCAACTGGCCCGTCTGTCACGATAGACCAGGCAGGCACCCAGTCTGATCCGACTGCAGTGTTGCCAATAGAATTTACAATAATATTCTCAGAAGCGATTGATCCAGCGACATTCGATGTGGGAGACGTCACCCATTCAGGCACCGCAACAGGTATAACATGGTCGCTTGCCACAAGCGATAATGTAACCTGGGACCTGTCTGCCACAGCAGTGACAACCAATGGTACTCTGGTGCCAAGCATCGCAGCCGGCGTACTTGCCGATCCGCTGGGGAACACAAACACTGCATCAACTTCGACTGACAACAGTGTGACCTATGATGATACGGTGCCCAGTATCACCTCTGTTCACATTGAATCTGATATAATCGCTTATCCTAACTACGCAAGAGTGGGCAGCGTCGTGTCCCTTACCTTTACTTCAGACGAGGCGATTCAGGCCCCGACTGTTCAAATTGCCGGGAATACAGTTGTCCCGACTGACACGAGCGGCGTTGGAACTGCATGGCTTGCCACCTATACAATGCAGGCCACGGATGCGGAAGGCCTGGTGTCATTGAGCATATCCGATATTTATGACCTGGTTGGAATTCAGGCCACGGTTGATCCTGTGACCGCGACAACCGACGCATCATGGGTGCAGTTCTACAATTCAGCGCCGGTGCTTGATCCCGTGTCGATTGCATCGAATAATGCCAACACCTACTGCGCCAGATCGGGTGATACTGTTACGGTCACCTTCACTTCTGACAGGCGCATACTGACTCCGACCGTGACCATAGGGACACATGCCGCAGTAGTAACTGACCTGGGCGGCGGCACGCAGACGAGCTGGCAGGCGACCGCGACGATGAACCCGAGCGACACTGATGGCGCGGCAGTGACCTTTACGATAACCGGGATAGAAGACCTTGCGGGGAATACGGCCGCGGACGTAACCGCGACCACGGACGGCTCATCGGTCATGTTCTACAACAGCGCGCCGGGTCTTACCAGCGTGCATATAGAGTCAAACAACGCCTATGGCGGGGCAGCGTATGCCCATCCGACAGACACGATAACCTTGAGTATCACGGCAGATCGTGATTTGCAGACGCCGACCGCGACCGTAGCGGGTAACAGCGCGTCCGTATCCGGCAGCGGGACCTCATGGACGGCGACCTACACCATGACCGCGGCCGCCTCTAACGGAACGGTAACGTTCAGCATCAGTATTGAGGATTGCGCCGGTAATACCGCAACGGCTACCGCAACGACCGATTCGTCGGCGGTCGATTTCAACAAGGACGCGCCCACGATTTCCTCGGCCGCGACCCGCGATATCGACAGTGACGGAGTGATAGACCATTACGTGATTACCTTCAGCCATACCATGTGGGACAGCTCATTCCCGGGTTATATCGAAAACAGCATCGGCGATCCGCAGACCGCATGGCTCGTGGCGGGTAAAACATACGTGGTCATGGATCATGGCACCTCGGTCAACGATCCGGGGTATGATACGGACACGGCGAATGACACGGTGATCTATATCAAGTTCAACGAGGGAACGGCGTTCGACACGGATGATACGCCCGACCTGACAACGACCGCGACCCCGGGCCTGGTGAATATCTACGGAAACGCCGTTGCCCAGGTCTTTACCGCGACCGTGAGCGAGGCTGACGGCGCGCGGCCCGTGATCACCATGTTCTACGGCGCGCAGGGGAACTCGTACCCGTACGTGGATTTCAGCGAGCCGGTGGATGCGAATGGCGGCGCATGTGATACAGGCAATCTCTCCCAGAATGATTTTACCTACACGGATGATGGCGCAGGCGGCGCATCGTCGATTAGAAATGCCACCGGCTGGCTGGACCGCAACGGATGTGACGGCACGATACGGATCCGCCTGAATGCCAACATTGCCGCGGGCGACCTTAATAACGACAAGATCAGTTCCCGAAATGACACTTCAGTTCTGGACAGCGCAAGTAACGGGGTAAAGAGCGCCAATCTGACAACTCTCAGGAGCTCGGGCCTGGCGGATTCGGACGGCGATGGCGTGCCTGACACCTACGACAACTGCGATTATGATTTCAACCCGGGCCAGGATGACGGCGACAGCAACAGCGTCGGCGACGCGTGCGAGTTTGAGCACTGGGCGAATATCCAGTTTGATACAACATCGAGCGGCGCGAATGTCTCCGGCAGCCAGACGAATTTCCCGGTCCTGGTGCGGATAACCGACTCCTCGATCATCGACGCGGTGCAGAACGGCTACGCGGACATCAGGTTCGTGGACAGGCCGATCGCCTATCCGACAGCCGGGCCGTACCTTGATTATGAAGTGGAGCGGTGGGACAAGACGAATGATGTTGCGGAGATCTGGGTCAGGGTGCCGCAGGTGGACGGCAACAGCAGCGCGGATTACATCACCATGTACTATGACGACACGGTGGACGGCGCGGTTGGAGACGGCCAGAACCCGAGCGGTGTATTCGACTCGAACTTCGTGGGCGTGTGGCACATGAACCAGGATCCGACCGGCACCGTGCTGGACAGCACCTCGAATGGAAATGACGGCACCTCCTCCGGCTCCATGTCCAGCGCGGACCTGGTGACCGGCGTCATCGGAGAGGCCATCGAATTTGACGGTTCGGATGATGTGATTGACTGCGGCAGCGGTTCGAGCCTCAACGTGGGAGCAGATCTTACCGTTGAGGCGTGGGGATACTACGATTCCACCACGCATGCGTGGAGGGGGCTGGTCGCCAGGTCCGGCGCGTCAAACAATGTGGACTACGGCATTGACATGAGCACGAGCACCAATTTCAGGTCCTGGGTCAACAGCAATCAATGGGAGACCGGCGTTACGATACCGACCCAGCAGTGGTTCCACGTGGTGTTCACGTATCATTATATTAACTGGTGGAATGGACCGCGCATAATCTATCTCAACGGCGCGAGCGCGGCGAACAATACGCTGTACAACGTGCAGGCGAGCACAAATAATTCGCTCAAGATCGGGAAGAACTGGGATCCGTCATGGCTGGGCATGATTGACGAGGTCAGGATATCCAACACCGTGCGTTCGGCGGACTGGATCAAGCTCAGCTACGAGAACCAGCAGGCGTCCCAGACCCTGATAACCATAACCGCGCATTGAGGCAGCTGTCACGATGGTCGCTCGACTCTTTTTTCCTGCGCTTTGACGACCTGTTGGGATAGCCTCTTGGTAGTGATGATGGGCATTCAACTATGAAAATCATGATGCGAAAAATCCATATATGGCCGATTGTATTGGTTTTTACATGCGGTATCCACATATCCTGCACCGTGAGCGACAATTCCGGCGAGGAGACACAGGGCAGGGATGGCGGTGTGAAGTTCTATTCTCCCGCTTCGCCGGGGATTTGGGAACAGCAGGCTGCGGACCATGATCCGGAGATAACGATCACTAGGGTTGACGACCGCAAGACCATCAACGTCAATATACCCTTTGCCCAGGAATACGATCCGCGGCACTACGTCGAAGTCATCGTGGTGCTTGATCTGAACAGGAAAGAGCTGAAAAAAGTGAACTTCCCAAAAGGAAGGGCGAGCAAAGGGGCCAGGTTCGATTTTCCCGAGAGCTACAACACCCCGGTATATGTGGTGATGAAGTGCAACAAGCATGGCATGTGGGAGAAGCTGGTCGACTGGAGCGAGTGATCCCGGGGGCTTGAAAAAGAGCTCTTTCTTATCCGCTGCCGCGAGGCAGAGGGTTTAATATCCTTAATTAGTTCTCAACTCTTCGCCTGAAGTAATTGACAAAAATGGCTAATTGCTGTTTTTTGATACATGAGGCGTCCTGGTATGGTAAGGGCCTGACCCGGTGGGTTTCTTACGCGGTGATAAGCCTCGCGGCCTGCGGAACTCGGACAAATGCGCTGAAAACCCAGACTGTCCTCGGCCGCTCAGCTCTTTTTTCCAACGCTTCAATGTCGCAGGGCGCATAAAACCTACATCATAACGTGGTTACCATGGCAAAGAAAAAAAAGAAGAAAAAAGCGGCCGCATCGAAACCGCATAAGAAAATTCGCTTCACGATTGGCTTTAAGCTGATAACGATACTATCTGTCCTTATCGCGACATCGCTCTTCGGGATAATATTTCTCGCCACATACCTGTTCCGCGCCGATTACGAGCTGCGTATTAAGGAAAACAATCATGAGGTCGCGAGGGCCATTTCGCTCAGGGTGAGGGACGAGTTTACCGCAGTTGTACGGCAGGCCGGATACCTCGCGTCGGTTATGGAGAACGGGAAGGACAGAGAGGACGAACGCCGTCTGATAAAGGAGCAGACCTTTACCGGGGCAGGCGCCAGTATCTTTGTCGGGCTGGCATCGAAGGACGGCGATACGCTCTCCACCGATTACTGGGCCCTGAACGAGGCGTTTGCCGGGCTGAACGATGTTGTAAAAGATGATTTTTTTAATGCGATAATAAACGATAAGGGAGCCCTCCTGAAGGCGTTCGACGGAGAAACCGTCGTTTGCAACGCGTCCTACAATTTCAAGGTGCCGGTGATCGGCATCGGTGTCCCGTACCGGAGCCGGGCGGGCTCTTCCGCGTCCTCAATACTCATCATCTATGTTCCGATGGCTCCTTTTCTGGAGTCGGTCAAATCGACGGGCATAACAAAGAGCATGATTGTAAACGGGTCGGGAGACGTGCTGGCCCACCACGATACATCCCTGGTCCTGGCGCGGACCAACCTGGTAAACCTCCCGATTATCGCCGCCATGCTGAAGAGCGGGGCCGGCAATGGCCTCCTCAGGTATCGGGACACCGGCGGCGACTATTACCTGGGCGCCTTCTACAAGACGGGATTCGGCGATACCGGCATAGTGTCAACGGCGCCGGAGAGCAAGGCCTATCAGGCGCTCTATCGCATCCGGTGGAGAAATATCCTCATCACACTCATTGTTCTGAACCTCGGCATCCTGATTGTCTACCTTTTCTCCAAGACGCTCACACGACCCATCAGGCGGCTGGTGGATGCGACCAGGCAGATAGAGGATGGCAATTTCAATGTGGACATCAGGCGCACCGGCAGCGACGAAATCGGCGATCTCACTGATTCCTTCGTCAGGATGGGCGCCGGCCTGAGTGAGCGCGAGAAGATAAAGGACGCGTTCGGCAGGTTCGTCAACAAAGAGGTCGCGGAAAAGGTGATTCGCGGCGAGCTGAAGCTCGGAGGCGAGCGAGTGACCGTTCCGGTCTTCTTTTCAGACATACGATCGTTCACCGCGATATCTGAAAAGCTGGAACCTGAAGAGGTCGTCGAGTTCCTCAACGAGTACCTGACCCGGATGGTGAAATGCGTGAACGATACCGGCGGCATCGTCGACAAGTTCATCGGAGACGCCATCATGGCGATATGGGGCACTCCGGTATCGTCCGGTAATGACACCGAACGCGCGGTCAGCTGTGCGCTCATGATGCGCGCCGTGCTCATGAAATTCAACGAAGGTCGCGGGAGCGCGAAAAAGCCGGTCATACAGATAGGCTGCGGCATCAATACCGGGCCGGTGATTGCAGGGCAGATCGGCTCCCAGGAGCGCATGGAATATACGGTCATCGGCGATACGGTCAATCTCGCGTCCCGCATCGAATCCCTGAACAAGCCGTTCGGGACCGATATTCTGGTTTCGGAGGACTCATTCAGGCTGGTCGAGGGCATTTTCAACGCCGAGCCGATGCAGAAAATCATGGTAAAGGGTAAGAGCCTGCCGCAGCAGATTTACGCGGTCCTGGGCCGGAAAGACGACCCTTCAGCTCCGAAATCGCTGACGGCATTGAGAAGAATGCTCGGCATCAGAGCGGTTTCCCAGAAGAATCTTGATCCGAATCAAAAAGAAGAAAAATATGAAATCATTGAAGACTGACCGGCTTATACCGCTGGTCACCATCTGCATGATCGCGCTGTTTTCGTTCATGCTCTATGCCGATTTCACCGGGCAGTTTACCAGGTCCAGGGCGGAAGCGATCGGCGTTCTGACGTATGAGAAGAGGACAGCGCAGCGACGGTACGCCGAAGAGGTGGTATGGGAAGGCATCGACCGGAACGAAACGGTGTACAATTGCGATTACCTGCGCACCATGGAGGATTCCGGGGCGATTGTCAGGCTCGATGACGGCACCGACATCGAGATCGACGAGAACACTCTGGTCCTGGTTTGCCGGACAAAACAGGGCGTCGATATAGACCTGGACCAGGGTTCCATCGCCGCGCGTCGGAAACCGGCCGGAGGCGCCATGAAGATCGCGACCAGGTTCGCAGAAGTGGATGTTAAAAGCGCTGTCGTCGACGTGGGAATATCGAAAGGCGGCATGAACCTTGCGGTATCATCCGGCAGCGCCGAGGTGACCGCCGGGGGGAAAAAGGAGACGGTCAATAGCGGCTATGATGTTTCGGTGACCGGCGATACCATAACCAGGGAGGCGCTGTTCGCGCGCCAGCTTGAGCCTGGCATCAATCGCTATTTCGTGACAACCGGCGGAGAGTATCGCGTGGCCTTTTCCTGGGAAACGGATACTGCCCGCGAGGTCACCGTGCAGGTCGCGAAAGACGCGGCTTTTACCGCGCTTGCCGGCACAGTGGCTGTCGATACAACACGGGCGGGGATGGATCTTCCCGCAGGCGCCTACTACTGGCGGCTGGCTGATGCGGCCGGAAAGACGGGGCCGGTGCGCGTGTTTACCATCGTCAATGACGGGCCGGTGGTTCCCCTGGCGCCCCGACAGGCAGAAGAGATTCCCGCCGGGATGAAAAATCCCCTTGTCCAGTTTGCCTGGGAGCCTTCGGGAGCCGCCACTTCCTATATGATCGAGATCAGCAGTGATCCGGGTTTTAAAACGATTATCCGCACCCTGAAGAGCGACACCGCTTCGATAGCAACGGATGAACTGGCGCCCGGATCATATTACTGGCGTATCAGGACCCAGTACGCTTTTTCTCCGGATGTGTCGCTTTACAGCAGAACGGGCCGGTTCAGCATCGTGCGAGCGACCGCCCTGGTCCCGCCGGAGCCGCTTGTTCCGGCGAACGGCGGAACGATTCCGGATATCTCCATCGCGTCGGGGAAATCACTCTTTAACTGGAAGAGCGATTCCGGATACACGGCGTACGAGTTCACCATTGCCGCTGATGACGGGTTCGGCAGGGTCGTTTACCGCGAATCAACAGGGAATAATTTTGAAAAGCCGAAAGTTGCCCTCGGAAAGGGCGCGTATTTCTGGCGGGTGCGGGGGATGACTGGAGCCGGCGCCCTGTCGCCGCCGTCGCGCGCGATGAAAATAAATGTTGTCGGCGCAGAGCCGCCGGTCCTCGTCGCTCCCGGTCCCGGCGAGTCGATCGGTTCTGCCGGATCGGGGAATATTCTGTTCCGGTGGAAAGGCCAGGACCACGGCCAGCGCTATCGTATCGAAATCGCTTCGGACAGGGAGTTTAAATCCGTGGTGCGGGCGGAAACGGTCGTGGGGTTGAGGCTTGCAGCGCCCGTTCCGGGAACGGGCAACTATTTCTGGCGCGTAAAGCTCCTTGATACGGGCGGAACGCCCCTGGCGAGCGAGCCCCGCGCGTTTTCGATAATGGAAGCGCTCGAAGCGCCCGGCGGCGCGTTCCCGGCGGACAATGATAAAGTCGAAATAACAAGCAAACGCGGAATGCTGTTCACCTGGGACCCGGTCAAGGGAGCGACCCACTATCAGGTGAGCCTGAAGCGTATTGTCAGCGGCAGCGAGAAGGTCATATTCTCAACGCGCGTGAAGGAAACAAGGTACCGCTTTTCCCGGACCGAGCTCCTTGACGCCGGCCGGTTCGCATGGGAGGTTTCCGCGATTCGACAGCAGGGCAGGGGTGCCGAGGTGCGAAGCGAACCGGAGCAAAATTACTTCACGATCAAGCCGGGCAGGCGGCTCGAAGCGCCGGAGTTGAAATCACGGGTGATCTATGTTGAATAGAGCTGTGCGAATTTCCATGGCGGCATGCGTTTTCCTGTGTAGTGCCGGCATCCTGAACGCGGCCGGGCCCGGGGACGGGCAGGTGCGTCTTGACTGGGACGCGGTCCGGGGCGCGCAGGGCTATGTCGTCGAGATCAAGGATGCAGAAGGGAAGATCATCTTTAAAAAGAACGCTGAGAAAAATTTCGTTATGGCGCCGCTCGTGCCGGGCAATTACCGGATCAGGATATCGGCGCTCAATGTTTTCATGAAGCCCGCGAGCAGTTCAGGCTGGACCGACCTGATCGTTCGGAAAAAGACCGAGAACGCTGATGAATTGGCCGGAGAATCGGAATCGCTTACTGGAAGGCAGATACCAGAGAAGGATGCTCCTGAGGGTGAAGAGGCCAGGGAAGATGAAGATGCGCTCAAGAAAGAAGAGGCGCTGAAGCGAGAGGATGAAGCGAGAAAGAGAGCGGAGGAAGCCCGAAAGCGTGAGGAAGAAGAGGAACGCGCGCGCGAGGCGGCGCGTAAAAAAGAGGAGCGGCTGCGCGCGCGGACCGCTGATAGTTCCCGCGGCATGCTGGGCCTGGGTCCTCTGGAGATCGCCCTCGGGGCGAGCTGCCAGTTTCCGGTTGGAGAATGGGAACGCTATCTTGACATGGCTCCGGCCGGCCATGTGGGCATCGCGTACGGCCTGGCCGGTATACCGGCGGTCCGTTCCATACCGGTGCTATCATCTTTCGGGTTTGCCCTGAAGTTCGGTGTCATACCGTTTAACGGGCGCTCCGCCGCCAAGGCGAAGATGAGCCTCCTGAACATGACGCCGACAGCCGGCATATTCTACGATTTCAGGATCGCGGCGGCAGGGCGGTGGTCCTTCCACATTCGCCCGAATTTCCTTGTCGGGCCGTCATTCACCATTCTTGACGTGAGGGGGATTTTCCCCCGGAAGAAACGGGCGACAAACTTTTCCTATGACGCGCAGGTATTGTTCAGGGCGGCATTCGATGGGAAGTTTTTCATGGACGCTGGGTTCGGATACATGTCCGTGCTCTACAGCGGCCAGGCGCTGCATTCAATCTGTCCGTTTGTACAGGTCGGCATACTGCTGTAACAGAAGAAATTTCCGGCTTCGGTAAGTGGAAAATGAGGGGAAAGCCTGCTAAGAACCTGTCCCGATGGGCCGGTGTAGCATCGGGAAAAAGAGCTGAACGGCCGAGGACTGTCTGAGTTTTCATTGTTTTTGTCCGAGTTCCGCAGGCCGCGAAGCTTTTTCCGATGCGTGATATGGGTTATCGCATTCTGAAAAGAGAATTGTGTTCCCTGCGCAGCATTGCATCGTTATATGGCAGAGCAGCTGATGGTGAAGGTGGCCTGCTCGGTCCCTATGCTGGTATTATCGTAATCGATCTGGCAGTCGTATCCTGAAGGCGACATGATGTATGAAATGTTGAAATCAATGCCCCCATCAAGATTGACCCTGAAATAGAAAGTCCCGCTGTTTCCAATATTCAGGGTAAAGCCGTCAAGAATGTCGCCGGTAAGCGTGGTGAATCCGCCTGCTCCGGTGGGTATTCCTGTGACGGTAATGGTAACAGGGTAGCCATTATTTTTTAATGCTCTCATCGCAAGGAGCAATGGAACGCTATCCGAAAAGGTGGCCGTCCGCCATATGGAATCCTCGCACCCTGAGATCATGACAATTCCAGAGAGGGCTGATACTGTTATCAGGATCGAGCTGATTGTTGTCGCCAGTGATTTCATGAATACAAAATAACGACATCCGGCAAATGAGTCAATAATTAATATGATGTCCTGTCTTAAATGTGTTATGAATTGGCGCTGCGTGATTATGATTTTTCATGCATCATTTTTTTAAGAACTTTCTCCCCGAAAAAGCCGTCCAATTGACAGATTGAAACGATACAGGGAGGATGGTTGTATGAAACGTACTCTTACAATGAGCATTTTGCTGACGGTGTTTGTCGTCCCGGCGCTTGCTTTTGCGCGCCCGGAGCCGGCGCCTGCCATAGATGTGCGCGTTATTTCGGACAGGGGCGGGGAGTTTCCCCGGTACCGGACCTATCCCCGTGTCAGGGGTGTCGGCGCGTACTACTACATGGAGGCGGTCAGGGGTGAAACATATTCGATCGAGGTAATCAACAGGTCTGACCGGCGCGTCGGCGTGGTCATTGCCGTTGACGGGCGGAACATCATCAGCGGCGAAAAATCGGATCTGAAGAACAGCGAGCGGATGTATATCATCGAGCCGTACGCGTCCAATACGTTCGAGGGCTGGCGCACGGGCATGGACCGGACAAACAGGTTTTACTTCACCGGCCAGTCAGACTCGTACGCGGAGCGGGTTTTCGCTGACGCCTCGGCAATGGGGACCATCGCGGTTGCCGCGTACCGGGAAAAGGTCCGCGAGCTGCCTCCGGTTTCGCCGTCCATGAAAAGCCGGCGCTCGGGATCTCACGGCGCCGGGAGTCAGTCGCACCGGGACAGCAAAAATAGCTGTGAGGCGGAAGATGCGGGTACCGGCTTCGGTTCCACCACCTATTCGCCGGTGCGCCTGGTCAGCTTCGATCCGGAGAAGAAGATTGCCGGGAAGGTCGTGCTGAAATACGAATGGAGATCGGAGCTGTGCAGAAAGGGGATCATTCAGTGCGGACCGGGAAACAGGTTCTGGCCCGATGATATGGGATTCGCGCCGATCCCGCATGATTTCCGGGAATAACTCGTGGGGGGGTAAGGAAAAATTCATAAAAAAAAGCATTAAAACTTGACAGCGCGGGCACTGTTCTACAATTTAAAGCTCGTTTGTAGAACAGGCCAGCTTAGCTCAGTCGGTAGAGCACGTCACTCGTAATGACGGGGTCACCAGTTCGACTCTGGTAGCTGGCTCAGGGAACCTCCCGGATGATCCGGGAGGTTTTTTTATGCTTGATGCATGTTCCTCGCGATGTTATTGCCCGCCGAGCTTCGGAATGAATTTTTCAAGATCAGCCGCTTTCAGCTTCGGCCCGGTGATCTTTTCCATCCCTGCCAGATCGAACGAGGCGATGAATTTTTTCAGCTTGCCGGTGTCCTGGAAGTCCTTCACCGCGGAGAAGGCCACGAGGCGGATCTCTATCCGGTCGTTTACCAGCAGCCATATCCATTTGTCTTCATTGATTTTTGCCGGATACGAGCCGATCGTATCGCTCGTAAATTTGGCTTTTTTGAAATCGGATGTATTGTCCATCTGGTCGAAGACCTGGAACCAGAGAACCATTCCGCCGCCTTTCTTTTTCACATAGGCCTGCAGATATTCGCCCCTGGTGATATGCTGATATTCGAGTTCTTTAAGGTCGACTTTTTTACAGGACATCAAGAACAGGCCTGAAATGACGAAACATAGTGCGCAGAGCGAAATATTTTTTTTCACGGTGTCCTCCTGTTTCTATTGCTCGCCCGGGAATTTGCTGACAGTATGACCATCCTCCGTTATGACGTGAGGTCATATTTGACGGTAGCCGTTACAATTTATAAAATCAAGCAATTTTTAATCCCGTCCTGTTAGAGCCTGTCATGACAGGCCTGTTACACGTTGGAAAAAGGAGCCGGGCGGTTGAGAACCGGCCGAATTCCGCAGGCAGCAATGCTTTTTTCCGAAACATGATAAACCTATGTGACGGTACCCTGATACGTTTATGCTGGAGATGTTGATTCGTATCGCATGGTATTTTCACAGTATGACTAAAAAATATTGGACAGATTTATTCGGAGTTTTTATCATATTATAATCCATAATCACGCAATGGAGACCGACAACGATGAAACGAACCCTTGTATATAAAAGCATCCGCATGGCGCCTGATCCTTCCGGAGAAAAAGGCGAGATTGCCTACGACATGGAAACCGTCCGGGAACACACCCTCGATGTGACGCCGGCACGGCTCCTCCTGTGCCGCTCGTGGATGGCGAATTTCTTCATTGCCCTGATGGCGGTCCTCATCGTTTTTGCCCTGGTCTACGGACTGCTGGTTATCGGCATGAAGATCGATATGGGCGCCGGCAGCGCGGGACGATTTCTTTTTGGGCTTGCCGCGGCACTCTCGTTCCTTGCGCTCTTCGTTGGGCTAGGGACGCCGGCGGCGATCAAGACACTCAAGCAGGACCTGGTTGTCCGGGAGCGCGGCAAAGGGGCCTGGAAGTTAATCGATGAGAAAGGGTGGGCTATGTTCGTGAAGATGCGGAACATGGAAAAGGAGCGCCAAAAAAAAGAGGAAGAGTTCAGGTCGGTGCAATGACCGGCATGACGGGGAGGAGGGGATGTTGAGTGTCATACGCGTGGCGAAGATAGTCTGGATATACTTCTGGGCGGTCCTGATGACCCTGGTTCTTTTCTTGCCGATGGTGCTGGCCTCATTGCTCAGCTCGACGGGCAACCTGGCATTTTCGATTTCGAAGCTGTGGGCGCGGGTCATGCTGTTTGTCTCCGGCGTCAGCGTGTCCATCACGGGCAGGGACAGGATGCGGGAAGGCCAGGCATACGTGATCATGTCGAATCATCAATCAAACTATGATATACTCGCCCTGGTCACCGCGCTCGGCGTCCAGTACCGCTGGACCATCAAGAAGGAACTGCTGAAAGTGCCTCTCTTCGGGCCGGCGCTCTACGCGTCGCGCAATATCTTTATTGACCGTTCACATCCGGACAGGGCCCGCGAAAGCATAAGGAAAGGGCTTGACCGTCTTCCCCCGGGAGTGAGCATCATGTTTTTCCCTGAAGGCACGCGCTCGTCTGACGGGCAGCTGCGGAATTTCAAGAAGGGCGGATTCAACGTGGCGCTCGAGCGGCATTATCCGATATTGCCGGTCACCGTGAACGGCAGCAGGAACGTGCTCCCCAAGGGAAGCGTCGTTTTCAGACCGGGCCGGATTACGGTGACGGTCGGGGACCCCATAGACACGCACGCCTATACGAGCGATATGATCACCGAGCTGATGAACAGGACCCATCTGGTGATACAGTCGAACCTTTCGCACTCGAATTGACCGCGGTGATCCTGTATTCTACCCTGCTTCCACGCCGCAGCGGTCCTGCCGGACGGGGGACCTGAAATCAGGAGGACAGTATAATGAAGAAGTACGCCGCGCTCCTGTTACTCCTGCTCGCCCTGGTGCTCGCGGGGAGCGCGCCAGGCCGCGGGGCAGATGCCATCGACAAGAACCCGGCGGATGACTGGCTGCTGGAGGAACCCGGGGACGAGGATTTTAATGACCTGGAGGAGCTCGAGGACATCGAGGACCTTGATGATTACGAATTTGGACCGGTGGAAGACCTGCCCGATGATGGCTGGGACGAAGTTCATGACTGGGAAGACTGGGAGCTAGAGGACTGACCCAATGAAACGAATGGTCGTACGGTGGCACATAGTCATTATGATCATCCTGATCGCCGGGGTGATGTCATATACGGGCACCAGGCGGCTTGACATCGACATGGATGTCACGAGGTCGCTTCCCGCGGATGATCCCGTCATTTCAGACGCCGGGTACGTGATGACGCATCATCCGGTGAAAGACCGGATTGTCATCGACCTGGGGAGCTCCCGGCCTGATGTTGATGCCCTTGTCGAGGGCGCTTCCCTGGTGGAACGCAGGCTTGCCGCGAGCGGGCTTTTCCGGAGCGTCGGGCTGGAGGAATACCGGGACGTATTCCCCTCCCTCATAGCCCATATCATGAAAAGCCTGCCGGTCCTTTTCTCCGCGCATGATCTCGAGGACAAGGTCGCGCCCCTTCTCCAGCCGGCCAGGGTGAGGGAGGCGCTGGCTGAAAACTATGCACAGCTCCTGGACCTGGAGGGGATCGGCCAGGCGAACATGATGGCGGCCGACCCCCTGGGGTTGAAGAACCTGGTGCTGGCGCGCATGGCCCACCTGGCCCCCTCGCAGAACGTCAGGATCGTACAGGGGCACCTGGTCTCGGCCGATGGAAAGCACGTGCTCGTCACGGCCGAACCGAAGGATTCCGCCACCGATACCACGGTGGCCAGGAAGATCGCTTCGCTTGTGAGGGACTGCGCCGCCGAGCTGGACGCGACATTTACGCCGCGGGGGGGCAAGCTTACGCTCACGCCCGTGGGCGCCTACCGCGCGGCGCTCGACAATGAAGAGACGGCAAAGCGCGACACGCGGATGGCGGTGGTATTCGCGACAATCGGCATATCGATTCTGCTCCTGATCGGGTTTCCGCGGCCCCTGCTGGGA
>JAFGJX010000003.1 GCA_016928865.1 Spirochaetota bacterium
AAAGGAGAGACAGAATGATAACCGATACCATATTGCTGACAACTCCAACCTTCCCCTATCCCACGCTGCCGCCGAACGATTCCCTGACGGACGCGATGGGACAGCGCTTCACGCATGGCGATGACCTTATGACACTCAATTCACACACCCATTGCTATGCGAACCATATCCTTGCGCAGAATATAAATATTCCGGCGCGGCTGCTGGAATACCCGCGCTGGGATGATTTCACCAAGGAGGTTGACAGAGGATTCAAACTGATCGGGATCAGCGCCTTTCCGGTCCACCTGGACAGCGTATTGAAGATGTGTGAATATATAAGGAAGAAATCGCCTCAGACGGAGATCATGCTCGGCTCCTACGCCGCGCAGGCCTTTGCTGCAAAGTACGACAAGGAAACCCAGAAAAAATACGTGGATCACGTGGTCCTGGGCGAGGGCGTCAAGTGGCTCCGACAGCACCTGGGCGAGGAGAATATTGACCGCCCCGTTGAGCAGAAACTCATGCCCAAGTGCGGAGGGGGGCCGATCTTCTTCAGCAGGTATCCCGGCGGGAACATAGGCTTCTTCGTGTCGGGGCTCGGCTGTCCGGGCGGCTGTGACTTCTGCTCGACAACCGTAATGTTCAATAAAAAGCGTATCGAGATGCTCACTCCGAAGCAATTCGTCGAGCACGTGCGCGCGTACTATGACAATTTCCCTCTCGTTAAAAATATTTTCGTTATAGAAGAAGACCATTTCAGACACCACGACTATCTCCACGCGATACGCGAGTACTGGATGAACAACCCGGACGTCACGGAGCGGCTTGACTGGTTCGCGTTCGGCTCCATAGACAACATCGCCGAGTTCGCCGATAAATATGGCTGGGACTACATCTCCGAAATCGGCATCGGCTGCATTTTCATCGGCGTGGAATCGAAGTTCGCGGGAGAGTACGGATACAGCAAGAGGAAAAAGATGGACGCCCGCGAGGTGTTTGCGAAGCTGCATGAGCGCGGGATACGCACGGTCGGCGCGTGGATATGCGGGTGGGACTTCCACACCCACCAGAACATGCTCGAGGACCTCAACTATTTCGTGGCCTGCTACCCTACCTACCAGCAGCTCACGCGCATGTCCCCCTTCCCCGGGACCGTCCTCTATGACAAGCTCAAGGAGGAAGGAAGGGTGCGGAACGTGGCATGGGACGATGTCCACTTCTGGAGCGGGGCGCAGGTAAACATCAGCCTGGAGACCCACGAGACGCTGAACCTTACCGAGTACGGCTATAAGCTGATCAACGATACCTGGGGCCCCTCGCTCCTCCGCAGGCTCGACGTGCTCCTCAATGGCTACGAGTACTGGATGAAGTCTGAAAACGAGTTCATGAAGAAGCATAAAACCCAGCTTTTCAGGGACCAGGCGGCCCTGACCATGTGCATCATATCCTCCCTGTATCATTTCGCGCCCAACGGCGTGGTCATGCACCGGGTTGACAAGCTCCGGCAGAGATACAAGGAGGTAATAGGAGAAATGACTACGTTCCAGAAGATCGCCGACTGGTACACGCACCATCTTGCAAAAAAATGGAAGAAGAAGGACTTGCTCGATTCCTTTATCCAGTATCCGAAGCAGGAGCCATACAAGAGGTATATTTACGATAAAAAGGGGGGCAGCGGCGACATCCCCTACCGGACCGAATATCCGCAATTCAAGAACTTCAGAATACGTTTCGAGATGTTCCGGGAGCGCTGGAGATTCATACTGCTTGTAATAGCATTGAGGATAGGAAGGTACCTTCCGTTCTGGAAAGGAGACCGCCGGATAGACAATTATATCCATGAGGCCGGATGGCATAGAAGCTTTTATGGATTCTAGCCGGGACGAGGCGATTGCATAAGTGATAGGGTGATACGCCTATAACACGCGAGGTACTGCTATGATCGTACTGATTGGCTGGATGATAATCGGGATCATGGGAACGGTATATGCATCGATGAGAGGCGGAAGCTTCATGAAATGGCTGCTCATCGGCGTCATCGGCGGCCCCTTTGGCCTGGTTCACGCGGCGGTATCTTGCTTCCGGTGCCCCGTATGCGGCAAGAGGGTCAATTCAAAAGCGCCGATGTGTCCCTTCTGCCGTGTTAAAATGCCCGGGAGAAAGAGCGCGGTCGACATCAGGCATTGCGTGATCGAGCTGGCGCTTTTTACCGTCATTATCGGGCTCATCTATGCCGCGATGAGGATGGGATATCTCAAAGACGCCCTCGAGGAGCTGCCGTATGTCAATGAGCTTGTGAGGCAGACATGAAACAGCACTATCCGTTTACCGCCATTGTCGGCCAGAACACGATGAAGACCGGGCTTGTCCTGAACGCCATAAACCCGCGCATCGGCGGCGTGCTGATACGGGGCGAGAAGGGAACGGCGAAGAGCATTGCCGTGCGCGGACTTGCCGCTCTTCTGACCGAAATCAACGTGGTCGAGGGGTGCCCGTTCAATTGCGATCCGGACCAGCCCTCGAAGTTCTGCCCGCAGTGCCAGGAGCGTTCGTCCCGGAACGAGATCCACGCGGTACGGCGCGCTGCCAGGGTCGTCGAGTTGCCGATCAATGCCACGGAAGACAGGGTCGTCGGCACGCTGGACCTCGAGCACGCGTTGAAAAAGGGCGAGAAGCGCTTCGAGCCCGGGCTACTCGCCCAGGCAAACCGCGGCATTCTGTACGTGGACGAGGTGAATCTCCTTGACGACCATATCGTCGATATCCTGCTCGATAGCGCGGCCATGGGCGTGAACATAGTCGAGCGCGAAGGGGTGAGCTACTCGCACATGGCGGAATTCATTCTCGTCGGCACCATGAACCCCGAGGAAGGGGAGCTCCGGCCCCAGCTCCTTGACCGCTTCGGCCTCTGCGTCAGCATTTCCGGGATCGGGAATGCCGCGGAAAGGATCGAGATCGTGAAGCGCTGGAACGACTATGAATCGGACCCGGATGCGTTTCTGGCGCACTGGGAGGCGGAGGAGAAAAAGCTCGCGGACAGGATTGTCGATGCGCGAAGACTCCTTCCCGGGATCAGCCTTCCCGATGCCATGCTCGAAAAAATTGCGAATGTCGCCTGCGCCGTTGGCGTCGATGGGCACCGTTCCGATCTCGTCATGATGAAGGCGAGCAAGACGATCGCCGCCTACCAAGGCCGCACCGCGCTGACCGACGACGATATCCTCGCCAGCGCCGAGCTGGCGCTCTACCACCGGGTGCGCAGGAAGCCCTTTGACGAGGTCCGGCTCGATATGGATGTTGTGCGCAAGGCGCTAGCCGGCAAGGGAGAGACGTTGACGCAATGACCGACCGGCCCGGACAACAGTATTCATACCCATTTTCTGCCATCGTAGGGCAGGACCAGCTAAAGCTCGCCCTGCTGGTCAATGCAATCGTTCCCCGGGGCATGGGTGTTCTCATCAGGGGCCAGAAGGGGACGGCGAAAAGCACGGCCGTACGCGCGCTCGCCGGGGTCCTCCCGCAGATCAGAAGGGTCGCCGGTTGCCCGTTCAACTGTGATCCGGCCTCTCCCGATCATCTCCTGTGTGACACCTGCAGATCGAAAAACAATCGGGGCATGCCCCTCCCGGTGGAGACCGTGAATGTGCCCCTCGTGACTCTTCCCCTGAACGCGACCGAGGACAACC
This sequence comes from Spirochaetota bacterium, assembly GCA_016928865.1. Lineage (GTDB taxonomy): Bacteria > Spirochaetota > UBA4802 > UBA4802 > UBA5550 > RBG-16-49-21. Next base: position 3,669 of record JAFGJX010000003.1, read on the forward strand.
TGGTG
>JAFGJX010000015.1 GCA_016928865.1 Spirochaetota bacterium
ACGCCGATCAGGTACGCCGCAAGCAGGCTGCCGACAAGGTTCCTGATACCCATGACCACGAGCGCGGCAAGTATCGCCAGGCCGAGACATACGACCCACTGCGCCCCGAAGTAGAAAACCAGCACGGTAATGACACCCGGCACCTCCCCGGGTTTGATCGACGGATCCATCTTCGCGTCCTGGATGGTGAATTTCAGATACCCGTACAGGAGCATCGGCGCAAAGCAGACGCCCATGACGACCAGGGTCCACCAGACCCGACTGGCATAGAAAAACGACAGGCCCATGTGCCTGCCCGGCGCCCACAGCTCGCCGCTGTTTACGCTCATGTCATACAGGAAGCGCTGCCACCCGGTGCAATCCCACCCGCACACCAGGAGGAACCAGAAGATGGTCCACGCGACCATCCAGTTGGCATGGGCCGCGTAATACTTCTTCTTCTTTATCAGCCTGAAGCTTGTCCAGTAGCCCAGGATACCCTGGGTAATATTGGTAACCGCAAACGCGGTCACCAGCCAGGCGGGAATGTCGTCGAACTTCGTTGCCACCTGCATGGTTTCCCACTGAGTGTGCTCCCATAAAAGATAGAGCCCCGAGGGAGCGAAAAAAATGGATAAAAAGAGAAGGACGAAGACAAACCACCTGTTATCAAAGGGCTTTTCCTCTTGTTCAAGCTGCCGTGCGGCCGCGGCAGCAAACGTCGCCCCGAATGCATACGACCAGACGATATCGACCTGTACCATGGCGCCCTCCATCGATTGGAATGCAGTCTGAATTACAGCGGGAACAGTATGATTTTTATCGTATACAGGCATGACCATCATGCCCTGGAACTACTATATCATGCCCGCATAGATTTTCAAATGATTTTTTTATCCCCGGTGCGATCACACCTCCCGATCTCCCGGAGGGTCCGGTTACCGATTTAAAAACAAACGCCGCCGTAAACGGGTTATATATAAAATAAAATTTTTCTTGTATATAATACATCCGTATCAATAATGATCCCTGCAGAGGGCGTACGGGCATCATTATCAACAAGGAGACGCGTATGAACGTCAAAGAATTATTCGATCTCAAAGGCAAAAAAGCGATCGTGACCGGCGGGGGACGGGGGATCGGCAGCTTTATATCAGCGGCGCTGGCAGAGGCGGGCGCGGATCTAATAATCGCCTCCCGCAAGATGCAGAATCTGGAAAAAGAGGCGAAAGCACTCGAGCCTCTCGGCGTCAGGGTCATCCCGATCAAGTGCGACATGGAATCAAAGGAAGACATCGACAATCTCGTCAAGACGACGATGAAGGAGTTCGGCGCAATCGATATACTGGTGAACAATGCGGGCATAACCTGGGGGGCGCCCACCCTCGACTTTCCGCTCGACAAATGGGACAAGGTCTTTAATATCAACGTGCGCGGCCTCTGGATCCTCACGCAGCAGGTGGCGAAAATCATGAAGGAAAAGGGCGGCGGCAAGATAATAAATATTTCATCCGTGTTCGGGTCGCGCGGGTCGCTCGAGATCGCGCATCCCGCGGTCCCCTATAACTCCTCGAAAGCGGCGGTCGAGGTACTCACCAAGAACCTCGCGGTCAAGCTCGGGCAGTACAATATACAGGTTAACGCCATCGCGCCGGGCTTCTTCCATACTGACATGATGGAATACGTGTTCAAGCCGGAGATGAAGCCTGTGCTGGACGCCATGGTCGCACACATTCCTCTGTCAAAGGTGGGTGAAGAGAACGAAATAAAGGGTCTGGCCCTGTTTCTCGCGTCTCGGGCATCGGACTACGTGACCGGCGCGGTGATACCGGTCGACGGCGGGCTCGGGGCGAAGTAAGCTACACGAATCGCCCCCTCCGGCCTGCGGCCACCTCCCCCGTGAGCGGGGGAGGCCGGGAGAGGGCCATCTTCACTTCTGCATCTTCGCGAGCTCCATGGCGCGGAGCTCTTTTCTTAAAATCTTTCCAACGCCACTCTTCGGCAGCGAGTCGATGAATTCGACCGTGGTGGGAACCTTGTACTTCGCGAGCTTCTCCTTGCAGAAATCGATGACCTCCTGCTCCGTCATCGTCTCTCCGCTCCGGAGAACCACGAACGCCTTGACAGTCTCCCCCCGGTACTGATCCGGAACGCCGATGGCGCAGGCTTCGAGGATTTTCGGGTGCTCGAACAGGATCTCGTCGATGTCCCGCGGGTAGATGTTGTACCCGCCGGCGATGATCATATCCTTCTTCCGGTCGACGATATAGAAGTAGCCTTCGTCATCCATCTTGCCGATATCGCCCGTGTAAAGCCAGCCGTCTCGCACGGTTTTCGCAGTCTCGTCCGGCATGTTGTAGTAGCCCTCCGTGACCTGAGGCCCGCGGATTATGACCTCGCCCGCCTCGCCAACCGGCATCTCCTTTGTTCCATCCTCAAGATCGACGATTTTGATCTCCGTATCCGACAGCGGAAGGCCTATGGAACCCACTTTCGTTTTGCCTCCCCACGGATTTATCGTGGCAACGGGGCTGGTTTCCGAAAGCCCGTACCCCTCGCAGATCTTGGAGCCGGTCTTCTCCTCGAACGACTTGATCACCTCCACCGGAAGCGGGGCCGCGCCGGAGAAGCACCCAATAATCGACGATACATCATACTTGTGCAGCTTCGGATGGCTCAACAGGCCCACGTATATTGTCGGCACTGCAGGATAAAATGTTATTTTGTGCTTATGAATGGCCTCGAGCACGGCTGTCGGATCCGGCCGTGGGATCAAGACATCCGCCCCCGCCATCCAGACGCAAAAATTCATGATGCAGGTCAGCCCGAACGAGTGGAAGAAGGGAAGAACGCCGAGTTGGACCAGCTCCCCCTTCCCAAAGCCGGGAAACCAGGCCTCGATCTGCTGGACGTTGCTCGACAGGTTCTTGTGCGTCAGCATCACGCCCTTGCTCACGCCGGTAGTCCCGCCGGTGTACTGCAGGGTGGCGAGGCTGTCGAACGCGACCCTGATCCCGGGATCGGTCGCGGGATATTTTTTTATCAGGTCAGGCCATTCATACACCTCTGACGTTTTGGGGATGTCCCGATGCTTGTCCTTCGCGACAATGGGAAGGAGCTGCTTTTTCGGAAACCCAAGATGGTCCCGTATGTGCGCCACGATTATTTTTTTGACCGGTGTTTTCGGCCTGAGCGCGATCATCCGGGGCGCGAGCAGGTCGAGCGTAACCAGCATTGTAGACCCCGAGTTGTTCAGCTGGTATTCCAGTTCACGGTCGGTGTAGAGGGGATTGTTCATGACGACAATGGCCCCTGCCTTCCATGCCCCGTACGTGGCGATCACGATCTGGGGCATGTTCGGCATCAGCATGGCGACCCGGTCCCCGGGCTTCACTCCCATGTCGATCAGGGCATTGGCGAAGCTGTTTGCCATTTCGTTGAGACTCCTGTATGTTATCCTGGCATCAAGGAAGATAAGGGCAGTGACCTCCGGATACAGGTCGGCATTTTTGGCAAGGGCTTCAGCTACGGTCACATTCTGGTACTGCAGATTGTACGGCACATCCGCGGCATAGGATTTGAACCATGTCTTTTCCATACCAATAACCTCCCGTTATTATGCTGGCAGCCTGTTATAACGACGCGTTATTCTGTAATACAATAATACAATGAATATAACGCGGTATCACGCGCACGTCAACCTCCGGCTAAAACATTCTTGACAAAAGATCTCATGTTTCAGTATTAAATTATCCATTGAACCGCCTCGCCGGTACACGCCGGAACATGATCATTATACATAGAATTGACTACAATTTTTACCAGGAAAGAGGAATGCCAGTGGACGGATACATCGAATACAAGCGGAGAGAATTCTGCAAAGACGTGAAATGCCAGGTGCAACTGGAGCTGAACCGGATCGAGGAAGGATCTGCAGAATACGAAAAAACCCGTCTCATCTGCAAAGAGGCGTGCAGATACACGACCTATCAATTTCACCACTGGCTGATCGACCGCGGATATCTCATAGTAAGGCCAGACAGATAACGTGTTAACCGGATCTGGATTGCGCCGGAACGCGGAGGAAACCGGGGGCAAACACTGACAAATAATCTCTGCAAGGAGGAGACACATGCCAGACGCAGAAGGAATACTTGAAGCCAGGGAAGCATCGGAAATTGGAGCAAAACGGCCCCGCGCCGTCAAGGGGAAATACATACAGGGATCGGACCACATGGACTGGGGCATGAGGAACCGGCTGTCGCGCCTCATACAGAAGGACGGCCATTGCTTTTTCATGCCGATAGACCACGGCTATTTTCAGGGACCGACGCGCTGCCTGGAGCGGCCCGGCGACACGGTGCGCGACCTCCTCGACTACAGCGACGCACTGTTTGTGACCCGCGGGGTGCTGCGGAGCAGCATCGATCCGGACAGGGACATTCCCATCATCCTCCGCGTGTCAGGGGGGACCAGCGTGGTGGGGAAAGATCTCGCCAATGAAATCATCACGACATCGATCGACGACATCATCAGGCTGAACGTATGCGCGGTCGGGGTCTCCGTATTCATCGGAACCGAATACGAGAAGGAGTCCCTGGGCAACCTGAGCACCATAGTGAACGAATGCGAGAAGTACGGCATCCCCGTGATGGCGGTGACCGCGGTCGGCAAGGAGCTTGAAAAGCGCGATGCCCGCTACCTGAGCCTCTGCTGCCGCATCGTGGCGGAGCTGGGCGCCAAGGTGGTCAAGACCTACTGGTGCGAAAACTTCGAGAAAGTGACCAGCGGCTGTCCCGTACCGGTGGTAATGGCCGGCGGGCCCGTGTGCGAAACGGAGCTCGAGGTGTTCAACTTTGTCCACGATGGAATGCAGCGCGGCGCGATCGGCGTAAACCTGGGAAGAAACGTGTGGCAGAATCAGTACCCGGTCGCCATGGCAAAGGCACTTCACGCGGTCATCCACAGGAAAGCAACCCCGGAGGACGCGGTCGTGATATACAAAAAGACAAGGGAGCGCTGCACATAGAGGTATGCCCATGCGGGTAGCGAAATATTACAGCAACAGTGACGTCAGGGTCGAGGAGATGCCGGTCCCGGAGATCGGGCCGGGAGAGATGCTGGTCAAGGTCATGGCGAGCGGCATCTGCGGAAGCGACGTCATGGAATGGTACCGTATCAAGAAAGCGCCCCTGGTGCTCGGCCATGAAATTGCCGGGGAGATCGTGAAGACCGGTGAACGCGTCAGCCGCTACCGCGCGGGCCAGCGCGTCTTCGTGTCTCACCATATTCCCTGCAACACCTGCCGCTACTGCCTGACCGGCAACCACACCGCGTGCGAGACGCTCCACACCACCAACTTTTTCCCTGGCGGATTCGCAGAATTCCTCCGCGTGCCGGAGCTCAATGTCGACCGGGGCGTGTTCGTCCTTCCCGACGACATGTCATACGACCAGGGCACCTTCATCGAGCCGCTCGCCTGCGTGGTGAGGGGACAGAGGGTCGCCCGCCTCACGCCGGGCCAGAGTGTGGCAGTCATGGGCAGCGGCATGTCGGGGCTGCTGCACATCGCCCTGGCAAAGGCGCTTGGCGCCGGGCGGATACTCGCGACCGACATATCCCGGTACCGGCTGGACGCGGCGAAACGCTTCGGCGCGGATGCGGTGGTGGATGCGTCGGAGAACGTTCCGGCGCGGCTCACAGAGCTGAACGACGGCAGGCCCGTTGATCTCGCTATCGTATGCGCCGGCGCGCTTTCCGTGTTTGAGCAGGCGCTCGCATCCGTTGACCGGGGAGGCACCGTCCTCTGCTTCGCGCCGACCGAGCCCGGGGTCACCCTTTCCGTTCCGGTAAACGATTTCTGGCGGAACGGCATCACCCTGCTCCCCTCATACGGCGGGAGTCCCGGGGACATCATGGTCGCCATCGACCTGATCAGGGCGCGGCGCGTTCCGGTCGATGATATGATCACCCACCGGCTTCCGCTCGAACAGGCGGGCCAGGGGTTCAGGCTGGTCGCCGGAGCTTCGGAGTCAATAAAGGTGCTGCTTCTGCCGCATGGCGGCTGAACGCGCCGCCACGCAGGATCATCCCTGCCTCATCGACATCAATCCGGGAGGATGGCGTGAAAAAAACAGCGTCCCTGATAGCATCACTGGCTGTTGCAGCGGCCCTTTTCGGGTGCGGCAGGCAAATGCCTCTTGCCGGAGACCAGAAGATTTACGCAGGCAAATGGGTTGCTGACGACGGCACCTTCTTTATCATCAACCTCGATGGCGGCGGAGAAATAAGAAAAACAAACACGTGCATTTCCGGTGGGAGAACGGCCATTACCGCGGATTCAATAACAATCGGCTATGGCCCGATCAAAACCAAGATGCGGATCACCGAACAGCCGAAGATGACCGGCGGAACGTGTTCGATGGTCGTCGACGGCGTCAAATATACGAAGCAGCAGCACCCGTGATACCGTAAGGACGAGGCCCCATGATACGCTACGCCATTACCCGCATGATCATCCGTTATTTCAGCCGCAAAGCCGACAGCAAAAAATACCGGGGCATGCGGAGATGGGAGGAGCGGATGGTGGCAAAATACGTCAGGCTCCCGGAGGAATGCGGCATCACCCCCGCTGACGCGGGCGGCGTCCCGGCCGAATGGGTCAGCTGGAAGGGTGCGGACGCGGGACGAGTCATCCTTTTCCTGCACGGCGGCGGGTATGTCATCTGCTCGCCCCGGACGCACCGCGACATGATCTGCCGTATCGCGCGCGCATCGTCGGCGCGGGCGCTGTCTCTCGACTACCGCCTTGCGCCAGAACATCCCCATCCCGCCGCCCTGGAGGACGCGCTCGCCGCGTACCGCTGGCTCCTCGACAGCGGCACGCCGCCGTCGAAAATCGCAATCATGGGAGACTCCGCCGGCGGCGGGCTCACGCTGGCGCTGCTCCAGTCATTGCGCGATCGCGTCCTTCCCCTTCCCGCGTGCGCGGTCTGTCTATCGCCCTGGGCCGACCTGACCTGTTCAAGCGTTTCATTCAGGAAAAACAGCAGGAAGGACCCCCTGCTTCCCGCACGGGTGGTGCCTAACTTCGCCAGGATGTATGCGCCGGACGGCGACCTCGCACAGCCTTCGGTATCGCCCCTGTACGGCGATTTCACCGGGCTTCCGCCCCTCCTCATCCACGTGGGAACGGACGAAATCCTGCTTGACGACTCCACAGGCGTCGCAGAGAGGGCCACGCGTGACGGCGCCCCCGTGGAGTTGAAGATCTGGCCCAACATGATTCACGTGTTCCAGGCCCTCGCCTATATGCACCCTGCGGCACGGCAGTCAATACGGGAGATCGGCGCCTTTGTGGCGCGGCACATACCATGAAAATGTTCGAGATGAATGCATGAGGGCGTGAACGAAACCGGATAATAACTGCCGGAGGTAAAAAATCACGCGGCGGAGACAGGGCATTCCGGCGCGCGCCTTGCTACGAGGCCCGGTCGTCCCTGAACTCGACCGACCGTACTGCCTCCCTGCCGGTATCCTTGAAAACAAAAGACACCCTGTCCGCGCCGAGCGCTTTCGCAAGCGAGGTAAGGGTCTGGCTCGCGGAGCGCTCCACGTCAGAGGAGAGACGCTCAATGATCCCCTTCGCCTGCTCCTCGGCGCGCTTTTTCGCCTCGTTCTTGATCCGGTTTTTGTCCTCTTCGGAAAAGCCGTCGGTGAATATCTTGTTGATGAAATCGGGCAGGAGCCAGGGGATGATCCTGCTCCTCTGTTCATCGTAAAAATGTATGTCGCGTATATGGATCTCGTGAAAGCATTCGGGCATGACAAAGGTGTATGCGCCGCGGTTCTCCTCGACGCGGAAGCGGGGGCTGCGCAGATCATATCTGAAGTCGATCTCGAATTCGAATATCATCGCCATCTTCTTGTTCGACATGATCCAGGTCAGGTATTTTTTTCCGAATTCGCCCCAGGCATGGTCCACCTCGGTTACGATCTCCTTGGTGTACGCCTTGAACACCGAGAGCTCGCCGATGGCCCTGATCTGCTCGATGCTTGAAACAAAAATATTCTGACGGGCCGTACCTTTCTCCCTGCTCCTCCCGAAAAAACGCCATGCTGCGGCGGCGGATGCCGCCGCGATGACCCCGATGATAAACCCGCTTATGGTGTCCATGTCCGCTCCTTGAAACAAATGACGAATTTAAGATAGCATAAAACCGCGCTGTCGTCAAGCCTCATTTGAAGAGGCGCGCCGGCCGCTTTCAATTGAAAAAACAGCTTGCGAATATCAGGCATTGCCGGAACAATCATCTCCATGTTCCGTACAATATATTCAAAGGGGCTTGATCATGGACATCGCAGGAGCGGTAATTCTCATAACGGGCGCGTCGAGCGGCATCGGGAAAGCGGCGGCGCTCGCCTTTGACCGGGCCGGCGCCAGGGTGGCGATGGCGGCGCGGCGGCGGGAGCATCTTGAGGAAAACGCGACGCAGATGAAGGGCGCGCTCGTTCTCCCCACCGACCTCTCAGACGAACGACAGGCCGTGGCCATGGTCGACAGGACCGTGGCGCATTTCGGAAGGATAGACGTCCTCATAAACAACGCGGCCGCCATCATAGTCGCGCGCGCGGACGAAGTCACTTCGGAGGAACTCCTCCGCTCCTTTAAAACGAACGTCGTGGGCCCGGTCGCGGCCACGAACCGGGCGGTCGGGTATATGCGAAAGCAGGGCCGCGGTCACGTCATCAATGTCGGCTCGCCCGGCTTCATGATCGGCGTGCCCCTGTACACGCCGTACGTCTGCTCCAAGGCGGCCGTGTGCGGCTGGACCCGCACCATACAGGCTGAATGGGCCGGCACCGGGATCTCGGTGAGCGAATACTTCCCCGGCTACATTAAAACAGATTCGCCAGCGGAGTCCGGCTTCGGCCCGGTGGCGCAGGATACCATCATCGACCCGGACCAGAACTTCATCACGCGCTTCTTCACCAGGCCGAAAACGCCCGAGGACGTTGCCCGCCAGCTGATCGGGCTGGTCCGAAAGCCGAAGCTCCTTGTATACTCCAGCGCGCTGACCGGCCTCGGATCATGGGTCGCCAACCTGCCGGGCAGGCGCCTTTCGATCGCGCAGAACATGGCGCAGGCGGCGCGAAAGCGGCTGGGTCTTTCGACATTCCGAGAGCGAGGGTAAAGGTCTTGACAATCTGATCTTCCCGGACAAGAGTTATCATGATGAAGAAACCCAACCACCGCATAGAACTCACGCTCGGGTGGCGGAACGTGTGGAAAAACAGGAGACGCACCGTTCTCACCCTCCTCACCATCATGGTGGGATGCTCCATGATCATCTTCATGAAGGCAGTCCAGAAAGGCGCCTTCGGCCAGATGATCGAAGACGCTGTCTCCGCGAACACCGGCCACATACAGATACATGAAGCCGGGTTCTGGGAAAACATGAGCATCGATTACGCGCTCATGCCGGACAAGAGCATGCTCTCAAGGCTGCGGTCAATCCCGTCTATAGAAGCGTTCAGCATTAGGCTCCACACCGCCGGATTCATCTCAAGCGGCAGCACCACTGAAGGCGCGGTCATACAGGCGGTCGATCCGGACAGGGAGCGCGCGGTTACCAATATCCACTCACGCATCCTTCCCGGCGGGCGATATCTGCAAAAAAGCGATCGGAAGCAGACCGTCGTGGGAGAAGGCCTGGCGAAAAACCTCGGGGTCCGGGTCGGTGATACGATCGCAATGATATCCCAGGGCTTTGACGGGTCCATTGCGGCGGCAAACCTCACCGTGGTCGGCCTCTTTAAAACAGACAACCCTGAATATGACAGCGCCCTGATCATTCTTCCTCTTTCCCAGGCCATGGAGACATTCACCATGATGGGCTATGTCAATTCAATCACGCTGCGCCTCAGGGACGGCATGACGATGGAAGCGACGCGCGACAGGCTCAGGCAGGCCTTCGCCGGCCGCGGACTCGAGGTACTGGGCTGGGACGAGCTCATGCCGGACATGGTGCAGTTTATCGACATGAAGCATTTCGGCACCTATATCTTTGAGTTCATCCTCTTCACGCTGGTGGCGTTCGGCGTGATGAACACCATCCAGATGTCAGTATACGAACGGATTCGCGAGCTTGGCATCATGATGGCCATCGGCACCACGCCTGGACAGGTCAGGCGGATGGTTCACTTGGAGTCCCTCTTTATCGCGCTCATCGGGGTGTTGCTCGGCTCTTCGCTGGGAAGCGCCCTGTCTCTCTACTTCACCTTCAATCCGCTCGATTACTCCAGCCTTGCTGACCAGATGAGCGTGTGGGGCATATCAATGACAAAATTCCCGGCGCGTCTGGAGCTCTCGAACATCCTCTCGACCTCCGGCATGATGCTGATCGTCAGCGTTCTGTTCACCATCTCACCGGCCCGCCACGCATCGCGTCTCAGGCCGATCGAAGCGATACGGAAACTGTGAGCGGCACGGCATAGGATATGAACCGCATGAAGAAATTAAAAAGCCCGGCCCCGTTCATGCTGATAGCATGGCGGAACATGTGGCGTCAGAAGAGGCGCTCGCTCGTGGTCATTACGTCCATCACGATCGGCATATCAGCCCTGATCCTGTTAACCGGCTTTATGAACGGCATGATGGTCCAGATGGTGGACAACACCATCAATACGGCCCTGGGCCATGTGGCGATACACCGGAAGGGGTTCCGCACCAATATAAAGCTGGAATACCGCTTCATCCCGGAGCGCCGAATAATTGCCGCCATCGATCGCGAGGATAGAATACTCGCCTACGCCCCCCGGCTCACCGTCAAGGGAATAATCCGCTCAGGGGAGGGCGCGCGGGGCGTGTTGATCAGGGGAATAGATCCGGAAAAAGAAAAGAGGGTTTCGAAGATCTACGACTACACCCTGAAGAACGAGGGACACTATCTCGGCGACCCCGCCTCGGACGACATACTCATATCAAAGACCCTGGCGGAAAAGCTCGACGTCTACCAGGGAGACCGGGTTGTGCTGATGTTTCAGGACAGGAACAACGAGATCGTGGGAACGGGCCTCCACGTCTCGGGTTTTTTCGAATCACCGATGGGCAATTTCGACAAAGGTGTGGTGTTTGTGGGAATAACAAAGCTCCAGCAACTCACCGGTGTGGGTGATGCCGTTTCTGAAATAACCATGCTGACCGCAGACAAAAACCGGGCCGGCACGGTGCGGGACCGGCTGTCGAAAACAATCACCGACCCCGCTCTGGAGGTCCTCTCCTGGCAGGACATGGCGCCAAACCTGGTGAGCGCGATCCAGCTTCAGGAAGCCATGATGTACGTCATCTTTGTCATCGTGTTCATCACCGTGGTATTCTCCATCGCAAACACGCTTATCATGTCCATTATCGAGCGGTTCCATGAGCTTGGCGTGATGAAGAGCATTGGCACGCGGCCTTCGCATATATTCTTCATGGTGATGCTCGAGGCGGTCAGCCTGGGGCTCCTGGGCCTGGCCCTCGGCCTGCTGGTCAGCGTGCCGATCATCACCATCCTGGGCCACACCGGCATCGATTTTTCCTTCGCACTGACCACGATGAGAAAGTGGGGCAGCGGCAGCGTCATCTACCCGGTGATCGGACCGCGCGACATCATCGTCGCCACGCAGATCGTGTTCATCACGACCTTTATCGCAGCGCTCTACCCGGCGTTGAAGGCGGCGCGCATCAAGCCGCTGGACGCCCTGAATTATACCTGAGCCGCACGCCTGATATGCCCTCCCGCGTCAGACCTTCCCGCTGACCCAGTCATTATAGAGGGCCGCGTGCTCTTTTTCATCCGGGAGAATGTTCTTGAGGATGTCATGAAATTTACTGTTCCCGCCCGCTGCCAGGGCCGCCTCAATCTGCTTTACGGCAAGCTTCTCCACCCCGCTCAATATTTTCAGATTCATCTTCAGGGGCAGAAGCGCCTGTGAAAGGGCGGAAAGCTTCCCCATGAAGAGCCAGAATGATTCTCCGCTCATTTTGCTGCCGTACAGGCCGGCATGGCATTTCTGAAACAGCGCGCCGTGCCCCCGCTCGCTATCTGCCATGGCGCGAAACCTTTTACTCAGTTCCGGCCTGCTGGCTTCGTATCGCCGCGCCATCGCGTCATAACAGCCGGTGCCGATCATCTCCATGCGAAAGGAGCGGAGTATCTCCGGTTTCAATTCTTTCATTGTTCGTCTCCTCAGTTATGTGTTGTGTCTGAAATCTCGAAAAGCCGTTTGAAGTCGTCGTTCTGCACCAGGGCGCGCAACCACTTCGTCATGTCCGGGGGATCGTAAAAGGGCTGCTCCTTGAAAAGATCGAGAAACGGGCCGTAAAACGATTCGGTGAAGTCGTCAAGCCGCCTGCTGACGACCTCCTTCACTCGCCGGCATTCCGGACGGTTGTAGCGCAAGTTCCCCGGATCCATCATTCCCAGGTCCAGGAAATTCTTCACCTTGAAGGAGCACCGGCAGGGATTATTTGCGTCCACGTGGCCGCAGACCCCGTTCATGTATGAAAACACCCGGTGGCGGCTGCGGGACAGTATCTTCCTGAAATTTCCCGGCGATATGTCGAGTATCTCGGCTCCGACAACGTCCGACACGTCAAACACGGCACCGAGCAGGAACACGAGCCGCGCCATCCGGTTCAGGCACATCAGCATTCCCATCATGCACCCGACCTTGAGCTCATCAACCAGGATCCCCGATTCCGGGTGTGAAAAGGAACGATGATCAGGCAATTGCTCGATGAGAGACACATACCGGTCAAAATCATGTATCCGCCGCTCAAATTTTTTCTGCTTCATGGTGAGCACGTGGTTCGCGACAATGCGGTACACCCATGTCCGGAAGAGCCCTTTTTCGTGATCATAGGTAGCCAGGCTGGTGATTATCTTTATGAGGATTTCCTGCGTGATATCGCTCGCATCGTCATGGTCCATCACCATTTTAAAGGAGATATTGTAGATCCAGGCCTGATGGCGCAGAATAAGCCGCTCCAGCGCTTCCTGGCTTCCCTCAAGAGAGGCGCGGATGAGGCTGAGATCGTTCTCCGCCCCCATTTTTTCAAGAAAAGGATTATTCATTATGGTTCCATGCCGGGTACTACGCCCTGTATCATATACTCATAGTAGGAGCCATTGTGACAGGAAAACTAATTTTTTGCGGTTTTTTTTTGAAATTATAATTTTTCAATAAGCTGGTTTATAATGCGCTCCGCCGAAGAGCCGTCGCCCGCGCCGGCAAGGAGGGTCACAATTTCATTCACGATCCCTTTTTCCACGTTCAGGCGGGCCGCCAGGGCCTCAATGTCAGGGCCGCCCGGGACCGTATCGCGACTCTGCAGCGCAAGCGCTGCAAGCACCCGGCACAGAACCGAGAGCTTTTCCTCACGCGCGCGAAACGCGCCGCCGATGTCCGCCATGCTTCTCAGCATGGTCTGTTCGGACGAATTAAGCCGGTTCGCGAAATTCTTGATAAGACGCTGGGTGAACACCGGGTTGCTCTCGATGAGCGCGTCCAGGTTGTCCGCTTCCGCGACCGCGAGGAGGCAGTCCGTGCGGCATACCGCTGCCGCCAGACGCGGCTGTCCGCCCACGATGGCCAGCTCACCGAAGATGTCTCCCTCCCCGAGGGTGGTCAGGAGCACGGTTTCGCCCGTATCCAGAGTCTTGATGATGTCCACCTCCCCCTTTCGGATGAGATAAAACACCGTTCCCTCTTCTCCCTGGTTGAAGAGCGTGTATCCCGCGCTGAACCTCCATTCCTTCTGCATCACCGACACCGGCCGCACGAAAAGGCGCCTGATGTTTCCGAACCCGGGGAGCCGCAGCGTAAAAAAGAGGCCGCGGCTCACGCGATACAGGCCGTACCTGGCGAGAAAAAGCCAGTAACGCCAGGGCCTGCCGGTAAACCTGGCGAGGGTTCCCGAGAGCTGTTTCCGATCGTCGCGGCTGTCCCAGACCGCGACGCCGCGGACCGGGGGTGAGGAAAAGTGAGGGCAGACAAAGGTAAGCGAGAGCGGCGTCCCCGGCTCGATCGGGTCAACGGTCTTCAGGTAGCAGTTGCCCGCCGTGACATGGTACGCGGTGGTCTTGATAAGTGTATCGGACGCCTCTATATCGACGTCGATGATGATGGGAATCCTGATAAGGCTGTTCTGGAAATACTTCGGGTTCATCACGCCCACGGTGAAGAGATTGAGCGAATAGAGAGCCGGAAGCAGGGTGAAAAGCATGACCGTCTCCTCCCCGCGCAGCTGATAGCGGAACACGCCGGCGACGAAGTCTCCTCCCGCGAGAAAGCCGGCCGCAACAATGAGCAGGACGACGATGACCGAGGCCCGCACCGCGCCGAGCCTCAGCCTGAAGAGCGGGACGTACTCACGGTTCTTCGACCCCATGGAGCGAAGGATCCACCGCTCATACTGCGGCTCGCGCTGTACCGTGGTCCATTCCTCGATCGATATACGGTGCTTCTGCAGGCCGTCAAGAAGCGGGAGCGTCTGCGATTTCGCGAGAATATATTCCATGCCTGCGATAAGCACCACCAGCAGCGGCGCGATCCAGTAGGTGCCGGTGCCGCCGCCGATCAGAAGCGTATCGTACGTTCCATGGAAAAGATACGGCACCATGAACGCACCGAGCGCGTGCCGCACCCTGTTTCCCCACGAACCGCTGAAACGCATGAGCGCGAGTCCATACCCGATGATTCCGCAGGTCAGCACGTGCAGGGGCACGGAGCTGAAAAGCCGAACAAAGATCACCGGCTCGCGGATCGAGATTGCGTACATTACGTTTTCTACCGTTGCGAACCCGAGCCCGAGAAGCATCGCGGAGATCACCATATTGAGCACCATGAGCAGGGGTGGGGTGCGATAGGTCAGCAGCGCGATCATGGCAAACGCGCCCGCCTTCTCGACCAGCGAAGCGCTCAGGAACCCGCGGGCGGCGGCACCGTGCAGCGGGAGGTCCGGCGCGAAATACTGGCCTGCCAGGAGCAGCAGCAGGGCCAGGATGGCGCCATAGACAAAATATTCCAGGTGATAGAGATAACTGGGCTTCACCAGGAAATACCGGTAGTAGAAGAGGTAAATGACCGGTACCGGCGCCAGGGCCAGAATTACTATTAATGTCAATGAAAGCACGTTTGCAACGTCCCGCACATCAGTTATCGCACTACCCGAGATCGTTCTCCTGAGAAGCCTTCTTTGAGGGAATCATTTCACCGGTATTTATCAAGCATTTTTTAGTCAATATGCGGACGGCTGTTACCAACCCTCCGGGCACTTTCGCTTCAGTATGGCGTAAAACTCTCATATCGCAGCCAGGAAGAATCGGTTCTCAGAAATTTTTTATGTGCGGGTTTATCTCAAAAGCGGACTCCATAGCAAAGGAGGATGGTTATGAAAATATTCATGCCGTTTATCACGCTATTTCTTCTCATGTTTACCGCATGTGAATATACTGACCAGGATAAAAACTGCTCAGAGATATTCTCCCTTCAGGTTGCCGCCTGTCAAACGCTGCCGGAGGATGACCGGGAAGATTGTCTCTATTACGCCGGAGGCTTTCTGGCAACATGCGACCCAGAGAACTACTGGAAAAGCTGGGGATGCGAAGACGGACAGCCCTGCATGTAATAAATACCGGAATTGAACCGGCCCCGCATGCGCCACTTCGCGGTGACTCCATCTGTTCAGAATGACACGGCTGCGGACATGTTTATCCCGTAGAAGATATCATGCTTGCTCGGATAATACCGGTGGGGTGTGATGTGAAAATAGAGGTACTGGAGCCTTCCCCCCACGGCAATGGTTGCGTGTATGGGCCTGATGTGGTAGGCAAGCGTCACGATTTCGTTTCCGCCGTATGCAACAGAGGTCCGGTCGCCATTGTCCTCGCTCCCCTTCTGGGAGCCGACAAGCACGATACCTGAAAAATTCATCAGGAGATACAAATCCCCCGTGATGGGCAGCGAGCAGCCGATGCCGGCGCCCATGCCTCCGGAATTATATTCTATATCCTCTTGCGATTCACTTATTATCAATTCAAAGGTTCTTTTTCTGTACTGATAGCCCTGGTACTTGGGGCCGAAAAAAAATTTAAACAGGGAATTGATCTGGTAGCTTACAAGCAGATCGCAGTCATATTTTTTTGACTTCAGTGACACGCGATATGGAAAGATGACGGGGGGACCTCCCAGCATATAGGGATAGTTGTATGCTAACAATGTTCCTTCAATTTCACCATACAGAAAATTACCGGCTATCTGCCACCGGTTTATTGTGACCGATACAGATGGACCGTACATGAATGAGCCTTTCGGAAGTGAATAGTCTCCTTCAATATAAACCGGTGCTTTTTGATGAAATTTTTTCCACACCGGCGCCCAGTTCGCATAATAGGCCGTGAAGGCCATGGTAAATGTCACCGCGCGTTTTTCTCTTTCCACGGCGGCAGCATCGGCCGGTTCCTGCGAATAGGAAGCACCGTTCAGCGCCAGCAGGCACGCAACAAGAGCAAACGATCCGGCCATGTGTTTGATATTTTTATTCATCATGAAATCCCCCGTGAAAAATCATTATATATATTTTTCGAACAAATCCTGTCCAGCGCTTTTTGGCTGGAACCGGAATACCGCAGCCGCCAGCCATTGAAAAAAAATATTGATTTTTAGCGACAATGCTTTTTTGTTGCTTGCAACGGAGAAAAACCATGTCCGACAACGAAATCATCAGAGCCATAAAGGCCAGGCGCTCCATACGGAAGTATTCGGGAGAGTCAATCTCTCCTGGGGCCATCGAGGACATCCTCGAGGCGGGCCGCTGGGCCCCGTCAGGCCTGGACAATCAGCCGTGGCGGTTCAGCGTCATAACCGATGCCCGGTCAAAGGAACAGCTGGCCCCGCTTACCGCGTACAGCCGCATCGTCAAGGAGTGCGCCGCCTGCATCGCGGTGTTCTACCATCTCCCTGACGGCTATGACCGTGACAAGGACGCTATGGCCATCGGCGCGTGCGTGCAGAACATGCTCCTTGCCGCCGCTTCCCTCGGCCTCGGCGCGGTATGGTTGGGAGAAATTCTGAAGCGCAAGGCCGAGGCGCGCGACCTGCTCGGTGTCGACGACAGCTGCGAGCTCATGGCCGTGATTGCCATAGGGCATCCCGCTGAATCACCCCGCTCGAGCAGGAAAAGACTGTCATCATTGATATTGAAACAGTGAACGGGACCGCGCGACACTTGAATCATGGCACGAGACGGGTCCTCCTGGATGACAAAATGACAAGAATCGCAAGGTAAAAGCAGCAATGGAGATCATATATTCAATCCCTTTTATCATACGAGTGCTTCTCTCACTCGCGTTCATTCTCATTGTGAACAGGATTACCGACAGGCTTTATCTTGCAGTCGCATGCGGGACGCTTGTTCTCGGATTCATGTCGGGACACGGCCCTGCCTCTCTTGCAGCTATAATCCTCGCTAAGACACTGTCGGCAAACACGCTTTTTCTCATGGTCATCATTTTCCAGGTAATATGGTTGAGCCGCCAGATGTCCGATGCGGGCGTCATGAAGGACCTCGTCTCGTCAGTAAAAGGCGGACTCTCCAGGAGGGCCTCCATCGCGGTCCTGCCCGCGGTCATCGGGCTTCTCCCGATGCCGGGCGGCGCCCTTTTTTCCGCCCCCCTGGTTGACGAGTGCGATTCCGGAAACGAGATCACGCCCCTCAAAAAAACCGAAATCAATTACTGGTTCCGCCACATATGGGAATACTGGTGGCCGCTGTATCCCGGCGTCATTCTCGCCGTAGATCTCACGGGCCTCCCCATCATGCATTTTATGGCATATCAGCTGCCCCTGAGCTTTCTTTCAATTGCCGCCGGATACGTTTTTATCCTGCGCGGTGTTGAACGCATCAAAAACAACGGAGGAAAAAGAGACGCCCTGCGGGAAACAATAATTCACATGGCTCCTGTTATTATTATCATCCTTGCGTATGGCCTGATCAAGATATTCATCCCGGCCGTTTCGGCACTTAACAAATACCTGCCGATGATCGCGGGGATCTTTGTCGCACAGGCATATCTTCAGGTGAGGAGGCCCATTCCGTCCGCGGGCTGGAAAAAAATTCTGATTTCGGGAAAGACGGCCAACCTCGCGCTCCTGGTGCTCCTGATACTCCTGTATGGGGGATGCATCGGCTCACCCCTGCCCGACGGCAGCTTTATCATGGACCACATGCGCCGGGAGCTTTCCTCCTGGGGCATTCCCGTATTTATCGTCATCATGCTGGTCCCCTTCATAAGCGGAGTCACGACCGGTATCGCGGTCGGATTTGTCGGAGCAAGCTTTCCGATTGTGACAAGCCTCGCGGGGGGAGACATCAGCTATCTGACGCTCGCCTACGCGTGCGGCTACATGGGAATGATCCTGTCGCCGGTCCACGTCTGTCTGGTCGTCACCGCAGAGCATTTCAATACAGACGTCGGAGCGGTCATCAGAAACCTGCTCAGGCCCGCGGCCGCAGTGCTGGCCGGAACCCTGGCCCTGCATCTTGTTTACCGGATGCTTTTCTGATTTCCCGGTCGGCGGACCGGTCGGTGCTGCGGGCCTGAAAATTAATTCTCTCCGCATTATTAATTTCCTTTACAAATAACAGACCCGGGAAAGACTGTGAGACACGGCGTCAGCAAGTAATTATTTGGAGGATACATCCATGAAAGACGTGGTAATTGTAAGCGGTTCGAGGACGGCCATTGCGAAATTCGGCGGCTCGCTGAAATCGGTTCCGGTCGTTGACCTTGGCGCGCTGGTAATAAAAGATGTGCTGAAAAGAGCGGGGCTCAGACCGGTAATGAGCGACCTCATGAAAGAGGTGGCCCCGGACAAGCTCAAGTCTCAGGGCATGATAGAGCTGGAAAAAAAGGCGTATGACTGGAGCGATTCGCTCGCGCCGGTGAGCGTCGACGAGGTCATCATGGGCAACGTGCTGCAGGCGGCCCAGGGCCAGAACACCGGCAGGCAGGCAATGATCAAGGCCGGACTCCCCAAGGAGACTCCGGCCTGCACCATCAACAAGATATGCGGCTCGGGCCTCAAGGCGATCGCCGAGGGCGCGCAGGCCATCATGGCCGGCCAGGCTGACGTTATCATCGCCGGGGGACAGGAAAACATGTCGCTTGCTCCCATGGCGCTCAAGGACGCGCGCTGGGGCTACCGGATGGCGATCAGCGGCGTGGGAGAGGTGCATGACCTCATGGTGTTTGACGGGCTCTACGAGATATTCTACGGTTACCACATGGGTCTGACCGCGGAGAACATCGCAGCGACATACGGCATCAGCCGCAAGGAACAGGACGAGCTGGGACTGCTCTCCCATACCAGGGCGCGCAAGGCCATCAAGGACGGGCTTTTCAAGGAAGAGATCGTGCCCGTGGTGATGAAGGGACGCAAGGGAGACGAGGTCTTCGCTGAAGACGAGCGCCCCATGGATACGACCATCGAAAAAATGATGGAGATGAAGCCGGCGTTCAAAAAGGACGGAACGGTTACGGCGGGGAACGCCTCCGGTATAAACGACGCCGCCGCCGCGGTCTTGATGATGAGCGCGGAAAAAGCAAAGGAGCTCGGCCTCAAGCCGATCGTGAAGATAAAGGCCTTCGCCGCCGGCGGCGTTGACCCGGCGTACATGGGCCTCGGCCCTGTGCCCGCGGTCCGCAGGGTGCTGAAGCAGGCAAAGATGACAGTGAAGGACCTGGAGATGATCGAGTTGAACGAAGCCTTTGCCTCCCAGGCGATCGGCTGCTTCCGCGAGCTCGGCATGGACACCGAAAAGCCGAACCAGCTCGGGAGCGGGATATCCCTCGGCCACCCGATCGGCTGCACCGGCGCCCGAATGATGGTCACGGCGATGCATGAGATGAAGCGGAAAAATCACGCCAACTGCCTCATTACCATGTGCATCGGCGGCGGCATGGGCTTCGCGATGATCGTGGAAAAGGCCTAGCGGGTCCCCCGCTGAAAGAAAAAGGCGGCCTCCGGGCCGCTTTTTTTATGTGTTGACATAGAATTTTTTTCATGTACCCTGCTCCATCATACCAAAAAGGAGCACGCTATGAAAAAACCGATAGTCCCGCTCATCATCGCCTTCTGTCTCACGGTCACGGCCGCGTTGCCGGCTGCGTTCACCGCCGCGCCTGAATCGGTCCTCGGCACCTGGCTCGTCCCAAAGGAGGACGCAAAGGTGACCATCAGCAAATGCGGCGAGAATTTCTGCGGCACCATTACCTGGCTCAAGACCCCCGAAGACCTCGACACGAAAAATCCCGATCCGGAAAAACGGAAAAACAAGATTCTCGGCATGAAAATGCTCTGGGGATTCACCTTCAAAAAAAATGAGTGGGTCGGAGGGCAGATCTACGACCCTGATTCGGGAAACACCTACAAGTGCAAAATGTGGCTCAAGAGCGAGGACAGGCTGAACGTCAAGGGGTATGTCGGGATACCGCTGTTCGGACGGTCAGAAATCTGGACCCGCGTCACGAAGTAAGGACCGACGCTTCTGTCAAACCGGTAATAAACTTGACATGATGTTCAATTATTGATATCATGCGCGATACAATATCCGAGGAGGTATAAAGGGATGAAGAGATTCGTTACTGTTGCAATAATCGTGTTGGCCGCGGTCGCGGTCATGAACACCGGCGTGCGGGCCGAGGAGGTGCTTGCGGGCACCTGGAAAACGATCGCTGATGAAGGTCCGGACAAGGGCAAGGCAAAATCGCATCTGGTTATATTTGAAAAGGACGGCGTCTATGCGGCCAAGGTCGTCAAGCTCCTGCTGAAACCCCAGGACACCCTCTGCGATAAATGCAAGGACGACCTCTACAATAAGCCGGTGGTCGGCATGCTGATCTTTTCCAACATGAAAAAAACCGGGAACGTGGACAAGAAGTTCGGGGAAGAATATGCGGGCGGAAAAATCCTGGACCCGGACAACGGCAAGTTCTACACCTGCAAGATCTGGGTCAAGGGCGACATCCTGACCGTTCGCGGCTACCTCGCGTTCTTCTATCGGACCCAGAAGTGGTACCGGGTAAAATAATCACATCCTGTGATAGAACCCATTGAAAAAGCGGCTGACCAATCAGCCGCTTTTTTTACGATCAGCCGTAGTTCCTATTATCTCAAATGACAAACGCACATTCTCATTCCGCCGATCATGAGCTGAGCGCCGGGCATTTCCTGTTACTTTCTTGACATATCGCTCGGGCTGTGCGGATTATCGCTTAATCAGAAACCGGACCGCACTATTTACCAAGGAAGCCTGCTATGCACCCATTTCTATCAAAGCTCGCGGAAGGAAGGGCGATCCTCTTTGACGGCGCCATGGGCACGATGATCTATGACAAGGGCGTGTACATCAATCAGTGCTTTGACAGCCTGAACCTGACCCAGCCGCGCATGATTGAGGATATACATGCTGAATATGTCAAGGCGGGCTGCGACGTGCTCGAAACAAACACCTTCGGCGCGAACAGGATAAACCTGGCAAAGTACGCCCTGGCCGAAAGCGTACGCGACATTAACATCGCGGGAGCGCGCATCGCACGCGCCGCCGGCCCCGAACTCCTTGTCGCCGGGTCGATAGGCCCGCTCTCCACCAACGTGGAACCGCTCGGCGCCGTGTCTCGCGCGGATGCGGAGGACGCCTATTGCGAACAGGCGGACGCCCTGATCGAGGGGGGCGTGGACCTTCTGATATTGGAAACCTTCGGACAGATGGAGATGATCAGGGCGGCGGCAGGAGCCGTTCTCTCGAATAAAAAGCTCCCGGTCATCTTCCAGCTTGCGGTCAACCACGAAGGCCGAACCGACTACGGCACGCCCATGGAACACGCCGTGACATTCTTAAACGAAACCGATGTGGACGTTATCGGGCTGAACTGCACCATCGGCCCGGCGCCCATGCTCGATCTGCTGAAGCGCCTGACGCGCCTCACCATGAAGCCGATCTCCATTCAGCCGAACGCGGGATATCCCCGCCTCGTGGGCGGACGGAACATCTACATGACCACGCCGGAATACATCGCCGAGTACGCGGTCCAGTTCCTGGGCGCGGGCGCGAGCATCATCGGCGGCTGCTGCGGCACCACGCCCCGCCACATCAGGGCGATGAAGCAGGCGATCAGGTCGCGATATCCGGAAAAACGCGAGAACAGGATTGAAAAGGCCGCCCCCCGCGACGCGGTGGAGCCGGTGCCGCTGGCCGACAAGTCGCGCCTCGCGGCCAAGTTCGCCCGCGGGGAATTCGCGGTCTCGGTCGAGATCACGCCGCCCCGCGGCTGCGACGCGTCAGCCGTCATCGAATCGGCGAAGCTCCTCAAACAGAACGGCATCGACGCCGTCAACATCCCGGACGGCCCGCGCGCCTCGGCGCGCCTGGCCCCCATGCCGCTCGCCATTCTGCTCGAGCGCGATGCGGGGATAGAGACCGTGCTCCATTACACCTGCCGCGACCGGAACATCATCGGCATGCAGTCGGACTTCCTGGGCGCGCACGCGGCCGGCCTCCGCAACGTGCTGATCATCACCGGCGACCCGCCCAAGCTCGGCGACTACCCGTACGCCACCGCCGTTTTCGACCTGGATTCGATCGGGCTCACGCGGGTGGTAAGCGGGCTGAACCACGGCCATGACATCGGCGGCAACCCGATAGGAAAGCCAACCGCCTTCTGCATCGGCGTGGGCGCGAACCCGGGCTTCGAAGACCAGGCGCGCGAGATTGACCGCCTCTTCCAGAAGAAGGAGGCGGGAGCCGAGTTCATCATCACCCAGCCGGTCTTCGACATCGCGCAGTTCGAATCATTCATGACGAGCATACAGGGTATCGGGATTCCGCTCCTGGCAGGACTCTGGCCCCTTGTCTCCTTTAAAAACGCGGAGTTCATGAACAACGAGGTGCCCGGAGTCATCGTGCCCCAGTCGATCCTCGACCGGATGCGCGACGCCGGTACCGGGCCGGAGGCCGTTAAGGTCGGCATCCAGATCGCCCGGGAGCTTATGCGCGAGATGAAGGGCATGATACAGGGCGTGCAGATATCGGCCCCCTTCGGACGCGTCCAGCACGCGATCGACGTCCTGGAGGCATAGGCGATGGGCGGCCCCGATCTCCTCTCATTACTGAACGAGCGCTCCCCGCTCCTGTTTGACGGCGCCATCGGTACCGAGATACAGAAGCTCACCCTCGCGGACGCCGAGTGGGGAGGCAGGACCGGATGCAACGAGGCGCTGAACCTCTCATCGCCGCACGTGATCAGGGAGATTCACCGCTCCTACCTTGAAGCAGGCGCGGACGTGATAGAGACAAATTCTTTCGGCGCCAGCGCTTTCGTGCTTGCGGAATACGGCCTTGGCGATGAGGCCAGGGAGGTGAGCGCCGCCGCGGCCCGGATCGCCCGCGAGGCCGTGTCGGAAGTGAAGGACCGCCGCTGCTTCGTGGCCGGGGCGCTCGGTCCGGGGACGAAGCTTCCCTCGCTCGGGCATGCGGGCTTCGATGACATCTACCGCGCATATCTTCCCGCAGCGTACGGCCTCCTTGACGGCGGCGTCGACCTCTTTCTGCTCGAGACCTGCCAGGACCCTCTCCAGATAAAGGCGTGCCTCTGCGCACTGCGCGATGCTCAGACGGAGCGCGGCATACGCCTCCCCGTGGCGGTAAGCGTCACGGTCGAGACAACCGGCACGCTCCTCGTGGGCACCGAGCCTCAGGCAGTGGCGGCGATCCTTGCCGCACTGTCCGTCGATATTATCGGCATCAACTGCGCGACCGGGCCGCGGCAGATGGCGCTCCACGTGCGGGAGCTGTGCCGGAGCTTTCCCGGGCCGGTGCTCGTGATGCCCAATGCGGGACTGCCCGAGAACGTGAACGGCGCCCTTGTCTACACCCTGCCGCCCGACGAATTCGCCGCCGATCTCAGGGAATTCGTCGAAAAAGAGGGCGTCAATCTCGCCGGCGGCTGCTGCGGTACGGGCCCGGCCCACATCGCCGCCCTGAAGAAGGCCCTTGCCGGTGTCCGGCCCGCCGCCCGGAGCGTGACGCCGGTCCCGGGCGTGACAGGCCTCTACTCCTTCCAGGAGCTCCGCCAGGAGCCGCCACCATTCTTCGTGGGCGAGCGGGCGAACACGAACGGAAGCAGGGAATTCCGGGAGCGTCTCCTGGCCGACGACTGGGACGGCATGGTCGAGGTGGGGAAGCGTCAGGTCGAGTCAGGCGCCCACGCGGTCGACCTTTCCGTGGCCTACGCGGGACGCGACGAGGTCTCGGACATGACGCGGCTGGTCCCGCAGTTCGCGCTCCGCGTTCCTCTGCCGCTCGTTATCGATTCCACCTCGCCCCGCGTTATCGAAGAGGCGCTAAAGCGCCACGGCGGCAGGGCAATCATCAATTCCGTAAACCTGGAAGACGGCGGCGGGCGGGCGCGGGAGATCTGCAACCTCGCGCGGCGGCACGGCGCAGCGGTGATCGCCCTGACCATCGATGAGGCGGGCATGGCGCAGACTGCGGAGAAAAAGCTCGCGGTGGCGCGCCGGCTCTACCAGCTCGCGGTCGATGAAGCCGGACTGCGGCCGCAAGACCTGATCTTCGACCCGCTCACCTTCACCCTGGGGAGCGGCGACGAGACCCTGAAAAACGCGGGAAAGGAGACCCTGGCGGCCATAGGGATCATCAAGAAGGAACTCCCCGGGGTGTTCACCCTGCTCGGCGTGTCCAACATATCCTTCGGCCTGTCCGCGCGCGCGCGTGTTGTGCTCAACTCGGTTTTTCTCCATCGTGCGGCGGCCGCCGGCCTTGACCTCGCGATCGTGAACGTCTCCCAGATCGTTCCGGTTGCCAGGATCGACGAAATCGACGTGAGGATGGCAAACGACCTGATAGACAACACGGGCGCGGGGAACCCCCTGCTCGATCTGATAACGCATTTTAGCGGCCAGAGCGGCGGCGTGCCCGAAGGGACCGCCGAAGCCAGGTCCCTTCCGCCTGAAGAGCTGCTGCGCAGGCGGGTTATTGACAGCTCCCGCACAGGCCTTGAAGAGCTGCTTGAAGAGCTGAGAAAGACAACGGCCCCGGCAGACATTATCAACACAATACTTGTCCCTGCCATGAAGCGGGTGGGCGAGCTCTTCGGAAGCGGCGCCATGCAGCTCCCCTTTGTGCTCCAGTCGGCCGAGGTGATGAAGAGATCGGTGGACCTGCTTGCCCCATACATGGAGAAGGTGGCTACTGCCGAACGTAAAAGTATTGTCCTTGCGACCGTGAAGGGCGACGTGCACGATATCGGTAAAAACCTGGTGGACATCATCCTTACAAACAACGGGTTCCGGGTCCACAATCTCGGCATACGCGCGGACATCGAGTCGATCATAGCGGCGGCGCGCGACCACGGGGCAGACGCCATCGGCATGAGCGGCCTCCTGGTCAAGTCGACCCAGGTTATGAAGGAAAACATCGAGTTCATGAAGGCCGAGGGTCTTGACATCCCGGTGCTCCTGGGCGGCGCGGCGCTGACGCGCGGTTTTGTGCTGGAATCGTGCGCGCCCCTCCTCGATTCGCCGGTCATCTACTGCGAGGACGCGTTCAGGGGCCTCCAGGCCATGAATTTATTGAAAGAGGGAAAGCTCGCCGAATACGCTGAAGCCGAGCGCGTGCGGTACTCCTCCCGGAAGCAGCGTATTCCGTCCGTAACGCAGGATCGCGCGGACGCACCCCGGCCAGCGCCATCCATCCCGGCCCCGCCCTTTTTCGGAAGCCGCGTGCTCGGATCAATTGCGCCGGAATCGCTCTTTCCCCTTCTTGATGAAACCGTTCTCTTCAAGGCGCGGTGGGGCTTCCGCCGCGGCGCGCTGCCAGCCGGCGAGTTTGACGCGCTCATCACGCGCGAGGCAAAGCCCGCGCTCACCCGCATGAAGGAGCGGCTGCTGTCCGACCGCGTGCTCGCGCCGCAGGCGGTGTACGGGTATTGGCCCTGCGCTGCTGACGGCGACGGACTGATCATCTATGACCCCGATGACCCGTCACGTCAGGCGGCGCGCTTCCATTTTCCCCGCCAGAGCAGGGAGCCGGGCAGATCGATCGCCGACTATTTTCTCGCCGCCGGCGGCGCGCCTGACGTGATCGCGCTCCAGGCGGTCACGATCGGTCCCGGCCTTGACGCGCTGGTACACGGCCTGTACGACATGGGCGACTACCGGGACTACCTCTTCTACCACGGCTTCGGCGTGGAGCTTGCGGAGGCACTTGCCGTCTGGATGAACGGCATGATCAGGAAAGAGCTGGGTATCGCGCAGGGCGGTCTGCGATACTCCTTCGGGTACCCGCCCTGCCCGCACATGGAGGACAACAGGACGCTCCTGAACCTGCTCGGCGCTGGCCGTATCGGCATCGAGACAGTTGAAAGCGGCGGCATGGCGCCGGAGCAATCGACGAGCGCCTTTTTCGTGCACCATCCGCAGGCGCGGTATTTTGCCGTGTAGGGACGCCCCGCCCCCTGTCAGCAGAATCGCCCATCGACTTCCGAATGGAGCGTATGATTAAATTCCCCCCGGCCCCCGTTGGGGGCGCGGAGAAAATACTTTTACTTATTCGATGTTCCCGCTCGTTTCCCCTGCTTGTACCTGCGGACGAGCGACATCGCGCCGCCTTACCGGCCCGGGATGGATAGTACGAGGAGAAGAGGGCTTCTCGCCCTCTTCTCCTCGCGCTCCTCATCACCCGCGGTCGCTCATAGCCGCGACGGGCTAATGCTTTTTTCGGTATTTTAATTCCAGTATAGCGTGCATTTCGAATACGGTTATTGATTAAACGTTTGCCAAGAATGATATAATGGACTACAGGCTTTCGCTCCGGAAGGCCCCTCCTGGGCCATCCTCGCATCGCCAGGCCTCCTGTCCGGCGATTTATCAATAATTCCATAATGTTTCTGGCAAGTGGACATAACAGAATTGAACACTTCACCTTCACTCTTCCGGGGCCGGTGGTCCGGGCGCTCTTCGAGAAACGCTTCCCGTGCGAGGACCTGATCACGGCTTCTGAATTATCGCAGAATACGCTTTTCATGGATGAATGCCGCAATTCGGCTATTCAGAAAAAACGGCATAGTATCCGAAGAAGAGGTTCGTATAATCCGCGATAAATATAAAAACGGCTTTCATGTACATCTACAGCCCATTATCGGCACAAATAACGAAGTATTATTCCGCACCGCCGAGTATCTCGCGGCCGGATACTTCCACAACAGCATGATTACTGGAATAGATCATGTGAAAAAGAAAATAACATTCAGATATAAGAGCTGGGTTGACCGTAACACGAAAGAAAAGACCTACTCTGAAATGACCCTGGACGTTTATGATTTCATGGCCAGAATGCTCTTTTATCTTCCTGATAAGCACCGTAAAGCGATACGATACTATGGTATATACGCGCATGGAATAAAGAACAAGCTGGACCAGATAACGCGAAAGACCTGGGCGCACGCCATAAAGCATTCTTTCGACACAAATCCTGAAATTTGCCCCGACTGCGGCGCACACATGATTGAATCCGTTGTCTTTGCCTACTTTGCCGACCGCGAATGGCGAAAATTGTGGAAGACCCACCTGCTCCATGCCGGATATTTCAGAATGAAGAAGGGGCCGTAATGCTCGATTTCACTCAAAATCCATGAAATTCTCTTGCAATAATACTAACCGCTGTTTAAATAATCTTCGGATAGGCATTCATTTCGACTTTCCATAAATTTTTCTCAATTTACACGGCGCGCGCGATCCTTCGACTGGCTCAGGACAAGAATTTTAAGCCTCTGCCCAGCGGTTTTTCTGCTGGAGGGGATATAATTTGAGAGGGAGCAAGTGCCGATAAAACGCATTGTGTCACCTGGGGCGGCACCTGTGAGGGAGCAAAATCCTATAGAGTATTTCTCGGTTTTCTTTTATCCATCGTGATCGGCGTAGCGCTGGGGGCTGCCTGCGGCATAGCGGTAAAAATGCTTCTGATCAAAACAAGACTCATCCCGGTTTCCGGCAGGAGCATTTTTACCCTCGGGATGCTTTTTTTCGTGTTCTTTGTTTCCGAGCTCCTTGCTTCGGAATCGGGTTTGATGGCGGTAGCGGTTTTCGGTCTGGCGCTGAGCACCATTGATTACAGGGACAAGGAAAAACTCCTTTCCTTCAAGGAACAGATATCAAAAATCGTTATCTCACTGCTCTTCATCCTGCTGTCGGCCCATTTCAACATAACATTGTTAGCCGAGCAAGTGCTGCCGGGCCTGGCGGTCGTCGGCATAAAATCCTATAGAGTAAATTTTAACCTGAAACATCTTCCACGAGAAAAAACCCGGTGCCCTGAAGCCCCTTGTCCGCTCCCGACCCCTTGATCGATTTTTCGCCATTTCAGGACTGACCTTGAAGAGCAGGTCCCTGTACGGTGCTATTGGTTGAAATTTCCTTCATGATATTATCCTTTTGATACAAGTTGTTTGGGACAACAGACAATAGTTATCACATTTTCCGGATGAAGCCGTTCGTTATTATAAAACCGAATTAAAAAAGTCATGCCGATGTAAAAAATTAAGGAGAGAGGACTGATTTCCGGCCCGGAGACTGCATGAAACCGGGATGCGGATCCACGGGCATAAACGGAATATTGATGGTCCATAACCGGGCAGGCGGTTGCTGAATATTATTCAGCAGTTTTTCCGGATGTAATTCACAAGGTGGTCGTTCTCCAGAATCATATTCTGGAAAGATTTTTCAGCAAAATATGTTATTATTAACTATTAATTGTTCTAATTGCTGCCAAATACTTCATAATTATTACTATATACCCCCTCCCCTTCGATTGTGGGGCACATATCGCTGATTATTTGGTTTTGCAGCATATCAATTATTCATACCGAGGTTTAGCGCCATGAAACAGATTCTCTTTATCAATCCGACTATAAACAATACCGTATTCGGGAAAATGAAGATGCTGGCCCTGCCGCCGATGGGACTCGGCGTTCTCGCGAGCAGGACGCCCGAGCATTATAAGGTCAGCATTATTGATGAAAACCTCGAGGCCGTTGACTTCAATACGCCGGCCGACCTTGTGGCGGTAACCGCAACGACCGGACAGGCGCCACGGGCGTATCAGATCATCCAGGAATTTATAAAGAGGGGGGTTCCCACCATCATGGGCGGAATACACGCTTCGGTTATGACCGAAGAGGCGGTCAGATTCGCGGACTCGGTCGCGGTGGGAGAGGCGGATGAATTATGGCCGGTTATAGTAAAGGATTTTGAAGAAGGAAAAATGAAGAAGATCTACCGAGCCGAGGCCTTTCCCTCGTTGGAGAAAATCCCTAAAATAAACAGAAAGCTTTTTTCGAAGAAATACATGATCCATTCAGTGCAGACTTCGCGCGGGTGCCCCTGCAACTGCAGTTTCTGCTCCGTTACGAGGTTTAATGGCGCGCGCTACCGCTTCCGCTCGATACCCGATGTTATTGAGGAGATTGAAGAGATTGAAGACCGGCGTTTCTTCATCGCGGATGACAGCATCGTCGGCCTCGGCCCCGAGGGTATCGACCACGCCAAGCGGCTGTTCAAAAGCCTGAAAGGCCTTGGAAAATCATGGGGGTCGCAGGTATGCATAACCATCGCCGAGCATGATGATTTATTGAAGGCGGCCGCCGAGGCCGGGGCGAACACCTTTTATATCGGGTTTGAATCGATCGAGGCCGAATCACTCAAATCCGTAAACAAGAACGTGAACCTGCGTCCCATGATAAAGAATTATAAAAACACGATCAGGAAATTTCATGATCACGGAATCGGCGTGATCGGCGGATTCATCCTTGGTACGGACGGCGATACGAAGGAGATTTTCGATAAGACGATCGAGTTTATCCATGAGACCGGAATAGACGGCAGCCAGTTTACCATAATGACGCCTTTCCCGGGTACCCGTCTCTACAGCCAGGTTGAAAAGGAAGGCCGTCTGCTGTTTACCAACTACCCGGAAGACTGGGTGAAGTACAACGCCTATGAAGCGGTAATACAGCCGCGCAACATGACGATCGACGAGCTGGTGGCGGGGTGGCGGAATGTGTACAGCGAGACATCGTCGCCGGTGCGGTCACTGAGGCGGAGCCTGAAAACCCTCATGAACACGGGGAGCGTGGTCAATGCATCGATCAATCTCTTCTGGAACTACTATAACTACAAGGCCGTTCGGGACTCGGGGATGAACATCGACGCGCCGCTTTAAAAAGGCGGCCGGCGCCCGCATCAAAGCAGCTCCTGCTCGTGTTTACGGCGATATTCAGCGGGCGTAATGCCGGTCATTTTTTTAAATGTCGAATGAAATGCGGAGTATGAGTTAAACCCGACGGCGAAAGTGATGGAGATGATCTGTCTCCGGGGTTGTTCCAGCAGCATCTTCTTCGCTTCATCGATGCGGTAACCGTTGACGAAATTGTTGAAATTTTTTTCATGGTATGTGTTCAGGAACTGGGAAAGCTGGTTTTTCGTCAGCTCGAGCGCTTCGCTGAGGCGTCCCAGAGACAGGTCCTCATCACAGAACAGCTTCTCCTCCTCCATGATAATTTTCAACTGTCTGTTAATGCTCTTCTGGTTTATATTGCCGAGGTATGATTTTGCGTATTTCTTTGTTTTCGGCGGTATCGACCCGAACTGCATCAAATAGGGATACCTTGAGGAGATCAGATAAAAGCTTATTATTATAAGGCTGATAATGACATTGTCAAGCATGAGGAGCTTCTCTGAAAGCGTTACCGACCCGGCGATGCCGACAACACCGAGGAAAAGCCATATGATGAGCAGGGTGATCAGCAATATCAGCGGCTGGTACGCCATGTTCTCGCTGGGCTTGCGGAACCATATCTGCCAGATCGAGAGCGAAATGTAAAAAATCGGCAGCACGATCGCCGCAGCGGCTGAAATGAGTATCTGGATAAATTTGACGTCTTCTTGCAGAAGAAGCATGTTCACCATCTCTCTCTTTGTGTCGTCCGAAGCGAAGGCGAAAGGTATGATGATGATTACCACAACCATGAGGGGAATAAAATTAACGATATCATAATAATAAAATTTCTGCTTGTTCTTGATAAAGCTCAGGACATACAGGTAGAGCAGCGGGCCCATGCTGATTTCGATCGGGATGAGAAGCAGGAAGTAATCGGGATATGATAAAATAAGCTTCGTGTGAAGCAGGTAAATGAACAGCGTTAAATAGCCGAGCTCGGCGATAAAGATGGCCAGGACGACATTCCTGAAGCGCCATGGCCGCAGGAGCAGCCCGATGGCCATTAAAAAGCTCAGGAATATGGTCGGATACGTGATGTATGATATATCCATGTCGGTGATTCCGGTACTATTGCGTGCCTGTCAGTTTTATAGCTCACTGATTTGAAAAGGAATATCATGCACAAAACAAATAATATGTCAAGAAATTTAGTGAGATAAATGCCCCCGGCAGGGGGATGGTCTTTTTCGTTTACGCTGCTCGGTACGTTACAATATGCCTATTCAGGGGCCGTCCATGAAAAGCGCATTCTGCAATATTTCAGGAGCGGGGAGAGGAGTATCTCGCCGGTGGCATTATTCAAAAGTTTCCTTGTGCTGATCAGGTGCTCGTGTGACTGGTAACTTTGTACCGATAGTAAATTTTAAGCCTCTGTCCAGCGCTTTTTCTGCTGAAAGGGTGCTTAATTTGAGAAGGAGCAACTTCAACCGATAAAGCACATTGTGGTCCGTTCTGCAAGCTGTCGTTTGCTAGCTGGTGAAAATCCAGTCCCGATAAACGCCAGAGAGTCGGGTAGCTATCCTCGGATGCATCGGGTGACTGAATGTGTCTAAGGGAGGAAAATAGTTCGAGAAGAACGTGCGAAACAGCAGTCCGTAACATAAAGTGAATTCTGCAGCGTCGTAATTTTAACCGGTGAAAATCGGACAAGAGGGTGCCGAGTCCGTCACAATGGGACGAAGGCCGCGGAAGGGATGAAGAGTCTGGAAGAGCAGTCCCGAGGAACCCTCCGGCGTAAGGGAAGCGGAATG
>JAFGJX010000016.1 GCA_016928865.1 Spirochaetota bacterium
ATACGGCGCGCTTCATGCCGCTCTGTGCCGAGGATGTGGAGGCCGCCCGCGTCCACGACCAGAACGTGGTTATCGTTCCACTCGCGCCCGTTCCGTACGATCGTTTTCGCCCTGTTTTTATCCTGCCCCGCCATCTGTTCCGAGAACCGGTCAGCCTCGTCAAAGTTGGAAGTGAGCACGGCAAGCTTGAAGTCGTTCCACAGCTTCAGGTCATGGACCGGCACATGCTGCTCCAGGTCGTCAACATACAGCTTGCGGCCGCCCAGGACGATGTCGGTCCCGCGGCCGGCCATGTTCGTGGCGATGGTCACCGCGTCCGGCCTGCCCGCCTCGGCGATGAT
This sequence comes from Spirochaetota bacterium, assembly GCA_016928865.1. Taxonomy (GTDB): domain Bacteria; phylum Spirochaetota; class UBA4802; order UBA4802; family UBA5550; genus RBG-16-49-21. The sequence goes on from JAFGJX010000016.1 coordinate 342, forward strand.
GCGCGCCTCCTGCTCGTGAAACTTGGCGTTCAGCACGTTGTGCATGATTCCCTTCGACTGGAGTATGCGGGACAGCTTCTCGGATTTCTCTATTGAGATGGTGCCCACGAGAATCGGCTGGCTCTTGGCGTTGAGCTCGCGGATCTCGGCGACGATCGCGTCGAATTTTTCCTTCTCGGTCCGGTATACCTTGTCCGGGTAGTCGCGCCGGACCATCGGCATGTTGGTTGGAATGACCACCACGTCAAGCTTGTATATCTTCTGGAACTCGACCGCCTCGGTGTCCGCGGTTCCGGTCATGCCGCCGAGCTTGTTGTACATCCGGAAAAAGTTCTGGAACGTTACGGTCGCCAGTGTCTGGCTCTCGCGCGCGATGGTGACGTTTTCCTTCGCCTCCAGTGCCTGGTGCAGACCGTCGGAATAGCGCCGGCCCGGCATCAGGCGTCCCGTGAACTCATCCACGATGATGACCTGCCCGTCCTTGACGATGTAGTCCTCGTCAATATTGAACAGGGTATGCGCCTTCAGCGCCTGGTTCACGTGGTGCACGGTGTCTATATGCCTGTTGTCGTAGAGGTTGTCGATCTTGAGAAGCCGCTCCACGTGCCGAACGCCGTCCTCGGTCAGGGTCACGTGGCGGTCCTTCTCGTTCACCTCGTAGTCGGCGGCCTCTTTCAGGTTCAGTATGATCTTGTTGATGAGGTAGTACTTCTTAGTCGATTCCTCGGTCGATCCGGATATGATGAGGGGCGTCCGGGCCTCGTCGATCAGGATCGAGTCGACCTCGTCGACGATCGCGTAATTGAGCTCTCGCTGGACGCGGAGGCTCTGGTGCTCCACCATGTTGTCCCTGAGGTAGTCGAAGCCGAATTCGTTGTTTGTTCCATAGGTGACATCGCTCCGGTACGCGACCTGGCGCTGCGGGGGCGTAAGATCGTGCTGGATGACGCCCACTTCGAGTCCGAGAAACTTGTAGATGGTTCCCATCCATTCCGCGTCCCGTCGCGCCAGATAATCGTTGACGGTCACCACGTGGACCCCGCGTCCGGAGAGCGCGTTCAGGTATACCGGCAGGGTCGCAACCAGGGTCTTGCCCTCCCCGGTCTTCATCTCCGTAATCCTGCCCTGGTGAAGCACTACGCCGCCCATGAGCTGCACGTCGAAGTGGCGCATACCCAGGGTCCGCACCGACGCCTCCCTGACCAGGGCGAACGCCTCGGGAAGCAGGCTGTCCAGGCTCTCGCCCTTTTCGAGCCGCTGACGGAATGCCGATGTCATCGACCGCATTTCGTCGTTGGAGAGCTTCTGCATGTCAGGTTCGAGAGCGTTTATTTTATGGACCAGCGGCCACAGCTTCTTGACGTCCCGCTCGTGCTTGGTGCCGAAGAAGAGGCTTAATATTTTATCAATCATGATGCCATCCTTATCGATTCGCGCATGGAATTGTCGCATTATCAGTACAGCTGAGTGATCTGATGTTACTATTCTTATTTTTTCGGATATTAAATGTACATAAAATTATTCCGTCAATAATAAATCTGCCGCGCCTGATGCGTCACAGATCTGGAGCGTTTTCAGCTTCAATTCGTCAAGGCCGGTACCGAGCGCGGCAGACCCGATAACGGCATCCGGGTAGTGGCCGATAACACGGTTCAACGTGGCCTCATCATGCAGGAGGTCGGCCTTGTTAAAAAAGAGGATCGTCTTCTTGTCCGCACACCCCAGATCGTGCAGCTCCTGTTGCACGGTATTCCTGTTCGACTCGATATCGGGCGATGATATGTCTATGACATGAATCAGGAAATCAGCGTTGCGTATCTCCTCAAGGGTCGACCTGAACGATTCTATGAGGCTCGATGGCAGGTTCCTGATAAAACCGACGGTGTCGACCATAAGGCACTTTTTACCATCGGCGAGATACACGGCGCGGGTATAGGAATCCAGGGTCGCGAACAGCCGGTCTTCGACAAACAGGTCATCGTGCGCGAGACAGTTGATCAGGGTCGATTTTCCAGCGTTCGTGTACCCTACTACCGCGACTACAATCTCGTTGCGGCGGCCCTTGCGCGCGGTGTCCCGGTGCTTCTTGATCCTTTCGAGCTTCTGGTTGAGCGTCTTGATTCTCCGGAGGACATGGCGCCGGTCGGTCTCAAGCATCTTTTCCCCGGGCCCCCGTGTCCCGATGCCGCCCCCGAGGCGGGACAGGACGCCGCCCAGGCCTTTCAGACGCGGCAGGATGTACTTGAGCTGGGCCATCTCAACCTGGATCTTCGCTTCCGCGCTCCTCGCCCGGCGCGCGAATATCTCCATGATAATTTCCGTGCGGCCAACGACCCGGCACTTCAGCCTGTCCTCAAGGTTCCGCACCTGGGCCGGCCGTATGCCGTTCAGGTCAAACACGATGAGGCGAATATCACGGTCCCGTATCATTTCAGCAATAACATCGAGGTACCCCTTCCCCACGATGAAAGAGGCATCGATGGATTCACGGGTCACGATATGGCGGTCGACGACGACCGCGCCCGCGGTCGTCACCAGAAGCTCGAGCTCGTCCAGCGACGCCTCAACATGCCGCGCATCTGTACCGCGCATACGGACACCGAACAGCAGGGCGCGTTCATCTTTCGAGGATGGGATTCTATTTACCGACGCATCCATCGAGAACTATTCTGCAGCCAGTGGATATATTATTCAACCTGAACCATCCGCGGTTCACCTCGAGCGCGTAGAGCGCGGGCAAGGCAGAAGGGTACGTCACCGAGGTATCGAGCGGTTTCATGTCGTATATCTCCCTGATGACGCCGTTACTGTCTATATACGCAATACTGAGGGGAATATACGTGTTTTTCATCCAGAAATTCATCTTCTGCTCGCGGGGGAAAACGAACAGCATCCCGTGCTCGCGTGGCATTGTTTTCCGGTGCATGAGCCCGGTCTGCCGCCGGCGCTCGGTATCCGCGATTTCAACCGTCAGGGAAACAGCATTGCCGTCTGAATTGAGTATGCGCAGAATACACGGGCCGCCGCGAGCACAAAGCGAGGCTGAAGCGAGCGTGATGATCAGCACCGCCGCAGGAAGGATAATACGAACCGCATGAGCGGCTGACCGTCGACCGTTCCTCATGTCTTACCTTGCCCTGTTACTCTGCTGTTCTTTTTCATCCTCGACGAGGTTCCTCTTCCGAAGATCGAGAATCTCCTCGAGATCGTCAATCTTTTTATCGATGCTCTTGTGATAGGGATTGTAATCCCGGGCCTTCTTGAACTCCTGGATCGCGCCTTCGATATCGTCCCCCACGTAGGCCCTGATCCCGTTCTTGTAGTGGCTTTCCGCTGTCTTTCTGTCGTCGAGGGTGACGACCCTGGGTATCAGCTTGAATGAAATATTGAAAGAATAGGTAGGTGTGAATTCGCCTCCGTCAGCGAAAGACGCATCAATGGTGAACGATACGTTCTTTATTACGTAGTTGAAGCCAAGCCCGACGGTATATGTGCCGGTGTCATTAAAACGCCAACCGCCCCGCACGTACAGCAGGTCAAGATACGAGAGCTCGAGGCCGAGGTTCAGCCTGAAGCTCTCGTTAAAGCCATGGGTAAAGTCTATCAGGTCGTCCGCATCGATGCAATTTTCGATCATGTCGATATTGATGCCCATCCAGGTGAGCGGTTTGTATGAAAAGCCGAGGCGGATATGCCGGGGAAGCTGGCTGTCCATGACCTTGGTCCCCAGGTTAAGGACAGAGACGCCGATATGGAAATTCCGCAGCGGCGCGTCGAACGGAGTCCACATCCGGAACCCCTTCAGGAGACCCACATCCACGGCAAAGGCGTGGACCATTTTCGTGTCGATCCTCTGGTAGATGTACTTCGCCGTGGCGCCCACGTACAGATAGCTGAAATCGTACCCGTACCCCACGGTGAGACAGCCGTTATAGAACTGCACCTCGCCGACGCGCAGCCCGTTGATGTCTACCCTGTCAAAGGGAGGCACCCAGAATATGGTGTTTGCCACTGCAAGAAAGCCCCGCTTGACCGGATAGGATAGGGTCAGGTTTTCAAGGCGCGAGTCCTCGATCAACTCGTGATGAAATACCGACAGCTGGGGATATTTCAGGGAACCGAGCCCGGCGGGATTGAAATAGATGGAGCTCAGGTCTTCGACCTCGGCGGTGAACGCCTCCCCCATGCCGAGGGCGCGGCTTCCGACAGCGAACTCGAGAAACGTGGCGCCGGAAGTGCCAACCGTGCCTGCGGCGCGCGCGCCGCAGGGGGCGAACAGTGCCACCAGCAGGCATGTATGAATGATGATGGATCCCGGTTTCATTATCGCATGCCCTGCCGTGCCTGTCAGCTGGTGAGTATGAACTTCTGGATTATATCAACCGAGTCCTCGAAATCCTTAGACTTAAATTCGATAATGGTGAATTGATCGTTGAAAAGCCTGTTATAATCGAATATAAGGCTCTGTATCTGTTCGACCATGTCATTGTGGGTCATTATTATCAGGCGATCTTTAATTATATGGACGATAGCGGAGTCGGATAAGAGCCGGTGGCTCAATTTGGATATGATATATTTGATGAGGAACGGCATGTTGGGGCTTTCCTTTATCGACGATCTGAGTATGATGCCGGAGCGGTCCTTGCGGAGGAGAAACACGGTGAACAAATAATCGAGCACGTTGTAGACGTATTCCAGGTCCTCGTAGCTCTGCGCGGAAAATACCAGCGATTGGTAGTCGTTGAGGATGAAAAAAGGCAGCGAAAGGATCTGCCTGACGACTGCGGTTATTGCTGCCGGCTCCGAGAAGGCAGTCTGTTCGTTCAGCTCTATCATCAGGATGGCCGATGGCAGAAAAGGGGTCACGCTGCCGGTCCCCTCAATGGGAAGCTCATTCACGACATTTGACGTAATGCAGCTCAGCATGTTAAAATAGACAGGTCGGGGCGCCTCCCCGGTCTTTTGTGAAAAGAGCTTTGCCAGGAAGGGATCGTAATGGATCCGCTCCTCGTCAATGATGAGCCCTTCGGGCTGAGAGGAGATCTCCCTGAACAGCTCGTCACGCAGGCTGATGGAGATATTCTCAACGCTGTAGCGATCAAGCGTGTGGACCGTGGGCGAGAACGCCTTCAGGGTTATGTTATACGAAAGGAGCGCGAAGGGCGAAAAGGAAAGCGACCGCATTCTTTCCACGATATAGGACGCCAGCGAGTACTGGACCGAAACATCCTCGGAATCGCCGCGCAGGTCGAAGGGATTGAACGCGATGTTTATCTCTCCGTTTTCGCGGATGCTCCGTGCCCGGTAGTAGAGCCGGTAGAGCTTCAGCTCAAGCTGCTCATCCGCCAGGGATTCCATGTCCTCGCCGCGGAGTACGTCACTGTCAGCCAGGGGCTCGTTTTCCCTTATCCGATCCACCAGGTTCCTGAGTTCAGGATTGAAGGTGCGCTCCCGAAGAAGATTCAGCTGCTTTCTCGTGTCTTCTTCGAATGAATCAGCAATGGCCTCGGGGCTGTCTTCAGCAAACGTCTCCGGCGGCGGAATAGTGTCCCGCGCGACATCCTTTTCGCGGTCTTCATCGTTTTCAGGGTGGAGCCTGGATTCCGGCATTGCACGTTCCATCAATATGACAGGTCAAGCATGCGCTGAAGAGCCTTCCGGGCGCCTTCGCGCACGTCCTGAGGCACCGTCACAACGGTCTCCTCGTCCCGGAGGCCCCCGAGCAATACTGACAGGTTTATTTTTTTCATGTTCGGGCAGATGAAGGAATCAGATGCAGGTATATATTCAATATGCGGCGCTACCTGCTTAAGTCGGTGTATCATATCTGTTTCCGTTCCCACGATTATCTTTTTACTGTTCGTTGATTTCACGAATTTCACCATCTGGCCTGTTGAAAAAACCTCGTCCGCCATATCGATCACGTCCGGCCTGCACTCCGGATGCACCATCACGAGCGCGTCCGGATGCTTTTTCTTGATTGCCGTCAGATCTTCCGTGGTGAACCGCTCATGAGTGGGACAGAACCCGTTCCAGGTAATGATCTTCTTTTTCGTGAACCGCTGCACGTAGCTTCCCAGGTTCCGGTCCGGAAAGAACAAAACGGTGTCCGCTTCCACACGCTCAACAATCTTAAGCGCGTTGGAAGAAGTGCATATGACATCCGATTGAGCCTTGACCGACGCTGTTGAATTGATGTAGGTCACCACCATGGCGCCCGGGTTCTGTTTTTTCATCTCGATAACGTCATCAGCGTCCACCATGTCAGCCATGGGGCACCCTGCCGTGGGATCGGGGATAATCACCTTTTTCTGCGGCGACAGGATTGCGGCCGATTCAGCCATGAAATGAACTCCGCAGAAAGCGATCATGCGCGCGTCGTTCTTTGAGGCGATCTGCGCCAGCTCGAGCGAATCGCCGCTGAAATCCGCCACGTCCTGGATTTCAGGGATCTGGTAATTGTGGGCTAATATTATCGCGTTTTTTTCCCGCGCCAGCGTTTTAATCTGATCAGCTAGATCCATATGCATTATTCGCCAGAATTATACATTAATTTAACACGGCTAAATTTTTAATCGACAGCTTTTAGTATGTTTATAGTATTGCCGAGACATAATAAATTATCAAGATAAAAAATGGCGGTACTGCTAAAATTTTTGAAAAAATAATTGACACCAATCCGGCAGGCAATCAATTTACCTGTTATTAATATTCCCCTGTAGCTCAGTCGGTAGAGCAAGTGGCTGTTAACCACTGGGTCGTAGGTTCGAGTCCTACCGGGGGAGCAGGATGGGACGTTTTCGAACTCTCGAGAACGTCCTTTTTGTTTTTATGGGACCGCTTCGCAGTCTTGGTGAGGGCGGGATCATTATCCGGCAGCTTAACTCCCGGTTGAATTTCTACCTGTTCGTTCATGGCCAGTATAGGTTCTTTCATCAAAAAGACATAGGGCTTTTTCCATTGGATTCCCACAGCCTCTTTATTGACAACAACACATTCAGCCATCTCTTTTAATATCTGGGCCTTTTTATCATGATCAGCCGACTCATACAATGCCGGTAACCTATTAAATGTATCGATGACATTATTTACCTCAATCTGAAGCTTTTCCTTGTCAAACGATAGAGACTTATAATGAGTCTTTAACGAATGGATCAACTTGTCGATTTCTACAAGTTTGCGTTTAAGATCATCCCTGGTAAAATAGTCGTCCTCCAGGTATAAGTCATACAGCTTGTTCTTCTTGATTTCCAGGTTGGTTATTCTTCGACTGAGTACTGCAACATCCTTATTGCGATCCTTCTGGTGCCGGATGATGGCCCCTCCGAAAAGTGACTATAGTAATGCCGATAATTCGTTCGAAAAACTAACCTTCTCAACCTCTTTGTCAATTTTGCTGAAAATATCCTCTTCTGAAACAGATATCTGCCGCATATCGCAATGAGGACATTTATGAATATAATACAGGTACTGTTTCTTTTTGATATCTGGTGACATGAACTTCCCACATTCACAAACGATGAACTTTTTCAGTGGTGCTTGTACCTTGTAGCGCTTATCGGTGACGCAATTTCCTTCGATCCTTTTAATCCGCTCTTCAAACCGCTCGCGGTCATAATAGGTCTCATGATTTCCTTTCATAATCTTGCCGTCATGGATGAATTCCCCATGATAGAAAGGGTTTTTCAATGTTTGATATACGCTTGATTTTGACCACTCGCCTCCCTTGGCAGCGGCAATCTTCTTCCTGTTGAGGAGTTCACGCAATGTCTCTATACTGTATCTGCCTGTGTCAAATTCATCAAAAATGAACCGAAGGATGTACTCGGTATTTTTATCGATGACAAACCTTTTCTGCTGCCTGTCATACCTGTATCCATAGGGCGCCTGACCGCAATAGATGCCTTTCTGGACCTTGTACTTGTTCACGTTCCGTATATCATGACTAATCTTGTCAGAAAGGTGCTTTGCCACAGCCTGCTCGATCCCGATGATGAATTTTTCATCATGGGAAGACTCCCTGGTGATGACCTTGTTGGTCTGGTAAAAATGTATGGCAAAATTTTGACGCTCGATCAGGTCGATGATCCGGGCAAGGTCCTGGTAATTGCGCGACATTCTGTCCGTTGACTTGAAAATGAGATGCTTTACATCAAATCGCAGAGCCATGTCGATCATCTCGTTGAATACCCGCCGCCCTTCCTTCGAGGCGCTTTCAGCAATCGTAAAATAATGGACTATATGGAGATTATGGTCTTGCGCATACTTTGCCGCTCCCTGGCTCTGGTATTCCAGGTTCAGGCCATCGGCCTGCTCGTTGGTGCTGACCCGGTCATAGGCGAAGGCCGACGGCAGGGAGAGCTCCCGGGACATCTCGAGTCCTTGCTCAATGCTATGAAAAAGCTCGATAGAATGTTTGATGTTATTTTTCATCGCGTAAAATATAGTATAATTTAAGGATGGCCTTTATATAGCGTTCCCTTGTGTCCGGATCAAGCCTGGAGAAATACTCCATGAATTCCTGGGCCTGGGTCTTTGGTATATTTTGTAAAACAGGCTGTTTTGAGGCATCAATGGGCTTATTTTCGTTGTTATCTTTCACATTTTTTCCGATTCCTGATACATAGAATATAACACTTAGACGTCTTTGTGTCAAGTACTTTTTTCGAACCAAAACGTCTAAAAGATTGACATATACAATTATTGATTTATAATAATTTTCATGGCCGAGAAAAAGAACCAATACAGTAGCGTCGTGCGGCCCAATGTCAAATTCACCCCGGAAGAAGACCTGGCAGTCGATGATTTCGTAAATTTTTTACAGCAAAAGTTAAAGCGGAAAGTCCATAAGGGAGATGTAATAAAAAATTGTGTTTTTTATTGTAAGAAAAACAAGATTAACCCTTTTGATATTTGATTTAACGACAACATAACTCTATTGAATGGCATATCCCCCCAGGATGGACAATTGTCCTGATTGATAGCTGCGCACATTGTTTTTTTTCCAGGCAGCAAAGTAGTAGCTGCCCGAGAGCTTCGCATAGATGTTGGGGAGCACGATATGCCTGAGACCGACATCAAGCGTTACTCCACCCGCCGCTCCGATGATCTTCGCGAATTTGCCGAGAGGAATAATACACGACGGCGATACACCGATCCAGGGCGTTAAACGGGGTGGCTCTGGAGGAGGTATGGGCGCGAAATATCCTCGCAATCTGACCGGGAGCAGATCCAGCCTGGCGTTGATCTCGTTCTTTTTCGCTTTCTCCCTGAATTTCACGTCAATCGAGCCGTCGGGAACATCGATCAAATCAATCTTTATGATGAACTCATCGTACGGCTTGACTTCATAGATGTATTTGTATTCGCCTTCTGTACCCAGCTGTTCCTTTTTTGACCTGGCGAGCCTGATTACCGAGCCGATTATTACTTTTTTGCAATCGAGCTGCCTGGCGTATTTGACCGCGCAGTCACGGTCACGGCAGCCTAATATGCCGTCAATGCCCTTGTTTCGGATTTCCTCATCCGGTACGGGATAACAATAGGGGATTCTCTTCATGCGGGCGCGAATGCTGTCGTTAATCATGGTGCTGATGGCCTCAGGACAATTAACGGGCCTGAGGTCCAGAATAAGGGTCCGAACCAGGGTCCTGTCTTGAGATTGAGGAGTTGATTCTTTCTTTGCTCCATGGGCAAGGGCATGGGCCGACCCTCCGGATACCAGTACAGCCGTGAAGATTAATGACATTAAACAGGTACTCTGTTTTGAAAAGATCATTGCGATAACCAGAATTTAAACCCAAAAGGGCGTAGTTGTATTACAACCGGTCAATATCCATTATGCCGGCCCTGCTTATATCTATCTCGATGGCGTAATGATTCGGCAGGCGCAGCCCGCCGCGTATATCTTTATTTTTATCTGCTAAACAATGCTGTCACCCGCATACAATCTTCATTTACTGCATGTTAGTGTCAATACATTATTAATGGACTTACTGCGAAACTGAATTTCGCGTTCGCAGGAAAAGCCATGTGGGGGAACACTGTATGTCCTTGCCCCTTATGACCCCTTTGGAAATCCAGTATCGCAACAAATCTAACGAGTAAACGCTGTTTACATACCATAAAATAACATCATATTTTTTGTCCTTGGAACAGGCCAGCCTCTCGTTAATGTAGTGTAGAGATTCAGTAATAAATGACAAAATTTTTTTAAAAAATCAGCATCATGCATCAATGCGATACTATGGGAATGGCGGCTAACGCCTGCTGGAGGCTTATAAACCCATAAAAAAAATTGCACAAATTCAGATAATAAATCCTATGACTTTCTATGGAAAGAACAATATTTCAATATACCGTTGATAATCAAAGAACACCGCCGAACATCAGACTCCTGGACAAGGGATGGATGTGGATAAATATGGGTGTGCCCGTTCCGCAGGATAGACTCAGCGGCTATTCATGATGCTATTGAGCATGTTGTGTGGTTTTTATTGTTGACATTTTCCGGTACTGGCACAGTTATGTTTTACTAAATTGCTAACCAATGTTTTATTATTTTATATCAACCGAAATCTCCGGGGGGGGGTATCATGAAACAGACGTGTTTAATTGTGGCATTAATAATAGCGGTTATGTCAGGCGTGTCCGCACAGGCTCTCGATATTGGGGTATCAATGACTGCGGGCAGCGGAGAAATGATCTGGTATGGTGAAAACCCGTTTCACAGAGAATCGCATGATAAAGATTACGCATACATGTTGAATACCGGCGGTGGCCTGGTCGTGGATTACCGGACGCCTTATAAAAACTATACCCATCGCTTTAATCTCACACTGGATTATTATGCAATTAATGCAGGCTATACTCAAAAGCTCTCACGCTTCAATTTCGACAATACATTCTGTTTTTCATTGTTAAAAAAGAATTATCTGGACCTGTGGCTGGGACCACAGGTGGGCGTGCATTACATTTTCGGCAAAACACGATATAATATATGCGATGCGCATTACGGTAATACGGCTTTTGTGGCCGCAGTACCATTGATGGGATATATATTGAAAACATGGTATAATGTTGCGAAATACAACATGGGGTCTTTACACCTTGGACTTGTACTCGGAATCAATATCATAACCACAAAAAATGTCATACTGTCCTTAAGCGGAGGATTAAAATATTCTGCGGCCGTAGGCGGTATTGCGTTTAGGCTGGGTGGGCTTTTCCAGAAGAATTATATCATATACGGGCATGGATTTGACAGATTTGTCGATTTTTCAATACTGTATCGATTTGATGGCGGTCAATCTCCGGAGAACTCCTGATGGAAAAATTTTAAGCCTCTGTCCAGTGCTTTTTCTGCTGGAAGGAGGCTCAATTTGAGAGGGGGCACCTTCAGATAAAGCACATTAGGTCTCTTTTACTGGATCTCATAGTGTATCAGTTTCCTGAATATTAAAGCCTCCCGCCCCTTTAAAAGGTTAAAAATGCCCGTTGGCCTTATTCCCGTTATAAGTCTTTTTTAATCCAGGCATACATTATTCGCATCCCGGCTGCTCGCGGGCTTTTTCCGCCCCCTCCCCCATGCCGCGCCCCGCGCCTCCTCGGCGCTCCCTTATGCTTAATATATTTCGATGCAGGGCCCGGGTGAACCGGGCTGCCTGCATCGTATCAACAATGCTTCTTAATTACCGAACAACATACACTGCTTCCGGATTTTCCGGTTGATAAACAACCTCATTCATCTTGCAAAATGTCATGAATTGAATTAATAAGGTATTAATTTCTTCTATTTCATTCGATTCTTTTACTTTATCAATCAACTCCTGGTACATTTTTAATGATGCCTGCCGCCATTCTTCCTGGGCCACAAGCAGAGGCTGTTTTCCCTCCTGAATCATTTCTTCGATAATCCCACGCTTCACCTCCTCTTTCAACAGTTCTTTTTTCTGTTTCCAGTTGCCTCGGCGGATTCTGCTTTTTAGAGTGTTAATTGACACTCCGTATTTCCCGGATATTTGCTCCAGGTCCATTCCCTTGAGATAATCCATCTCGATTTCTGACCATTTTTGAATTTTAATACGTGCCATAATGGTGGCCCCCTTTTAATATAAATTAGGCTGCGAAACAAACCGCATCCTTATTTATTAGTAATTTTCAAAAATCCTTTTAACATTTTTCCCACTTCATGCCCATTGCATTACCTGCAGGATCCTCCATGAAGTTAGAAGAAGATGATAAGAAATTTTATTGAGATTCAAAAGGGTTCATTTTTCAGAGTGAATCATTTTTTCTTCAGTTATTTCAATCCATCTCCAGTTAAATCGGCATCCTGCTTATTGACGAAAATTTATTCCAACGTTACTATTGAATCATAATGCAGAAGATCGTAAAACGTTCATTCTGCAACAAACACCGGTGTTTGTTAAGGAGTCGCACAGGAGTGCAAACGGTACAGTCCGGGCAAAACTGAATGAGTTCTACCGGTCTCATTAAAAACCGGCAGGCTGCACAGCCGGGACTGCTCTCATTTTAGATTTCAACAGCTGTGACACGGGAGCAGTTCTTATTTTATCTGTGGGGATATAACTACTGGATAAACGAGCATACAAAACATTAGCCAAAATAGCCTTTGGGAATAAACAGGATTTTATAACTGAAAACCAGGGTAAAATCAGCTCGGAGTCAATGGATCTTGCGATTCAGATGTGGTTTTCGCCAAAAGGTAGAAAACTTCCAGAAGAAGAGAGATCCGATCGCAGGAAACGCATCCTGAAGCAGGTCAACAGGATGAATTTTCGATCTGGCATAAGGAAAGGCTTCATTAAGCTTAACGAAAAGACTCTTGAACGAATAGATCAATTGGTTGAGGAATCCAGCTTCTCGAAAAACAGAAAATTGAAATTGCGGATTTTTCTTTTGGAAATGGCAACATGGAAGCTATACCTGCGACACCTTCCTTTTGAACAAATAATGGCCATGGAAGCTCTATACTGGGACCTTTCTGTGCACGTGTTCAACAATTTCATCCCCCTGCCAACTGTTCTCCTGGGCCGCTGGGTGTCATGCGACATCCCTGCCAGGAAACCTGTTGATCGATTTAAACAGGATATAATCGCAAAGCTTGAAAGTGATACTGATAGAGAGCTATTTCTGAACTCATATTATCTTGATCGTACAAGCAAGAGATATGTTCTGAAAAAGACTGTTACCGATGAGGAAAAGCTGGCCATGCGGAAGATATTGAGATCGATCAACTATGCCAATAAAAGCAGCACGAAGTACATTGATTTCATGAAATATTTAATCAAAAAAGGAGTGATAGAATTAAAACTTGCTTATTCGACTTATGGGAGATGCAATTACTATAAAATAAATTTGTAGTCACATTTTATTAAATGATTATATTCTAAATTATTCTGGGGAAACATAATTGGAAATCCATCTGTTACCACATTTCCACCATCCAGATCATGAAATCCAGCAGGATATCATCTATGAATTGGTTCGAATACTGTCTTCCCCTGGCATTACGATAAGACTCGAATTTCACAACCTGCATCTATCATAATTTAAAGAAATCTAGATTTTTCTCTTGATTATTGTAACCCATGGGGTTGCAATGGTTTTGTGATAAAGAGTTTTAAATACAAAGGGCTGGAGCAATTCTTTAATACTGGCAGCAAAAAAGGAATCCAGCCCGATCATGCATCGAAACTCGAACGTATTCTGGACAGGCTGGCAGCAGCCAAAAAACCGAACGACATGAATCTGCCAGGCTATAAATTGCATGAACTATCCGGCAATAAGGCAGGTACCTGGGCTGTAAGCGTTAGGGGCAACTGGAGAATAACATTTAGATTTGAGGGAGAAGATGCGATTGTCGTTGATTACATTGATTATCATTGAACTCAACAAGGATTAATATCATGAATATAACAAAAAGAAAACCTGTGCATCCGGGGATCGTGCTTCTTGAAGATGTTATCAAGCCTCTTAATCTAACCATCACCAAGGCATCTGAGTGTATGGGTATATCCAGGAAAACATTATCAGAACTGGTGCATGGTCATTGTGCATTAACGCCCGAAATGGCCGTCAGGATAGGCGAAGCCACCGGTACTACTCCGGAAAGCTGGCTGGAAATGCAGAATAGGCTGTCACTCTGGGAAGCAAAGCAGCATAAACCCCGCGTCAAGCCTCTATCTGATTACTGCTGTGAGGTGTGAATCCACAATCCAAATCATGAAATCCAGCATGATATCATCTATAACCTGGTTCGAATACTGTCTTCCCGCAGCATCACGATAAAACTCGAACTCCTTTAAAGCCATACACATCAAGCATTTTTCTATTGACCTTTCTGTATATTTTTAATATCTTGACATTGTAAAGATATTAAAAATGGATAAACTCAAAGCACATTATTCGCTGTTGCGGGTAAAGGTCCTGGTCAAAGAGGGTCGATATCGTATTACCGCTTCAGCCATGAAAAGCGCCTTCGAGGATTTTTCATTATTATCAGAAGAACTTGCCGAATGGGTGCTCAGGCTTGAGGCATCGGACTTATACAAGTCAATGACTAGCCATTTTGATACAACCTTGTGGCAGGATGTTTATCATAAAAAGATAATAACAAAAATTGCTTATATTAAGCTGCAAATTATTGATGATGAAACAGTGATAATCTCATTCAAGGAGAAATGACATGAAAGAAAAAAAATGGATTGATTGCCCTGCCTGTGGGTCGAAAGGATCCATGAAATACAAAAAAGGCATGTCGGAAACATACCGCAACCCCGGATATGAACCGATAACCGTCCCCAACCTTGACGGATATTTCTGCTCTGCCTGCGGTGAAGGGATATATAGCATTAAATCGAGTAAAATCATAACATCGAAGCTGACTGATGAAAAAGCGCGTCAGGACTCAAAACGCGTCGTCGCCTCTGAACTAATTGATGTTGATTCGGTTGCGAAGAAGCTCTCTGTGACCAGACAGCGAGTGCACCAAATGATGGATGAAGGTAAAATATCATACGTGTATGTCGGGAAGCACAGATTTCCCGTAAGGGACAATGAAAGTTCCTACAAAAAGTTAAAAAAAAGAATACATACGGCATCACATAAATGATGATTCTTTAATTTTTTATACTTCCACCATCCAGATCATGAAATCCAGCAGGATATCATCAATCAGTTGGTTCGAATACTGTCTTCCCGTGATAACAGGATAGGAAGTCTTCGAACTTATGATAATGCAATATTCCGCGTCATTCATTATTATTGCAGTGTTTACCGGTAATCCCGATCCCGATGCCTGTGAAATTGAGGATACCCCCCTGTGACTATCCACCAGCCGTAAAAGATCTTCCTCTGCATAGCTTCCCCCCTGTCATGTTCAATCCCCTCTGTATTCAAATGGGACCAGACATGCGTGAACGTCAATGTTCTGCACGGCCGGCACGAATTTTCGGCACATGACGATGCAATTGAGTAACAGCTTTTTATGACAAAACAGCGCCTTTCGATGCCGAGCACACATATCTAATATATCGCTGGATAAATCCTTCGGGCAGCTCCCGTCTGAACGGTATCCATGCGGCCTTTCTCTTCTTCAGATCCTCATCGGAGACATGGAGCTCGATCTTCCTGCCTGGAATGTCAATGGTTATCTCGTCGCCGTCCTTCACCAGCGCGATCGGTCCCCCGTCGTACGCCTCCGGCGACACGTGTCCTATACACGGCCCCTCGGTTCCTCCGGAGAACCGGCCGTCCGTTATTATGGCTGCTTTTTTAAGGCCAAGGGCTGAAAGACCCATTGTTGCCGCAAGAGTTTCAGGCATGCCGGGGCCGCCCTTTGGCCCCTCGTTCCTGATGACGAGAATCTCGTTCTCGCGAATATCCTTTTCCCTGATAGACTTCAGGCAATCTTCTTCCGATTCGAACACACGCGCCCGGGCCTTGAACTTCAGCATGTCTCCGGCGACAGCGGACTGCTTGACGACCGCTCCCTCCGGCGCCAGGTTTCCGTACAGAATAACCGTCCCGCCCTCTGGATAGAAAGGGTTCGTTTTATCGGGTATTATACCGGGATCCTTGACGCTTACAAACGGCATCATCTCGGCCCATGACATCCCGATCGCTGTTTGCGCATCGAGGTGAATGTCATCTGAAAGGACCTTTATAACGGCAGGCACGCCGCCTGCCATATAAAAATCGATCATCCCGTCCGGGCCGTTGGGCATCAGCTTGCAGAGCGTGGGGATTTTCTTACTGAAATCGTTAAACTTGCTAAGGGGGAACTCGATCCCGAAATTGTGCGCAATGGCCGGGATGTGAAGGGCCGCGTTCGTAGAGCCTCCCATGGCGAGTTCGACCATGAGGGCATTCTCGAGGGACTTCATGCTCACAAGCTTCCGTATCGTCAGCTCTTCCTCAACCATTGAGACAATTCGTTTACCCGAGCTCCTGGCGAACATGAGCTTCTTCGAATGGTAGGCCGGGACACTGGATGAGCCCGGGATAGTGAGGCCCATGGCTTCAACGACGCTTTGCATCGTGTTTGCCGTTCCCATGACCTCGCATGAGCCGCAGGTGGCCACGGTAATGGTCGCCGCCTTGCCGAGTGCGTCCTCATAATCCAGGTTCGATATGCTCCTCTTCTCCTTCTGCCTTGGATTGAACCTGATATTGAAGGCGCTGGGCCCGCCGGTGACGAATATGGCGGGCAGGTTGAGCCGCGCCGCAGCCATGACCATGCCGGGAACGATCTTGTCGCAGCTGGCGACCATCACGAGCGCATCGTACTGCATGCTGCGGCAATGGGTCTCGATGATATCGGCGATAAGATCGCGCTGGGCCAGGATGAAGCGCATGCCGCTGTTCCCCTCGGTAAGAACGTCGCACGGGGCGGGCACGCTGAATTCCATCGGGATGCCGCCGCCCATAAAAACCCCCTCCTTGACCTTCTCTGCGATATTCTTAAGATGGATATGTCCGGGGTTTATATCGGTCGGGGAATTGGCGATTCCTATGATCGGCTTCTGCTTCAAATCTTCCATCTCGAAGCCCAGTCCTTCTATGCATCCATGGCGCGCAACGCATATAGGGAAATCGCTTGTGTCAAATAACGGCTGGCTTCTGGGTTTTTTCATCATGCTCCTCCTGGGCGGTATGATTAGATCCTGAGCAAATTTCTTGCTCGTATCGTCTAAAAGTACAAGCTGTCTGAATATAATAATCCTGTTGCATTATTCCCGAGTATTGTGTGATGATGACAATCGATGCAGATCACCAGGTTCAACAGCTTCTAACATCAGACATTATAATTCATCTTATCCCATTGATAGGATTTATGCATTAACATAGGTTAATTTCTTTGAAATATCCGCATTAATTGGAACTCGCAGATTCTCATGCAATCCACGGGCCACTGAGGCGCATACCCATGGAATCCGAGACGCGCGCTGATTGCATTATCATGAGCTAAATTTTATTATTCTTGAAACGATCTTACAGTTTTACGTGGATTTTTTTAAAAAGGATGCCCGGAGCCTGCTTAACGATACCGGTGATATTCCGAGATACGAGGCAATATAGTATTGTTTGACCCGCTTTTCAAGACCGGGGAAGTCTTTTAGAAACTGGTCGTAACGTTCTTTTGCGTTATACCAGAGAAGATACCCCTCCCTTCGTTCTTTTATTACATAAAACTTTTCAAGCGATCTGGAATATATCTTAAGCCAGCAGGGATGTCGCTCAATAAACATCTTGAACGTGTCATAATCGATTACAAATGCGGTAGTGTCTTCAAGGGCCTCGACATTTAAATGGGATTCGCTCCGTTCAATGAAGGCTGCATATGATGTGATAAAATCAAATTCTTTATTGAAAAGCTTTGTATAGTCCCTGCCGTTTTTATCGATATAGAACACCCTCATCAATCCCTTGTAAATAAAACCGCTTATGTCAGGCACTTCACCTGCCTTGATGAAGAGTTCACCCTTTTTCAAATGTTTAATACGCACATATTTTTTTACAATCTCCAATTCATCTCCGGGAATATCGGCGATCGATTTCAAATAGCGAATGAGCTGGATGAATATTTCCTTGTCTTCTCTGCTGCCCACATTTTTTACGCAAATTGATGAGATATGTATTTCAACCCTTACGAAAAAATGAGTCTGGAATCCAGACTGGGCTGCTATACATTAAAAGATTTTCTATCAAACATTGTATTTGTCAATGAAAAATACCACTGGACATTATTTCACTATTTAATGGCAGTAAAAACTTCCTGTTTTTTCACCAACTTCCGTTAATAGGGCTTGACGTGCTCACTCATTCATGTAATGATCATAATTTCTCAAAATTATAAGCAGAGGAGGTATTATGAAGAAACTCGGAATTGTATTAGCCATCCTTGTCTTTGTTGCCTCGCTTGCGCCTGTGGCTATGTCCCAGGTTCTGGGGCCGTGCGGCACCCCGGACGCGCAGAAACCCGCAGCAGCAGTGGCGGCAGCGGCTCAGTCAGTCGCGGGTGGTCCTCCGGCCATCAGCTCAGTACCCCTGCCGGGCGACCAGGCCCCCAACTTCGAGCTGCCGGCAGTGGTGGGCGACCAGGTAAAAACCATAAAGCTGTCAGACTATGAAGGCAAATGGCGCGTGGTCTGCTTCTATCCGGCCGACTTCACCTTCGTTTGACCGACCGAACTGTCCGCGGTCGCGGATAAATACGAGACCCTGAAAAAAATGAACGTAGAAGTCATCGCCATCAGCACCGACACCGTATTCTCCCACATCATGTTCAAACGGACCTCGCCCACGGTTAAAAACGTCCAGTATCCCATGGCTGCCGATCCCTCTGGAGCGGTCGCCCGTGCGTACGGAGTCTGGCAGCCGCGTTCCGGACTGAACCAGCGGGGCAGATTCATCATCAATCCCCAGGGCACTATCATGGCTGTCGAGGTACTGACCGGACCGGTGGGGCGCTCCGTCAACGAGTTAATCCGCCAGATCCAGGCCATGCAGGCCGTGGCCAGCAACAAGGGAATGGCCGCTCCGGCCGGCTGGACCCCTGGCAAAAAGTTGATCAACACCCGCGTGCCAGAGGATGTGGGACGCTACTAACCACAGAGCGTAGCAGTGCTTTGAATTCGGTTGTATACGGCGCCTCATATTAGAGGCGCCGTACGATAAGTGAACGGATAGATTTATAGCAGGTTACAGACATCAATCATGAAGAAGAAAAAGCAGCAAGTTCCATGCTGCTTTTTCTTTACTCGCTTACCCTCTATTGGATGATGACAATCCCGCATGTCCTGGCAAATAAACATTATCAGATAATCTCTTGACGTAATCACCTGATGGATATTGGATGTACACCACTCATGGATGATGAAATTTACATAAAGGCGGAAAGTCCGGGCGCAAAAGAGATTCACGGGATGTTCGACGGTCCCATACTGCCGCTCGCTCTGAGGCTATCCATCCCCTTCTTCATAAGCAACATTATCGGTCTCCTGTATCTCGTGATAGACACCTATTTCATCACGCTTATCGACCGCGGCTCGACGGCGCTCATCAGCGGGACCGGTCTGGTCTTCCCCGTATATTTCCTTTTCCTCGCACTGGGAATGGGAATCAATATCGGAGTAAGCAGCCTGGTAGCGCGCGCCATAGGAGAACGGAACCAGCCGGCGCTGGAGCGCGCCGCCGATTCAGGCCTGCTCATCGCCGCCGTCATCGCGGTCGCCACCCTGACGCTCGGATACGTTTTTGGCGGCGACATCCTTCACTTCCTTGCCGGCTCAAAGCTTTCCGAAGAGGCCATCGGGCACGGCATGAGGTTCTTTTACTTCATTCTGCCCGCATTGGGGCTGCTCCTGCTTGGCCACGTGTTGCTCGGCGTCCTGCAGGGCGAAGGTCTCACCAGGTATATCGCCACCGCTTCTGTCCTCTCAGCGGTGGTGAACATCGCCCTGGACCCGGTGCTCATATTCTATTTCGACATGGGCGTGGCCGGGGCCGGCCTCGCCACCACGCTCGGTATCGCCTCTGCCGGCGTCTACGTAATAAGTATCTTCGTGAAAAAGAAATCATCGATCCCGATACACTGGGACCTTACCCGGGCCAGTGCCAGGCTCATAGGCGAGATCATACGCGTTGGCTCGGTCCAGTCCCTGCAGATGGCGGCCATGTCCGTGACCTTCATGTTCCTGAACAACATCGTCTCCTCGATCGGGCAGGACGCCATGAATTCCTTCGCGCTCTGCGGCAGGACCGACCAGGTGTTGTTCATTCCCGCCTTCGCCATTTCCGGCGCGACCATAAGCATGGTGGGACAAAATTACGGCCGCGGCAACCTGGCGCGGGTGCGGAGCATATACGCGCGAAACATGCTCCTCGGACTGGCCATGGTGCTTGTCCTGGCGATCGTATACAACATGGCGGCCGAATGGATTTTCTACGGTTTCTCCAGCGTCGAATCAGTGATACGAGGGAGCGTGTCACAGGTGCGCGCCCTCTCCTTCACCTTCCTGGGCGTGTCCGTGGCCATGATATCAGGCTCCACGTTCCAGGCCACGGGAAGGCCCCTGCCCGCGCTCCTGATCACCCTGATCAGGATGATCTTCCTCGCGGTGCCCACGGCATATCTGCTGGTTCATGTCTTTGGCATGAAGATGACAGGGGTGTTCATCGGTCTTGGGGCGGGAAACGCTCTGGCCCTTCCCCTTTCCTGGGCCTGGACATGGCTGCACCTGAAAAACCTGAAGGTGCGGGCCATCGGCTGATATGGATAGGGGTTCATCTTTTACCAATTGAAACAATCAGGAAATTGATCCGGGGAAGAGTATTTCCCAGCGCGTGCCGGCACTGCGGTCAATACTATACCGCCCCCGCATCTGCTTTATCAGCACGCCCACTAGATGGAGTCCCAGCGTTTTCACGGTCCCGGGGTCAATATCTTCCGGCAGTCCGATCCCGTTATCTGAAATGGTGAGCGCTATCTCATTATTATCATTGTGACGGATGAATATTGAGATTTCACCGGTTCCATCAATTTCGGAAAACGCATGTTTCAGGGCATTGCTCACGAGTTCATTGACGATGAGTCCGCAGGGTATCGCGATATCGATACCAAGACTGGTAGGTTCCATGTCATAAGACGAATTCACCCTGCCGGGGGGCATGGAAATAGATCTGCACAATTCATCCGTCAGAAATTGCAAATAAGAGACCATGTCAATACGTGAAAAGTCATTTGACTTATACAATTGCTCATGAATAATGGCCATCGATAGAATTCTGTTCTTTGCCTCGCGAAATCCTTCCATCAGCGCATCGTTTTGCCTCTCATCAGCCTGAAGATTCAAGATGCTTATAATCAACTGAAGATTGTTTTTCACCCTGTGGTGAATCTCTTTTAGAAGCACCTCCTTTTCCTGAAGCGAAGCAATGATCTTCTCTTCCGCCCGCTTGATATCCGTAATATCAAAAAAGTTTACAATTATACTGCTGGATGTCAGTGAGGCGCCTATCATCATGATGCGCACGGTACCATCCCTGCAGGTCACGTGATACTCAGATGGTTCAATGTTTGTTCGGTTTGCCGTGGCTTTCTTAACGGCTGTACGCCAAGAGGATATCACACTGCTGCGATAATCCCGGTCAGGAAACCCGAGTCGCCAGCATGTATCCATGGTCGGAATATCATCAATTGAATATCCAATGATCCGGATAAAGCTATTGTTAACATCGATGACCCTCCCGTCAAGGTCATAGTTGACCATGGGCAGCGGCGCCATGTTAAAAAGCCTCCTGAAACGCTCTTCGCTTTGCGCAAGGTCATCCTGCGCGTCCTTCATATTCTGAATATTCATATGCTGCCCGATGATGCGCGATGGCAATCCCGCATTGTCCCACTCAATTGCCCTCCCCCGGGCAAGAACCCAGCACCAGGTTCCATCTGACCTGCGGACGCGAAATTCCGACTCGTATTGCCCGCCACCATTTTGTATATACTCCAGGAACGCCTGTTCCGATGCGACAAGATCATCGGGATGTACAAATTTTCTCCATTCTGAAAGCTGTATCTCCCGTGATATCGGTTCATACCCGAACATTTTATACCATTGCTCGCTGAAATATCCAATGCCCCGGGAAGGATAGAAATCCCATATCCCCACCGGGGTCGCTTCAGTGGCAAGACGCAGCAATTCGCCCTGATCAAAAAGTTTTTGATTGGCTACTTGCAGCTTTGCGACCCTGTCCCGCAGCCGATACCAGAGAATAAAGCTTGCGGTCGCAAGTCCCATCAGAATCAGAACTACCAGCACATTGACGTTTTTAAGCATACGCCGGGTTACCGGATCCAGCCACCCCTCCTTTTCCGCCATCTGACGCACGGCAGATGGATCAGCAACATGAGCAGTGGCTACATGACCCCATGCAAGACCGGCAAATAAGATACAGGTAGCGCATAACAGACTTGCTTTTCTATAAAGATTCAGCCTGCTTTCTGTTAGTATATCTGAGTGTCGTTTATACAACATCCTTTTCCCTGAAAACAATAATTACTTCAGAGCTGTTGTCTGTTTTTTTTACAGCACTCGCTATTCGGATCTAATAAATATGATTTAATATAATAATATAATTTATGATATGAAAAGCAAAATTAATTTGCGACAAAATAAGGTATTAATTAACAGGAAAGCGTCTTATCTCGTAGATTGAATACAATAATGAAAATAATGCGTGTTATATTCTAAACCAGCAGCCATTCTCCCGCACCGTACCGACCTGCGACATGATATGTCATACCTCTGTTGACCGCCAGGTGCGTCCCGAGGGCGAGCTTCGG
Organism: Spirochaetota bacterium; assembly: GCA_016928865.1. Lineage (GTDB taxonomy): Bacteria > Spirochaetota > UBA4802 > UBA4802 > UBA5550 > RBG-16-49-21. Next base: position 23,209 of record JAFGJX010000016.1, read on the forward strand.
CGCGTTATTCGTCTCTGACAGGTGGCCCAGGCAGGCCCAGCGCAGCCGTGTGCCGCAGCGCGCGATGAGATCAGCGGACTCGATGTTGGAGATATGGCCGCCCGGACCGGCGATCCTTTTTTTCAGGAACGCCGGATACGGGCCCCTCTGAAGCATCTCCGCATCATAATTGCTTTCAATAAGCGCAGCGTCCACTGATGAAAGCGCTCCTTTCAGTTCCTCGAAAGGATGCCCCAGGTCAGTGAATATCCCGAGACGCGAATCCCCGTCATCAACGATAAACGCCACGCCGTCCGCCCCGTCATGGGGCGTGCGTATGGTCTCGACCCGGACCCTGCCAAAGCAAAGCGTCTCTCCCCTCATGAAATGACACACTTCGTCCAGCCTCCCGAGTTCGCAGGACGATCGCGCTGCATGCAGCGTGGCTTCGGTGCAATACAGGGGGAACCCGAACTTCCGCTGGTAAACGCCCGCACACCGGACATGGTCAGTGTGGTCATGTGATATAATCAGCGCATCCACCTGTGCGATGTCACGTCCCGCACGATGCAGACGCTCCGCAGCCTGTTTCCCGCTGATCCCCGCGTCGAAGAGAAGCCTCACGCCTCCTGCCTCGACATAGATGCAGTTGCCGTTGCTTCCGGATTGAAGAGAGAGAAGAACCATGGCGGGGAGTCTGACAGCAGGCGGAACGCGGGTCAATAAATAAAAGGCGGCGATAATTAATTATTACGACTCTCCGGAAAACGAAAGCCACCTAGTTTACATGTTGCAAAATATAATAAATCGACCGCAAATTCTCCGGCTGTCGTATATTCTCTTCGACTTCCTTCAATTCAGCATCGGCCAGTGGATTGCGGGTCGATTCAAGTTTCGACTTAAGACAATAGAAATATTCATTCAGCCATACATCTTCATGCAATTCAAATGATTGCATCAACTGTAAATTAATGCTTTTAAAATATCTCCTTTTTTCTTCATCATTTTTTAACTCATCATGGATCAGCAGGAACCCGTTGCTTTTCATGTAGGCGACGAGCGCCTTCAATCCGTTTTCGAAGCCGATTACATTCAACAACCCTTCAGCCAGAATAACATCAAAATTAAAATCAAATAATGCGGGCTTTAGAATTGTATCATGAATGATAGTAATCCTGTCCCTCAGATTCAATGATACGGCCTTTTCTTTGAACCATTCCAGGCTCGCCTGATCCGGATCAACTGCGTACATGGTGCCGTTGCATACTTCCAGGAGAGCCAGGGATGAAACACCGGTGCCGCACCCGGCATCCAGTATAAGCGGTTTATCAATATCGGGTAGCATTGAGAATGCCTTGATGGTGTACCTGTTTAACCGTCTCCTGCATTCATCCCTGATTTCGAATAGATTCATTTTCACAACAGCATCTTTTTATAACTATTACAATAATCTTTGTGAATACGATTATACCTTCTCAACTGCCGCCTGTCAAATAGTATATAGACCGCCCGGGGATGTTCATATCAAGTTTCCAATACAATCCCCTCCCCTTACAATAAAAAAGGCCGCGCTACATGCGCGGCCCCTGTTGCTTCAATTCCATTTCGGCCGTCAGTCCTTGGCGCCGATATACATTGACTCAATCTCTTTTTCGTATTTCTTGCTGATGACCGGCCGCTTCACCTTGAGTGTCGGCGTCAGCTCGCCGCCCGCCTGGCTCCATTCAGCGTCGAGGAGCGTGAACTTGCGGATCTGCTCAACGCGGGCATAGCTCTTCATGTGCTCCTTTATCTCCGCGTCAAACAGGGCGTACACCTTGTCGCTGGCGATCAGGTCCGCGTGGCTGCTGAACGATACTCCGTTTTTCTTCGCCCACTTCTGGAGCTCCGGAAAGGCCGGAACCACCAGCGCCGACAGGTATTTCCTGTTGTCACCGATAATTGCGACCTGCTCAACAAACAGGGAGGTTTTCAGTGAATTTTCGATATTCTGCGGGGATATGTTCTTCCCGCCCGAGGTCACAATGATGTCCTTGATCCTGCCCGTGATGGCCAGGTAGCCGTCCGCATCGATCAGGCCTATATCACCGGTCTTGAAGAAGCCGTCCCTGGTGAAAACTTCTTTCGTCGCAACGGGATTTTTGTAATATCCCTTCATCACCTGTGGACCCTTGATGAGGATCTCACCCTCGTCCGAAATCTTAACCACCGTATCCTTGAGCGCGGAACCGACCGTGCCCGGCTTGATCAGCTTCGGCCTGTTAACGTTGGTAACCGGGGTGGTTTCGGTCAGCCCGAAACCCTCGTAGATCTTCAGGTCCATGCCGAGAAAGAACTTCAGGTCCGATACGCCGAGCGGCCCGCCGCCCGAAATGGCGAACTTGAGCCGGTCAAGCCCGACAGCCTGCTTTAATTTTGAGAGAACGAGCTTGTCCGCCAGGTTGTATTGCATCGCGAAAAGGCCTGAGCGCGGCTTGTTGGTGCAATTATAGGCCACGTTCTTTTCCGACATTCTCTGTGCCCAGTTGAAAATGGCCTTTTTCACCGGTGATTCATCCATGAACTTCGACAGGATGGCGGCATGGACCCTTTCATATATGCGAGGCACGCTGATGATAATTTCCGGCTTTATTTCCACCATGTTCTCCTGGAGGGTCTTGGAAACATCAACGACGAACGCGACGCGCGAACCGGCATACACGGGAGCGTAATATCCGACTGTCCTCTCAAGCGCGTGCGAAAGAGGAAGGAACGAAAGAAAGGTATCCTGGTCGGTGAGTATGCCCAGGAAATCCTCGAGGCTCTGCTTAACGTTGGCGAGAAAATTCCCGTGCGTGAGCATGACTCCCTTTGGATTCCCGGTCGTCCCGGAGGTATAGATCAGGGTGGCCAGATCAGAAGGCTTAATCCCCTTCAGCCGCTTGTCAAAATCAGCCTTTTTCGCGTATTTTGTTCCTGTCCCGTAGACCTGCTCCATGGAAATGACGTTCTTATCTTTCACATCAACCCGATCAAACACAATCACCTCTTTAAGCTTCGGCAGCCGATTCCACGCCTTCATCACCCGTTCAAGGTGGCTGCCCGTGCTTACGAAGCAGATCTGCGAATCAGAGTCGGCAAGGATATACTGCGCTTCATCAGATGAATTTGTGGCGTAGATAGGTATATCCACCGCACCGATCGACAGGACCGCAAGATCGGCGATCCACCACTCGTAGCGGTTTTCAGAAAAGATCGCCACCTTGTCGCCCTTCTTGATTCCGCGAGAGAGCAGGTAGTATGCGGCATTGCGGACCATCTCATTCATGTCCTTCCACGAGATGTCGACATACGTTCCATCCTTCTTGTATGCCACGCAGGCCTTGCTTCCGTATTTTTCAGCCTGGTTCTGAAAAACCGCGGGCATACATGTTTCTTTACATTGAGCCATATGCACCTCACATGCAACTAACTATAATTTTTTTATATATCCCCGAACATAGATCCGGAGTTGCTATCTCGTTTTTCTTTTAATAAAAGCAAGAAAAAGAGGGATAGTCATATCGTTACGAAAAACATCGTGGCAGGCGCGATGGATCTCGCGAAACGCACCTGACTGTATCGCGTCGAAGCTCATGATACATTATTCACTATACGTCAAAAATCGCTCATGGACAAAAAGTGTCAAACATAATAAATGGTTATTTGATTTTATTTTGTCTATATAATATTGTATTGTTAAATTCAGGATCTCACCCGCCACCAGATACAATTATATCCCTTCCACATGGATGAAGGTTCGCGTTCAATAATCGCAATAAAAAGTTTCGTGAAGGCGGTGTAATAACACACATCCGGTGATTGATGAACCTGCAGTACTGATTGACCGGCAATTGATTTGAGCAGATAATGGGTGAGACGTCAGTCGTAGGTAACCTTGACCCCCAGCATAACCTCAAATATCATGCTCCGGGAAGCGTGGTTATCGATGTCCCAAAGGAAGGTGCTATAGAGATAGCTCGGGAAAACGTTTCGATAGGTGTTGCTCATGCTGTCAAGCGCGTTGTACGCGCGCTGCGGCAGGAAGCCTCCCGCGGAGCAGAAGACCGAAAGTATGTTGCGGAAGCTGAATTCGGCCGAGAGATCGATCTCGTCGCCGAACCAGGTCGTGCCATGGCCCCTCCAGTAGAGCGTTTTGGTGGTGCCGAAGTGGAGCAGCTTGAGCTGAATAATGAGCGTGTCCAGCAGCGCATATTTAATATTCAGCCCGCACCCGTACAGGCCGTACCACTGTGACTCGCCGCTCCCCCTGAGAGCCAGCCCGCCGGTTGAATCGACCGCGATCAGCGAGAAATCATGGGAGCCCTTGATGTCCTGAAAGGAGATGCCCGCGTTCCGGTTGTCAGGATCCCCGGTTGCGCCTTCGGCGATCACCGAAACCACGATATCCCGGTTGTCATAGCCGGCTTCGAACTCAAGCAGTCCCGCCTTTACCAGTGTCCGGCGGTACGTATAGAAACGCGTGCGGGATCGCAGTATCCCGACATTGAAGATGCCCCCCAGGCGCACGAACCAGTTGCCGGTGACTGCCCGGGCGTGCAGGCCGATCCAGTGCAGGGAGCACTTCCTCCCGTCGCCCGACGGATCGTCAAGGATATCAATCATGTCGAACTCGAATGAGCGGGTAAAGGGATTGTAACGGACGTTCATCGCGTCGAGATTAAAATGGGAAGTCGCGAACATGTCATTCTCATAGACATAATAGGCTTCTCCGGTCACGATCGAGCCAATGGAAAATCGAGACCCTATATAGAGTATGTTGTCCCACTGGTAGCGTGGAGTATCAGACCCCTGCCCCAGGGTGTCATTCGCATTATCGAAGGCCCGTATGTAGGCGGCATAGACGCTCGCCTTGCTGCCGGAAAAATAATGTGAATACTGTAAACCTGTCGCGTCGCGCGCGAGTATGTATCCGCCGGGAAGGCTGAACGGCTCAAGCCCGATCAGCAGCTCCGACCCCTCGAATGGCCTGAATACCGCGTACACGTCGCGCGGAATGAAGCTCGCGGCGCCTGAATCGATCGAGGCGGTTCCCTTGCCGAAAAAGGATTCTATGTCAAATACCGTGCGGACTTCGATCTCCGGAATGATCGTCAGGTTGATGCGGTTTCGAAAATTGAGGTCGATATAATTTATATTACGGTACGTCGTCAGTGACGGCAGCTTGTCCGGCACATAGGTCTTGCCGATGATGTTCCACATGCGCAGCCTGAAATAGCCTGACAGGTCGATCCTGTCCAGGTACGAACCGAGCGGCGAACTATAAAGGCACGCTGGCGCCGCCACCACCAGCAGGATGAAGAAAAAACGTTTCATCTAAAACAACCCTATTGCTTTTTCGAAAACTCTTCGAGCCATTTTTCTATATGACCGAGCCTGATTATTTCGTGTATGAACACGTCGACCTGGTTTTTCAGCACCGTATCGCCGAACGGCAGGCCGACGCAGATTTTCTCGATGCGGCTCCCTCCGGAAAGCAGAAGAAACGCATTCCTGAGACGCGCGCTGGTGGCAAAATAATACTCGAGGTAGAGCGAATCGTGCACGAAACCGTCCACCTCTCGCTTGTTTAACAGGGCCATACCCTCCTCGTTCGTGGCGACAACCGTGCGCTGCATGTCGGGAAATTCGGTCTCAAGCAGGTGCTCGTAGGCGCTCCCCTTTTTCACGGCGAAACGAAACCCGGGCACCCGCTTCAAGTCCCATATCGTCGCGATCGGCTTCTGCTCAAAGCGGTCGCCGAAACTCGTCTTCGGCAGGGCCCGTATGTCGGCTAACACACCGGGTGTTACGCTAAGATACGGCTCTGAAAACCATACCGTGCGGGCACGGGCAAGATTGCGCGAATACCCGCCTATGACCACGTCAACGGTCCGTTTCACCAGCGCCCCTTCGTATTGGCTCACCTCAAGCGGCACCAGCTCGACCCGCACGCCCATGAATTCCCCGAGACCTCGCGCCATCTCGATTTCCACGCCCCGCTCTCCCCCATTGAAATTCAGCGGCGCGTAGTCCTTTGAGATTCCAATGCGAATCCTCTTCTTCTCCATGATCGAGCGATACACGTCGTCCTGGCTGGATCCGGACGCCCATCCCGCCGCCCCTGCGAGGGGAATCACCAGAATGAGCGCTGAATATATGATTGCGCGGAATGAAATCTTCATACGCATTTCTCCTTGACAGTGGATCGGATGAACCACCGGACCATATGGCACTTAATTTTTCTCGATAAAAATGGTACGTGTCGGATATGCAAACACTATACTCATCTCGCTGAATTTCCTGAATATCTCCATATTGATACTGTGCTGTTTATCCATGTAATAATTATAGTCTGCGCTTAAAATATAATACACGATCTCGAATATCAGGCCCGAATCACCGTATTCCTTGAAATGCGCCCGGTCGAACTGCACCCCATCGGTCGTTTCTATGATCTCCCGGATAACGCGCGGAATGGCTTCAAGCTGTTCGGGAGTCGTCTGATAGGTGACGCCGATCGTCTGCACCACCCGGCGCTTTTCCATTCTCTTGTAGTTATGGATCCTGCCGTTAGTGAGATCGGTATTCGAAATGACGATCTGCTCTCCGCTCAGGCTCTGGATCCTGGTCGTCTTGATTCCGACCTTTTCAATTGTTCCCATTTTGTCATCGACAATTACAAAATCGCCAATCTTAAACGGCTCATCAAAAAATATGACGAAATAGCTGAAAAGATCGTGCAGCACCGTCTGTGATGCCAGGGCAATAGCAACGCCACCGATGCCGAGACCGGTCACGATGGCGGATATGTTAAATCCTATGTTATCGATGATGAAGATGAACCCTACTGCCCATACAACGATATTGATGAAGGTTGATATGCCGGTGATGCTCTTTTCGACCCGCCCCGCATCTCTCTCCTTGTCCCGGCTCAACAGGTACACCTTCAGCGAATCCTTGATGATGAAGGTTACCAGCCGCAGGGCGAAAATTGAAGCGATGATAACAAATGCCATGTGAAGTGTTTTTGCATGCTGCGCCGGGATGGTCAGTATATTCACCAGGGACAGGTATATGATTATGGTATATACCAGCGGCACGGAGTATCTCTGCATGCGGTGCATCCTGACCGAAAACGTGGGTTTCTCATCCGCGGCCATGCGAGAGGTGCGTTTTTTAAAAAGACGCTTCAACACTGACACAGCGACAAAGGCAATGACAAGCACGCCTGCTGCGATGACGATTTGAAGCAAAGAATTACCGAATATTTTATAGTTGATAATATGCCGAACAAATTCTTCCATGTTTTTTCCCCGTTGTGACCCGTTTTGATTGTTTACAACAAAGATAGCTCTTGCCGCAGCAGGAATAGATCCGCATGATGAACCGCATACGATACCGGTCATGATCGTCGGATTCAGATTCAGAGTATATTAATCAATTTACAATAAACTGCATGAAAAACAAAATATCAAGGCAATTTTTTAAAAAAGCTCAATTAGCCGGATACCCGACTGTCTGGGCAAGGATTATCTCCTGGCCAGCTTCCAGCGCAAGCGCTTTCCCGAGCGCTTCTTTATCCATATATGCGCGTATAACCGTTGCAAGCCCTTGAGATGCGCAGAACAGATACACATTCTGCCCGATAAAGCCGGTATCAGCTGCCGCGTAGAGCAGTTTCTCCTCGCGGCCTGAGCCCGCGACCCGTGACATGCTGGCAACGTAAACAAGATTAACCGGAGCGGTCCCGGCAAAGGCCTGTTTACCGGTGAGCCTGCGGATGTCCTTTCCCTGGACAAGCTTCAGCGAATGCCGTTTGGGTTCATATCGATACGCGCCTTCTTCCAGCACGACGTATATGTCAATCTCCTGCCTGTTCATCGACGAAGGCGCGGTCCGTTTGCCTGAATCATTCCGGTTGATTCCGGCCGCCGCCCAGAGAAGATCGGACAGAACCTGTTCCGGCAGCCGTTTCCTTGAAAATGATCGCGATGATTGCCTCCTGTTCAGGGCTACCATCAGCGGGGCTCCGCCGGAGAGATTCGGTTTCAGCAGCCTGATTTCGCTTCTGGCGTCTGAAAACAGGGGCTGCTCTGACGATGCAAGAACGAGTGAAATCATGACGATCGTCGGCAGTATCTTATTCATCTGTTCCACCTCACGCGGATTTTTATGCATTGAATCAGTATACCCTCATTACAATGAATGTCAACTTAATTTCAACCCGGATTGAATCCGGCGGGGGATTAAAGTATTTGATTTTTTCTGGCGTGCTTCTGATCGTGATAATGAGCGGGTGCGTTGCATCCGACCCGGCATAAATCTTTATGAGAGGGACCGACCACTTGGACCGTTACGATAACCGCGTCAACCGCTGCCGACCCGGCTTCGGCGCTTCCTGCGCCCTCTGCTGCGGCAGTCATAATTACGCCATGGGTCCCGAAGAGATCGAAGAGCTGTTTGTCTCACGGAGCGGCGAAGCGACAAGAAACGGGCATCTTCATCCGGAAGACAGCACCGCTGAGAAGCTCTTTCATGACGCCATGCAGTGTCCTCACGTCGGCATGGACCCGGCTGAACCGGGTATCGTGTGCTGCCTCATATACGACGATCCTGATCGGGTTGAAGCGGTCGGGACCTTTTTCGACGGTACGTGCAGGACCTTCTACTGTCCCGCGTGGCACGAGCTCACCGACCGTCAGGTCCTGTTCGCGGCGAGACTCATGCGCGACTGGTATTACTACAGCCTTCTGATCAACCACATCGGAGCCGTACATGACCTGTGCGCAAAGTATGATGAACCGGAAGATGTACCGGGGGATGAGCTGAGCGCCCTCAGGGATGAGCTCGTCAGCGTTTTCATCGACGAGGACGGCAAGTAGCCTGACGGCAGGCCCGCAGCGATCAGGCGAAGCGCTATCGATATTTGTAGACCGGGGTCCCTTCGTCGTTCTGGACGCACAGGACAATCCTGTTCCGTCTTTTTTTTGCCTTGTACAGGGCCGCATCGGCCCGGTTGATGATATGCTGTCCGTTGACGTCGAACTTGTTGATCTGCGTGATCCCGATTGACACGGTGACGTTCCGCCTCCTGCCGCCCCAGCTGACAATAAGCCTTTTCTCGCATTCCATCCTGATGTTCTCCAGCACGTCGCGGATTCGCGCATAATTCGCCGAGCGCGGGAAAATGATTACAAACTCCTCGCCCCCGTACCTGACCGGGATGTCGGTGGTCCTGATGTTTTTCTTCATTATTTCGGCGAAATCGCGGAGGACCCTGTCACCCACCGTGTGCCCTCCCCAGTTGTCGTTGACGTCCTTGAAATGGTCAAGATCAAGCAGCGCCAGGTACAGCTCGTAGCTCATCTTGGAGTTTTCAAAATAATAGCAGTCCGTCCATTCCCCCGCGTGCTTGACCGTATCGGCCGATATCACATTCATCTTTTTGAGCCGGGCGATCGACTTGTCATACTGCACCTCGTCCCTGGTCTTGTATTTCGCGAAATACTGCTCCCTGACGATGGTTGCCGCGACCCCTTCGGACTTCATTATGATCTTCAAGATATTCGAATCTACCGCGTTTAGCCGCGAAAAGATGTCCATGCTGCTGAATTCCTCTGACAGACGCTCGGTGAGAAATTTCCGCGAGTGAAGGCCGGTCAGGGCGTCCTTGATCGCCAGCTCCTTGTTCTGTATCTCGATGATGCATTTTTCAAGCAGCCGTTTCGTTATCAGGATTTCAGCTTCAATGCGCCGGTTGAAGTCATTTTCCTTGTCCGCAGATTTATATGGATACCTGCCGATGGTTATCCTTCCCAGCTTTCTCTCGGGCAGGTCAATATCCTCAAGATTGAAATTATACAGTCTGCTCCGATCGAACAGGAAACTCGCCGAATCTTTCTGCTTCTTCCTGATATTGACGTGAAGAAGGTTCCTGAGGTCTTCAGTGATCCCATTGCAATGAATGTAGAGATAGGTACAATGCATATCGTTCATGAAAAAGCTCTTGATGTTCTTGCCGTATTCCTGGAGCTTTTCCAGTCCTGGCGGATAATCGATGTCGATGTCGATAAAACGAGATTTGTACTTGTTATACTCAAGTTCGGCGAGAAGGTCTACCGAGGTTTCTGCGGAAAGCTGATAATTCTGGTGAAAAACTTCAAGCATGTCATTCAGTGAGGTAATCTGATCCTGGAGCGCCCCGATCCTTTTCTTGATCGCCCTGTTTTCATAGGCCATTCCCTTGAATTTGTCCTTCTCAACCTGTGTCGCCTTTTTAAATTTGTTGAATTTCTCAAGCAATTTTTGATTTTTCAATTCCTCGCGCTCGATGACCTGGAGGAGGTTCTCGATCTTTTTTATAACGGAAACGCTACGGGCTGGGGTATTGGCGTTCTTTTGGGTTATTTTTGTTTTTATCTTGAAGTTCATATCGTACTATAGCGCCGTAGCGGACGAGAGTTGAACATGCTGTTCACTTCTCTCTCAATTAGACATTTATGCATTCTGATTTTGGATTGTTTTTTTTTCGTTAACAGATTGATAATTGTCAATCAAATAATAAAATTTCTTATCTGGTTGCTGTTGCATTTCCGCGGCATAAGAACTTTATTAATATCGCTCCTAAAAAGATATTGACATTTGTCAAACAGTGTCCATAATATTTTCTTTACTAGTCATGATCCAAACCGGTACCGGCTACATTGAATGAAGGGAAACAGCGATATAACGCACCGTCCGACGAACGCCATGTGGAGCAACATTTTTTCCCGGTTTAAAATCGGGAAAAAAATCTCCAATGCAGAGACTTTGAGGCTCTGCCCGGTTTTTCAGAACCTTACCGGCAGGGAGCTTCGCAAGGTTGCCGTTCTCGTGTACGAGCGCAGATACCAGACAGGCGAGTATCTCTTTGAAAAGGAGCAACCTGGCACTGCCATGTTTATCGTAAAGACAGGCCTGGTAAAAGTCGTGATCCCCGGCCGCTCCGACGAGGAAGTCGAACTGGCGACCATCCGTCCCGAAGACTTTCTCGGCGAACTCGCACTTCTTGACGAAACGCCACGGTCGGCCTCTGCAAAGGCGGTCGAGAAGACCGAGGCCCTCGCCTTCTTCAGGGAGGACCTTAACGCGATGCTCGAAACGAATCCGATCATCGCGAGCAAAATATTCCGCAACCTCGCCATACTGATCGGCCAGCGGCTCAAAGTTTCAAACGAACAGCTGTATATATGGAGCATTGAGAATGCCGACCGGACTGAACAGGCGTAAGACCGACAGCACCATTGTGATGCGCACCGGCGTGCGCAGGCAGACGCGCAGGCTTGTATTCTCCATCACCGCCATTGTCGTGATTATAACGCTTGGCGTTCTTATCTGGTCGCTCCGCCCCATATTCCTGCCCATCATAATAGGAATGCTGGCCGCCTATATCTGCGCCCCGCTCCTCAAGCTTTTCATGCGCATGAAGGTCCCTCGTGCCGCGGGGATCCTGCTGCTCTTCGGCGTATTTGTCCTTACCGGGATTATCATCGCGAACCAGATCGGATCAATCATTCCCGGCGAACGCGATCGGCTTGTACTTCAAACGCGCTTTCAATACAAGCTCAATGAAAAATACAGGAGCCTCATGGGCCTCGATACGCCCGAGGGATCCGGCAATATAGTATACCGCTACTTTGGCCCCGATTTCGACCGTTTCATGCGGAGCATCAACTCTTTCTTGTCGCTCAGCGATGAAGAGAGCGCCCTTTTCATCAAATACCGGGAGGGATACCGGGGCCAACCCCTTATAGAAGACGCCTACTACCGGTATTTTCTCAAGAACAGGGATGCAGACATATCCCGCGCGATGGACCGCGGCGCAGAAAAAGAGAGGCGCCCGCTCGCCCCAGAGGAGGCCCCGGGTGATTCCCCGTTTACCGTGGTGATGAACGCATTCCAGCTCTGGATCATCATGCCTTTCGTGTTTTTATTCCTGCTCATTGATGACGGAGAAATCCGCCGCTTCTTTGTCGGCCTGGTGCCGAACCGTTATTTTGAGGTTTCCCTCGCCGTTGTCGACAAGGTGAACAAAGCGATCGGCAATTACCTGCGCGGCATTCTGCTGCAATGCTCCCTGGTGGGCATAACCTACTGCGTGCTGCTCGTCTTAATCGGTTTTGAATTGAAGATGGCCATACTGATAGGAATTTCAGCGGGCCTGGCCAACGCGATACCGCTCCTGGGCCCGGCAATCGCCCTCGGCATAGGAGCGTCTTACGCGCTGATCGCCGAAAACGTCAATTCGATACTCCCCTTTATCACGCCGGAAAACCTGACCGTTGCGATCGCGGTTTGCGTGCTTCTGGTCATGGCGCTCGACAACGGGTTTTACCAGCCGGTTGTTCTCGGAAGCGCGGTCAAGCTCCACCCACTTGCCGTGTTTATCGGCATCATGGGCGGTTCTATGCTCTTCGGGTTCGCCGGCCTCATCCTTGCGATACCGACAATCGTGGTGATAAAAGAGATGGTCTACACGCTGTTCCGAGAGCTGAAGGAATACTATATCATCTGACGCGCGCGGCCATTACGCCGGCCCGGCACCCTCGCCGCCTTTGCGGATTTTTCCCTTTGCTTCCTCAGCAAAACCCTTTGCGCGATCGCCCAGGTCCTTCGCCCGCTCGCTCATCCTGCCATACTCGTTTTTCGCTTCCTCCGCGAGCTTTTCGGTAAATTCACGAAGATCCTCGCGGAGCTCCCTCCCTGGCTTTGGAGCGAGAAGAAGGCCGGCTATCGCGCCGACCGCCGCGCCGATGATAAAACCGAGAAGGGATCCACCGTTATTATTGTCGCTCATTGTTCCTCCTTTTAAGCCTGCTGATCGCCTTGTATCCCAGAACCAGCGCGGGAATGAGGGCCAGCAGCTCCGGCTTGCCCGCGATATTGAAATTGGCCGCCTTTAACGCCCTGTTTACCCCGGTGGCGATGGTTTTCGTATTTGAGACGATGCTGTCTATGCCCTCAAGTTTTCCTTCTACATTGGAGCTGATATTCTTCGCCTGTTCTACAAGCTCCCTGACCTCGCCCGATGTCTTCTGCAAATCGGCAAGAAGCGCCGTGAGCTCACGTATCGCCGGCACCAGCACGATTACTATGGCCAGGAAGCCCGCCGAGAAAGCGAGCGCGACAATGAAAATGATGACCTGGGTTGCGGATTCCATATCGATATTCTGCATCATCGAGCCGTAAAAGTCAAAACATTTTTATCAGCCAACCCCGCCTTCCGGCAGCAGGATCACCTTGCTTTTCGCATACCCTGACAGAATTTACCGGAAAGCTATTGAGGGGGCCTCGGCAGAGTCATCACCAGCGCCATGCTGACGAGGTTCAGTAGGATAAAAACAGCATAGGCCGCGTCATAGGACCCGGTGAGGTCAAAGCTCCATCCCATTAGCGGGTAACCGATGAAATTAATCCCCACAACCAGCCCCACATACCGCGCAACGGTCGGGTACGCCTCCCTGCCGAAATATTCGGCGATCATTACCGGCTGCGTGGATACCACGCCCCCCATCGCGAATCCATATACGGCGATGAACAGCATTATCACCGGAAGCGACGGATCGAGCAGTATGAGACTGAGCCCGGCCGCGTTCAAAAACAGGAGCAGGGCCACAATATGCCGTGAGGGGAACCTGTCGCACATGAATGCCCAGAGGTACTTGCCCGCGGTCCCGACCAGGGCGGTTGCCGCCATGAACCTCATTGCGGTGACCGCATCGAAACCGATATCGCTGAAACGCGGCTTGAGCTGGAACATCACCCCGAGTACGGTGGCCATGCTCAGCCCGTATGCGATTCCGATCGTCCAGAAGGTCCGGTCCCGTATGACCATTCCGGCGGTCCAGTGGGAAGGCTTCTTGGACACTCCTGGCAGCATGCCTGGTTCGAGGAAGGGTGCGGCGTCATGCACGGCTCCCGGTTCATGCCGCACGCCGTCAGGCAGCAGCCCGTGGTCCTCCGGCCGCGTTCTTACGACATACAGGGCCAGCGGCGCGACAAAGAGTATGCCGATGCTTACCCATAAAAACGCGTAAAACATGCCGCTTGACCTGATTATTGCAAGCGCCGCTGCCGGCATCACCACGCCGGAAAGAGAAACCCCGGCTGTCGCGAGGCCGAGCGCACTGCCCCGCCTGAGCACGAACCAGTTTCCCACCATGGTGGCCGTGACGATTCCGCACATGCCGCTGATTCCGAGAAAGAGCGTCATGAACAGAAGATAAAACAGCCAGAGGCTTGACGTGATTCCCATGAGAAGAAATGAAAGAGCTGAAATCACGCTCGAGACGGCAACCAGAATGCGCGGGCCCAGCCGCGTGACCAGAGTTCCATAAAGCAGGACGCCAAACAGATTAACGATATACCCGAGCATCGGGGCGATATTGATCTCAGCCCTGGTCCAGCCCCGCGCCGTGCAGAGTGGCTCTATGAATGCGTTAAAGATGTAGAACCCGGTGCCGGTGCCGAGAAAATTACTGGCAAATGCGACAGCAACGATATACCACCCATAATAGATACCACCCTTCCTTCCGAGGAAGCCGGGCAGTGCAACAACCCTCTTCTCATTCATCTGCGGTTACCGCTTCATCTATTTTGCTTTTCTGAACCAGGGCACGAGCGCCGATACCGACTCCTGACGTTCAGCGTATCGTGGCCGCCTGGCACGCATCCGCTTTTCCATCATCGGGATGCTGACCGTGAGAAACATTATCGTCATGGCGAGAGGTCCGGCAACAGCCCACCAGTAGGATGGATCAGCCGCAAGCGCGAATAAGAAGAGCCCCCACCAGAAGCTGACTTCGCCGAAATAATTCGGGTGCCGCGAGTACGCCCACAGCCCGGATGACATGATCGATTCACGCGGCGGCTTCGATGCGACAAAAGCGCGCAGCTGGTTGTCCGCCACCGCTTCAATGATGATTGCTCCCGCGGTAACGATCACGGCCAGGGCGTCAAGCGCGCCCGGCCCGGCCCCGTGAGAATTCATGACCGGATAGAGCGACAGGCAGCCGAGAAACACCATGACCGTCGGGAAAAGATGTATGCCGAAAAAGCTGACCATCCAGTATCGCGGACCGGCTGTGTCCCTGAAGTTAGCGTAGCGCCAGTCCTCGTGGGACAACCCGCGCCACTGCCGGTGCCAGTTATAAGTCAGCCGCGCCCCCCACGCAGCCACCAGGATGAGCACCAGGACCATGCGAACGGTCATGCCTTCCGGCGAGCGGTACGCCCAGAACAGCGCGATCGGCAGGGGCGCGACGCTCCAGTATGGATCATACATGCTGGAATTGTTAAAGGTGTAGCTGAAAGCGAATATCACGACAGTGGCCACGCAGTCGGCGCAGAGGGCCGCGAGGATGTTCGATTCAAGGTTCAGGGCGCACACGGTCGCCGCAGCTGCAACCAGCGCGGCGGCATAGGCCCCGAGGCAGATAAGAGATGATTTTGTTTTATTTAAACCGGCATCTGTGGCGCTTCTGGTCATGACAAACATCCTTGAATGGTTTCAAGGGGTATGATAGACACCAGGTGTTTTGTCAATACTATTTGTCTTATTTTGTCATTTAAAGGTTTGTCAAAAATGCAATATGGAGATTCAGATTTTCGCTCCGGTTGGACGCCAGCTTCTTTTCGCCACCCATGGCACAATAAAAGAAACCGACTCGGGAACATCCCGGGCCATCCTCGCACCGCCAGACATCCTTTCCGGCGACTGACAGCTTTGAGCAATAACAAACAATACAGACGCCCGATTGGTTTGTGATGGGACCTGTTCCGTGTCCCCCTCCGTTTCCGCTTCTATTCCGCTACGTACCCGCCATTTAATCACCAGCCAGGTAAAATTTTTGTCACGATGTTCGTCCGCTTGCTACTACAGTATAGAAGCATCGCATATAGAAGATTGTTATCGGGAGGAATGGAACTCATGGATGAGAACGACAATTGTGCCGATTTGCCCTGGAGCTTGATAATCGAGGTGCGGGGCCGCATGAACGGGCGGGTCTATTACATGAGAAACGGTCATGTGTGCTCGCGTACGTATGTGATACCCCGAAACCCGCGCAGCGCGTCCCAGCAGCGCGGCCGCACCCGCTTCGCAGTTGCCGTACAACGCTGGCGCGCGCTAAGCGACAGCCAGAGAGACCGGTGGAACAGGCGGGCCAGGCACATGAACATGAGCGGGTATAATCTGTTTATTTCAAGGATATTAAGGCCGCCAATCCGCATGAAGAAAGCATGCATGATATTCCGACTACCTTCCTGTAGCACTTCGACAGTCTCAGCACGACGCTCGTTGGGAGCACGAGGGAGAAAACTTCTTTTATATTGCCGGGAAAACAGACAGGGAATGGCAGTCCGGCAGTATCGCTACGCTCCATAAATGCGGTAATTCTTTAAACTACAACCCGCACGTGCACCTCATCGGCACACGGGAGCTCGTGAATACATCGACCGGCGAGATACTCCGCTCCTCACTCCTGAATTATCGCAGAATACGCTTTTCATGGATGAATGCCGCACTACGGCTATTCAGAAAAAACGGCATTTTTACCGAAGAAGATGTTCGTATAATCCGCGATAAATATAAAAACGGCTTTCATGTGCATCTACAGCCGGTAATCGGTACAAATAACGAAGTATTGTTTCGCACCGCAGAGTACCTCGCGGCCGGTTATTTCCACAACCCCGGAAATTTGCCCTGACTGCGGCGCGCGCATGATTGAATCCGTTGTCTTTGCCTACTTTGCCGACCGGGAGTGGCGGAAACTCTGGAAGACCCATATACTCCATGCCGGATATTTCAGGATGAAGAAAGGCCCG
>JAFGJX010000017.1 GCA_016928865.1 Spirochaetota bacterium
CAAAATTGTTCAGCCACCCGGTTCTGAGCACCAGGCTGTTTTTCCCGGGGATGATCGATGAGCCCGGCACCGGGATAAGGGCCGGTTTGCCCAGCATTTCAGAAGTATTGCCGTTTTCATCAAACAGCCGCGTCTGGTAGATGAGCTCCCCGTTAAAATAGACCTGTGTGCCCCTGCTTTGCCGGGGAAGAAGCACCGCGCAATCGCCGGAGGCTCGGGGCATGTTGATTATCATCCCATACCATGCATTACCGCGATAATCCCTGTAGTCAGAATGATCGGGCCAGTTATCGTTCGGAGAAAACAATCTCCCGCTCTTTTTGATATTCCGTATATCCGCATTATCAATACTGTCATTGGTGCTGAAGCACCAAAACCTCGGCAATTCATATGCTTTATTTCCGGATTCGACAGTGAAGGAGCACTCGGCCGCGAAAGCGCTATCGAAGCAAAAAAAACATGATACGATGATAATCAAACAATATGGCAGAATCATATAATTGATCAGGGGGTATGGTTTTACACATCATTATTTTCTCGACATCCTGAAAGACTCGCATAACACATTTATTTAAATCTCAACAAAAACAATATTCTGTCAGGACGGCCAGGTGCCGGGAGCAGTAGATCAGGCCTGTTGTGCAGTGAAACCCATACAGCAACCTGAAAAAAAGGGGCTGACCCAAAAGCAGCCGCGATACGAATTTCGCAACGCTTGACGAGTGATTTTTTACGCTGTGTGCGTTAAAATCCCATCGAGACAAGCGTGAAACTCACCCGGCAACCGCTTGGGGGACAGCCCCTGTATTATATCCCTGGCACCAATATCAATACCCCGCCATCAGCATATTCGAAAACATACTCGACTTTGTATTCTTCATGATAGCGCCGCATTCCGCGCTGCTTACCGCAAAGCCTTTTTCATGAAACCAGCCGGATAATTCCTGATCAGTAAATCGCTGTAAACCCTGCTGAAATTCGTGAGCAAGCGCCCTGTTTTGCGAAACAGCTTCAATGAAATCAATATACGTAGACATACAGATCCTCCTGCAAATAAATAATATATCATTATAATACATTATTATTGGAGAAGTGATAATAGGAGAAGACACTTACAACGGCCTAATACTTTTAGGAAGCAGGATATCAGTAAATCTGCTGTCTGAAAAGAGGGATGCTGTTCAGTCTAAAGCCGGACGATTTCTCATTTCTGTTCAACAATGACGCATCATCAATACCTCAGAGAAACCATCCCGCACTGGGTTCCCGATGCCGGGACCACGCAGATGGCCAGGTTGCCCTTTTTGAAGTGGCCCTTCTCCCTGGCACGCCACATCGAGAGCGGCAGGCTGACCGACGCGACATTTCCATACTCGGGATAAAAAGTCGCATCAGGATACCGGACCGTTATGGAAGCGTCATCCAGGAGGGAAAGCATCAGTGAGTGAGCGAACTTCCCCACATCATGGAAGAAAAGATTGTCATAGACCGCCGCATGGCCTACCGTATTCTGAAAATGATTTTTCACGCATTCCCTTGTAACGAGATAAACCGCCTTGAAAAGATTGGGGGTATGAGTGAAAAGCTTGTACCGCTCGCCCAGGGAATAATTGAGTCCGATGGTGCAGAGATGGTACTGGCCATCCGACAGCTGATACGAGAACTTCATGTGGTTTCTGTCTTCCATATACACGTCATCATCCGTCGCCTCAAGAATAATGGCCCCCGCACCGTCGCCGATGGTCAGGGAGCCGAACTTCCACGCGAGCTCGTCACGCGTCTTGCACACCATGTCCGCCCAGTCAAAGGTCCGTTCTCCGGCGACGATCAAAACCCGCCGGTAATGCCCGGACAGAATCAGCGCGTGGCCAATCTCTATGGACTTGACAAAGCTGGTGCACGCGTCCTGCGTGTCGATCACGTTCGCGTTGAGCGCCCGCAGCTTGTGGCGAAGGACATGCGCCGTGGCCGGTTCCACAAAGGCCTTCGACATCCCGGTAAAAATGATAAGGTCTATCTGCCCGGCGCTCATCCCCGCGTCATCCAGGGCTGTGATTGAGGCGCGATACGCGATATCGGTACAGTATTCATCCTCCTCGCACCAGTACCTGGTGACATTGCCGGCCTTGGCCAGCTTTTCATTCGCCGCCTCGAGAACAGCGTCGAGATCGTCGCCGTTCAGATAAGGCTCGCTTCTCTGCTTCAGCATCTGCAGAACGTCATCGTTGGAAATTTTACGCGCGGGGATGTAAACGCCTATCCCGCTGATCTTTGAAGTGACTGACATGATTCTTAACACCTTGTATTAATAAAAATTAACTGCGCCGCACTGTCACGCCCGCCGCAGGCCTGTACCTGCGAGAGCGTTAATTGAGGTCTACATTGAAGTAATCGATCGCCTCCTTCAATTTCTCGGCGAGATTCGAGAGATTGTTTGCGCTCGCCGAAAGCTCCTCCGTCTCTGAAGCGTTCGATTGGGACAGCACATTGATCGCGGTTATGGCCTTGACAATCTCCTCGTTGGCGTTTTTCTGCTCATGCGACGCCGTCTTGATCTCCTCGGACCTTTCCCTGATTTCGTGCGCCGCAGCGTTCACCTCGGCATTTGTCTCATTCTGACTGTTCATCGATTCGGCGATCTCATTCATCATCGCGTCAATGGAATTGACTCCGGCGATTATTTCGCTGATAAGCTTTATCGTTGTATCGACATTGGCCATGCCCACTTCCACGTCCGCCGTATTGTTCTTTATGAGCCTGTCAATATCCCCGATGCTCTTCGAGGTCATATCCGCCAGCTTAGATATTTCATCGGCGACCACGGCGAACCCCTTGCCGGCATTACCCGCGCGCGCCGCTTCAATCGCGGCATTGAGCGAGAGGAGGTTGATCTGATCGGATATGCCGTTGATGATGCCAACGACGTTGGTCATGAGCTTCGAGCTGGCGATGATATTATTCATCGTCGCCTGCATGTTCAGGAGAGCCTTCTCGCCCCCCTCTGCCCGCCGCGTGATCCTGTACGTCTGTTCAAGCGTCTCCTTTGTCTTCACGTTCATGTCCCCGATAATGCCGGACAGCCGCTCCATTTTGTGTATCAGATCATTAAGGTTCATGTACTGGTACTGCGCGGCGCCGGAAATGCTCTCGATCCCGGCGGCGACCTCCTCGACGGTAGCGGTAATCTCTTCCGAGTTTGACGCCTGGCTCTGGGCGTTACTGGAAAACAGCGTTGTCGAGTTCGACATCTGCTCCGAGGAGCTGGCCAACTCAATGGAGGTGGATTTAATGCTCATGATGATATCGCGCAGTATGATGAGAAGCCTGTCTATGTTGTAAACGATCTCTCCGATTTCGTCATATGTTGACACCACCAGGTTCTGCGCAATCTCCCCGCCGGCCAGCTTTCCCACGGCCCTCTTCACTTCGGAAAGCGGGGCGATCCTCCGGGATATAATAAAATATGTCACGACGCCCATCAGGATGATACCCAGGAAAAGGAAAGCCACCATGAAAAATGTGGTCCGGAATATCTGCTCTTCTATCTCCGATTCGTAGATGCTCGAAAAGACATAGAGTCCATACCGGGCCGACCTTTGCACTGACAGGTATCGCCAGTGACCGCCGTCGTCAAAGCGCAGGTGATGACTTCCTTCGCCCTGCAGCCCGCGCCCATACCTGACAAAGAATGACTCGTCAAGCCGCAGCGCCGCGCCATTACGGGCGAGGACCGTAAAATCTTCGCCGACGATGGAAACCGTGCCGGTCCTGCCGACCCCGACATTTTTCAACACCCGCGCATGAAAAAGATCTGATCGTATCAGCGCACGCAGATCGACGACACCCCGCCTGGCCTTTGACTTTGATTCACCGATATAATCATCCATTTCCCTGATCACGATCCCGCTGACGAGGTCCATTTTATCGAGATACGACTCTTTCAGCTGGTAGTACGACAGGTTATAGACCACCGCGACCATAATTATCCCGAGAAACGCCATGATCGTAATAACCGAGGTTGACAGATACCTTCCCACCCTGCTCTTCGCGTCAAATTCGCCGCTTACGATCCTGGAAAAAACGCCGTATGCGGCGATGCGGTTAAGCAAATACTCCGGGACGAGGTAAAATATTATACCGGAGACAATGGTATTGATAAAGAGTAGCACGAACATATTGAATCGGTCGGTAAAGGACGGGTGATAGGTGACATTGAGTACCACGATGATGAGACCGACGGTAACAAGCCAGCGCACCATCGTATCCATCGCGTGTAGCTTCGGCAGTTTCTTGTATTGCTCATACGCCGCGCCATATTCTTCATCGTCTGCTGTCTCGCCTGCGGCGATTGTATTGAAATATTTCAGAATCGAACGCGCCTTTTTCCTGGATGAAAGCAGGGATGTAATGAACGAAAAAATCATGACAATTGCGGCTATTATAAAAAAAACAGGAAGATCTTCACGCTGCAGATTAATTACCAGGAGCACGACGACGATTGCCGCGGGAGTTAATATAAAAAACGCTATCCCTTCTGTGAATAAATAATACTTCCTGAAAAATGACCGCAGGAGCCTGTTCAGATCCTTTCCATTATTCATGCAAATCAATCCTCTCGGAAACAGGGCCCCCATCGAGCGTGCGGGGAATGTTTCATGTAGCGGGTCACAATGACATTCGGACAATCCTGCCTGACCTGTAATCAATATCTTGTATTTGCCATCAACCGTCAATAAGTGATACCCCCTAGCATCGTATAGGAAAATTACTCATTCGTATCATCACATTTTTTTTTGCGTGATAATATTTTTACTCGACGTACGAATCATCCGGCAGCTTGATGAAATCACGATTGACAGGCGCTTCACTCGCGGGCATGAATATAATGACAGGTAATGCGCGCCGACCGGAATCCCCATTATACAGCGAGGTCATACCATCCATGGCGAAATTCAAACCACAGTTCAGCAGGCTGCTTTTTATCGACCGGAGATTGAGGACCGGGACCTATCCCAACACCACCGGCCTTGCCGCGGAATACGAGGTAAGCCCTCGAACCATCCATCGCGATATCGGGTACATGCGCGACATGCTGGACGCGCCCATCGCGTACGACCCTGGCAGGCGAGGCTTCTATTACACGGAGAATAACTACGCCCTGCCGGGGCTTGAAATCAGGGAGAGCGACCTGTTCGCGATCTGCATCGCGGAAAAAGCCCTCGAACAGTACACCAATACTCCGCTGTACGACAAGCTCTCCTCCGTCTTCGAAAAAATCCGTTCATATCTGCCGGACGGCATCACCGTGCGGCCCGGCTGGATCGACAACCGCTTCACCTTTTTGCGGGAAAGCTTTACCTCTATCGATCCGGCGATATGGGAGACCATGGCGGAGGGGCTCCGCATCGCAAAGCAGGTGGAGATTACCCATCGAAAGGCGGGCGAAGAAGAGACCACCAGGCGGATGGTGAGCCCCTATCACATCGTCAACTACCGCGGGGAGTGGTACCTCATAGGGCTGTGCAGCCTGAGAAACGCGGTGGTTCGCTTCGCCATGTCGCGCATACGGAGCGCGCATATCACCGGGGAGCCATGCGCCGTGCCGGAGGACTTCAATATCGATGACTACCTGGGATCGCACTTCGGCATCATGACCGAGGAGCAGGAATACGCGGTCATGATTGAATTCTCCAGGGAGCAGGCGCCGTACGTGCTGGAGCGCACCTGGCACCCGGACCAGTCCGTTGTTAAAAGCAGCGACGGGACGGTCACGCTCTCCTTCACAACGAATTCGCTGTTCGAGGTGAAGCGCTGGGTCCTCTCGTGGGGGGCTGACGCACGCGTGATCGAACCAAAGGCTCTTGCACGGCAGGTACGGGAGGAGATGGAGGCTACAATCGCCCTGTATCACCACACGTCCTGACATAGTCCCCCTCATTACTGCCGGGGAAATTTGGTTTGACATCACCCCCGCCTCCAATCACTATACGGCATGATGAACGCCAGAGACAACAGGTGCGCAGCGGTGGACGCCTCATTATTCCGACGGGACCGACGCATCCCTGATTCCGATACAGGGGACCGATGTTGTGGGAATCGCTGAAGATATCATCATAATCATAATCGCCGGGCTGATCGCGGCGCTGGTCGCGCACAAGATGAAGCTCCCGCCCATGGTCGGGTATATTGTCGCCGGCATCTTTATCGGGCCCTTCACCGGCGGCGTGACCGTGACGCACACCCACCAGATCGAGCTGCTGGCCGAGATCGGCGTTGCCCTGCTCCTCTTTTCCATCGGGCTTGACCTGTCATTCAAGGAGATCAAGGAGGTCAGGTCGGTCGCGTTGATCGGCACGACCATTCAGCTCACCCTCGCTGTCCTGTTCGGCTACGGGATCGGCCGCCTGGCCGGCCTGGCCTGGGCCCCGTCCCTTCTCCTCGGCGGGATTGTATCCCTCTCGAGCACCATGATCGTGATAAAGACCCTGATGAGCAGGGGACTGATGGGGACCCTTTCCAGCAAGGTGATGATCGGCATGCTTATCGTGCAGGACCTGGCTGCCGTGCCGATGATGATATTCATTCCCCGGATGAATGCGATGGGGGAAAGCATCGCCGTTATCGGACTTACCCTGCTCAAAGGCGCCGTCGTGCTGGTATTGATATTCGTCATCGGGACCAGGCTCATACCTTTTATCTTAAAGCTGGTGTCGAGGCTTAATTCGAGCGAGCTCTTCCTGCTTTCAGTCGCAGCCCTCGGGCTCGGCGTCGGGTATGCAACCTACGTCGCCGGCCTTTCATTTGCCCTGGGCGCATTCGTCACCGGCATGGTCCTGAGCGAATCCGACTACAGCCATAAGGCGCTGAGCGACATCATCCCCCTGCGCGATATCTTCGGCCTGCTCTTCTTCACCTCCATCGGCATGCTGATAGACCCCTGGTTCATTATCGAACACGCGACCACCGTCCTGGGACTCGTCGGCATCATCATCGTCGCCAAGTTCGTGTTGTTCGCGGCCATCACCAGGGCCTTCGGATACATCAACGTCATCCCGCTGGCCGTGGGGCTGGGACTGTCGCAGGTCGGCGAATTCTCGTTTGTCCTGGCGCGCATCGGCGTCAGCCATGACATCATGACAAAGGAGACCTACAGCATTGTCCTCTCCGCGTCGGTCGTGACCATGCTTCTCTCGCCCTTTCTGACCATGCTGACGTCCCCCCTCTACTCGCTCAGCAGCAGAGTCTTTAAAAGAGAAAAAATCCTGACGAGCAATTTCCCGGGCGGCGCACTCAGCGGGCATGTCATCATAGCCGGCGGCGGCCGGGTGGGTTACACCACCGCGTCCATCCTGCACACGCTGCGCCGCCCCTTTGTCATCATCGAACAGGATTTTCATTCATTTGAGAGATCAAAACAGGCGGGGTTCCCCATCATATACGGCGATGCAAGCAGTGAATCGGTTCTCACAGCGGCGCACATACAAACCTCTCGCCTTCTGCTGATCACTATACCCTCGATCATGACATCGCGTGAGATCATCGGGATATCATTCTCAATCAACCGCTCGATCCACATTGTGGCGCGGGGCAACAACATGGCGGAAGTGAAGGAATTGCACGCCATGAACGTACAGGAAGTCGTTCAGCCGGAGTTCGAGGCAAGCCTGGAAATGATGCGCCAGGCCATGCTCCGTCTTGATATTCCGGCGCTTTCGATACAGAAGTACACCGACGACATCCGTCGGTTGAATTATGCGCCGCGGCCGGACGACTCCCGCCGGTTGCTTGACGATTTGAAGAAGGCGCCGTACCTGCTCGAGATGGAATGGTTCAACATCAAGCCGGAGAGCCCCGCGGCCGGAAAATCGATCGGCGATCTGAAGATCCGTTCCGCGACCGGAGCGACCGTGGTGGGCATCTACCGGAACAACAAACTCCATCCCAACCCCGATTTCGATTTTATCTTCCAGCCGCTCGATATAGTGGGCATCATCGGCCAATGCGAGAACAGATTAAAATTTGAGGAAATGATAGACCCTGATGCCCGGCATCAGCACAATACCTGTGAAGAACCAGGAGGCATGTCATGACACGGAACAGATCAGCATCAATCATTATTGCGGCCGCCGTTCTGCTGGCGGGACTGCTGGCGGGCCTGCGTACCGGCGCTTTCTCAAAAAACGGCCCAGAAACAATTCAGTCAGTGTATGTGCCGGTCTATTCCTCGATCTATCACGGAGACAGGGAGCGGGAGTTCCATCTCGCGGTAACGCTCAGCATCAGAAACAGCGACATGAGTCATTCCATCGTCATAGACAGAGTCGACTATTTCGACTCCAGCGGGGAGCTCCTCAAGCGCTACCTGGCAGTCAAACGCACGATTGGCCCTCTTGAATCGGTCCAGTACGTGGTTCGCGAATCGGACAAGAAAGGCGGAATCGGGGCGAACTTTATTGTCAGGTGGCGCTCATCAAGGCCGGTAAGCGAACCTGTCATTGAATCCGTCATGATAGGCACCGGCGGACAGCAGGGGATATCGTTCACTTCCCGCGGTGTCATCATCAAGGAGAAATAAACGGGGACTCGACCGTGCTTCAGCGCTCATCGCTCCGTGGCTTTCGCTGCTGCCTGCCGCTTCTATTCCTGTCTTTCATTTTATGCATGATGAAAAGATAGTTGAAACCGCGCAAAAAAAAGTTCTGTTCCAGGGCAGCCGCATGCCAGTTTCCTTTTTGCAGCTTCGCGTTATAACGCCTGACCGCGATGATATCGACCGGTTCGCAGTATTCCTGCATCATCGAAAAAAGCCTGAACCCTATGGGAATAAACGCCTTTCCCTTTTCGAACGAATCAGACACGTACAGGGCCATGAAGCGGTCGGGCCGAAGAACCCTGTGCGCTTCCCGAATCACCTGGCCCATGGCGGTGAAATATTCTTCACCGCGCGCCGACAGCTCGCCGATGCAGTCAGGAAGTCCCGAATACCTGATATGGTTGGAATAGGGCGGATCGATGAATACAAAATCGGCCTTCCCGTCCTCGAGCGGCAGCTTTCGCGCGTCTGCACGAAAAATGTCTTTGCGGACAGGAGCTATGTCGTAACCGAGGGCGCGGCGCCCCAGCTCACGGGCAACCTCCAGCGTGGTACCGCTCCCGCACATGGGGTCCACCACGAGGTCTTTCGCCTTCGTGTACCGTTGAAGCAGATTCCAGATTATATACGCCGGGGTGGCCCCCTGGTAATCCTGGTGTCCCTCCATCCCCCGCCGATATTCCTGGGAAGAATAGTCCCAGAGGGTGGTGGTCTGCAGTTTCAGCTTTGGCTTGGTCATTTCATCTGCCGCCTGTGGATATCTGGTCAAAATTAAGCACTCTCCAGGGTGGGACGTCAAGAAAAAAGCCGGGGTCAGAGTAAAAGATCAGATCAAATCGAGTACAAAAACTCCGGGGATCCTGTTCTGGCTTGCTGGTGTCAGAGTAACTATTCACGCAGGTCTGACAATATCCCCTCGTCAACCCGGGGTCAGAGTAAATTCTTGAAATTCTCGCAACAGTGGAATGTAATTGACAACACGATTATATATGGTCTATTTTATTTTAAAATACAATCGCGGGGTGAATTATGTCGCCTGAATACGATCGCAATCTGCTTCTCGGTCTGCCTCGAAGGATATTTTTTACAACCGATTTCATAACATATATTTTAGTCGTCCCACTGACGTCAATATTATCCTATCTGTTGATCGATATCAGCACAATCCAGACCATCATATATTTCAGTGTGATACTGGGGCTCATCGGCATATCCCTTACCGTAACAATAATCAGTTACAGAAAAATATACCTGCCCATCATGCGGTATTTCAAATCAGTACTTGAAGGAAGGGAAATAAGCGATTCAGATTTTTCTCTTGCCAAACTCACTTTTTACAACATATCCCATAAACGCGCCAGGGAGGCATTCTTCTCATGGTGCGCGCTCATGCCGGTCGGTATTACCATGGTCGTCCTTTTCTTTAATCCAACATTAAAGGCGATTGTATTGATTGTCTCCCTGTTTTTCATTGACATCATGTCCATGACCAGCCTCTACTATCTGGCGATAGAATATCATACGAGACAAATCGCCCGTACCGGTATTTTTTCACGAATGGCCGAAGGCGATCAAAAAATTAAGACCCGCATGAGCACGTCGCTCTCGCTGGTAATCATCGCGATGGTCGCCGTGTTCTACGGCCTCATGGTTGCCATTGCCTTCAATATCGTAAACAACTCCCTGTACAGTGACCGGATAGCACAAATGAAAACAGCGGCATCTCTGATAAGCGGCAGATCAGCAGGGATATTCGAAACATACGGAGACGACAAGCCCCTGCTCAAATCCAAACTCGAACAGGCCCTTGCTGAAGTCAGGGATAACGGCCGATATGCCATCGTTATCGATGGCGAAGGAACCGTACTCTCCCATCCGAATGAGGCAATGATATCGCGCAAGGCTTCAAAATTCGACTGGGGGCGGCGTATGGCTTCCACCAAAAATGATTGCTTCGAATTCCTGGACGAAACCGATGACAAGCCGATGATTGCCTGCACCTCATACAATAACGACTTTCAACTGAATATCGGCTATGTTTCCCCACGCTCCGAGATAGATACCACCGGCGGCAATATGGCCCTTTTCATGCTGATTTTTGCCACCAGCTGTCTGCTTATTATCGGATTCGGTGTATACAAACTTGTTGCCTACAGGCTGGAGCCGATTGAGGAATGCAGTACCGTTATTCGGGAGACGGGACGCGGCAACCTGCATCAGGATGTCATCAGCTATTCCACTGACGAACCAGGCGGCATCCTCCTTACGATGAAAGGATTTCTGGCGGAACTCAGATCAATCGTATCAAATACGCAGGAAGTCTCAAGTGATCTCGCCAGCGCCTCTGTCGAAATGGCGGTCACAGCCGAATCATTCTCGGCAAACGCGCAAAACCAGGCGTCGACAGCCGAAGAAGTGACCGCGACCGCAGAGGAAGTATCTGCAAGCGTTGATAAAATCGCCACCGATGCAAAGGAGCAGTATGAAGGCATCACGCTCCTTCTTACTCAGATCCGGGACCTTGACACCAGCATAAACAAGACAGCCGCAATGCTGCGGGAAACGGCCGACATATCCACCCAGATATCGCAGAAAGCACGCGAAGGAGAGCAATCTCTGACCGGAATGAACAGCGCCATGACCAGGATCATCCAGAGCTCCGAGGAGATGACAGGCATCGTGAAAATCATCAATGACATCTCAGAGCAGATCAACCTGCTTTCTCTGAACGCCGCAATAGAGGCCGCTCGCGCGGGTGATGCCGGGCGCGGTTTTGCCGTGGTCGCGGATGAAATATCCAAGCTCGCAGACCAGACCGCTACGAGCATCAAGGATATAGATCGACTCATTAAAACAAACACAGAGCAGATCCAGAGCGGGATGACGTACATAGGGAACACAACCCGCAACATTGGCGCCATCATCGAGGGGGTAACCACCATTACAAGCCGGATGGGGGCCCTCACGGAAAACATCAAGCAACAGGTTGCGATAAAAGATTCCGTCAATTCCGAGGGAGATGCCGCACAGGCACGTTCGGATCAGATCCGTATCGCAACAGACGAACAGAAGCGCGCCATGGAAGAGATAGTCAAATCAATAACAAGAATAAACGAGCTGACCCAGTCAATAGCCGCCGGCACCGAGGAAATGACAGCAAGCCTTAAGGGTATTGAACGCATGGCAGAAACACTTAAAGAAAGTATTGCATATTTTAAAACATGACAGCCGCAGCGTCATGAAAAATAGGAGTGGATTGAATGAAGTTCGGGATGGTTCCTGATCCGCTCTTCGAGTTTTCGTTTTACAAGCTCTCTTCTCTTCAGAGGAATTGAACAGGGGTCAGAGTAATCACGCATTAATGAATCTAGCAAATTCTGAGAATGGATTAATATGCTGTAATAGTACCAGTCACCCGCAAATATTGCTGCATAGCAGATTTCATTATCAGTTAGCATCTCCTTCGCCCGGCAGATAAATTCTTTCCCTCGATAGCTCAGGAAACATTCATGCCGGATATTGTGATCAGTGTCTGAATCTGCGAGGAGACATACGGCTTTATGTTCTTCATCTGCCATTCCAAGAAAAGGACATTGAGGACAATTATTAAACATTGGCGGCAGTGTCAGAGTAAATATATTATTATCGTTTTTATAATAATACGAGCCTGTCAAATTACTTCGGCTGGAAGTCATCTTGCGACGGAAGAATTCTTGATTATAATCCTTAAATAACAAATAACGTTTTATTAACAAAGATTGAATTTCCCCGTGATTTCCACGATAATTATGGCTCCCGCAGCAAAGAGCACATGATGCGCCAAAACCTGGTCGACAAATACTAAAAGAAGATTCTTGTTTATCTCGCATATTTTCAACCCGTCAAATTATCTGGTTCTTATATCTGGGTCAGAGTAATTAACCTCGCAACCTCGCAACCTCGTAACCTCGTAACCTCGTGATCTCGTAAAGTAAATAATCAAGTATTGTCAAATTTAATTTATAACAAGGTTGTTATTAAAGAATAAAATATAGAGGAATATATGCAACATAAAACAATAGACAAGCTGCAAATAATTTTCCGTGTGATATATTATAACAAGTGCCGACAGATATTCGAATTATCTATTATAAAGAATATAGCATTCCCCGATTAGCCGGTACATGCAAGCAAAATCTATCTATATTCAAGAAAACATGGTCGCTGGCAAAATTCTTTTTCTATACATTTCTTCATATTCAAGAAATTTATTCCTCCTTTCTGTAAACGCTTTACCCATTTTAATATAATACTCATGTAAAGTAATTTTTACGGGTGCAATATATGTATCATTTACATAACACATGATGCTGCTATAAAGATAATCTCGGGGGTCCTTTACAATTTTTGATTTAACCGGGTTATATGCAATATATAATAATACTGTAAAAAAAGTTGCAGCCGGATCGATTGAAAATTCCATAATATTATCCTTAAATCTTTCATTCCAGAACGGGCCGATTCGTTTCATCATTCGATTATAACGTCTGGCAAACTGCGATTTTATATATTGCATAATACGCGAAATTGTTTCGCCTCCATTGAGGGTCCTTATGATAAAATGGAAATGATTATCCATTAATGTATAAAATACAAGCTCAAATCTATATTTTTCAAGTGCCATTTTGAGGACAAACAGCATAAGATCTTTCATTTCATCCTGGCTCATGAGATGTTTGCCTTCAATACACCGTGACATTGTATGATATGTCAGTTCTGGTAAACATATTCGATTTTCTCTTGGCATAATCTTGCTCACTCCTTTATTCTAATAATCAATTGTCATTTTAATTGTGTATACGATTATCGAGCACCAATCATTCAAATTATATTTGGGTCAGAGTAAAAAAATTAAATTAAAAATTAAATTTTTATTAACTGTGAAATCACGGCTTAAATGTTAAGGCCATGTAAAATAATGGCTAAATTTACTCACAATTAATAAACACATATTGACATGCAATTATCCCAACACTATTTTACCTCATATTCAATATGAGATTGAGGCTGTTTATACATTATCAGTGAATATTAGTGTCAGAGTAACTCATTATATATGATTGAATTACATGAGAAGACATCCAAAGAGATTATCAATTTTATCGAGCGACGTGCTCTATCATGTGAAGAATTGATGATACATATACTGGACATGGCCGATAAATATGATCCGCTCCTTGGTTGTTTTATATCATCATACCCCGCAGAGCAACTTATCGAACAGGCCAGAGAGAGTGATAAGCGGAGGATCAATGGATCAGCAAAAAGCCTCCTTGATGGGATCCCTGTCGCGATTAAGGACAATATCCACTCCAGAGGCATCCCAACCACTTGTGCATCAGCGATTCTCGATGGCTATTCGCCCCCCTTTGACTCAACGGCGGTCGCCCGCTTAAAAGATCAGGGCGCGATAGTTATCGGTAAAACCAATCTCGATGAATTTGCAATGGGATCAACGTGCGAAAATTCAGCAATAAAAATAACCCGAAACCCCTGGGATACCACCCGTGTGCCAGGAGGTTCATCCGGTGGTTCTGCCGCTGCCGTTTCAGCCGGTTTTGTACCGTTGGCCCTGGGCAGCGATACGGGCGGTTCAATACGCCAGCCTGCGTCATTCTGCGGGGTAACCGGACTCAAACCAACCTATGGGCTGGTATCGAGATACGGTCTTGTCTCTTACGCATCATCCCTTGATCAGATAGGACCCATTTCTCGCGACGCATACGGCTGTGCGCTTCTCCTAGGTAGTATAAGCGGATTTGATCCGCATGATTCAACATCTCTTCCCGGTTCAGCACGCGACTATACCTCCCAACTCGGTGGGGATGTTCATGGAATCAAGCTTGCTGTCCTGCCAGAGCTTTTCAAGGAAGGAATATCTCCTTTAGTTCGCGAGAATTTTGAAGATTCTTTAACGCTCCTTCAGAGCCTGGGGATGGAAATCGGTGAAGCATCAATGCCGTCATTACATTACGCAATATCTGCATATTACTTTATCGCCTGCGCTGAAGCAGCATCAAATTTATCGCGTTATGATGGCGTAAAATATGGTCACCGGAGCAATAGTCAGAACGATTACCATGAAATGCTGTTCACAACACGATCCAACGGGTTAGGCAGGGAGGTAAAAAAACGAATCTTGCTCGGGAACTTTGTTCTGTCATCGGGCTATTATGATGAGTACTATCGTAAAGCGCTGAAGGTGCGTGCCTTTATCAGGGATGATATAATGAAGATACTTCAAACTCATGACGTTATCGCGATACCATCGACTCCTGATATAGCCTTTCCTCTGGGCGAAAGCCAGAATGACCCAATGAAGATATATCTATCCGACGTGACCACTGTAATTGCAAACCTGGCGGGGCTTCCAGCACTTTCCCTGCCTGCAGGCATCGTTCACGGGATGCCTGTTGGTCTCCAACTTATCGGGCGACCACTTGATGACGGAAGGCTCCTTAGAATAGCCGCAGCATTCGAAGAGGAAAGTAAATCCTCGTACATTCCGCCGCTTGATTTCTCTTCCGTTACTCTGACCCCATCTTCGTCGTCTTCGTCGAATGGAACAACTCAATCAATAAACAATGGCAATCGTACTGAAAAGTTGATAACAACCTATACCCCTGAATTTATCAGCAAGATATCACAATCGTACATGGTACACAAAAAACATGAATTAAAACGGATATTTTGCAGCAACTTGGGTCAGAGTAAAAATAAACGTGTTACCATCTCTGGCTGGATCCATCGAAAAAAAAGTCTCGGAGGGATAGAATTCTATGAACTCCGCGACCACACCGGCTTCACCCAGCTCGTGCTCGAGGGAGGAAAACTCGACGAGAGGATAACCCTTGAAACAGTTGTTGAAGTTACCGGAACCGTAACCAAAGAAGCTCGCAGCCCCTTCGATAACATCGAGATTAAGGTAGATAGCATAAAAATTCTCGCGAATGCCGACTCGAATCTGCCGCTGCCTCTTAATCGACCCCTTGCGAACGTGACACTGCCAATCATACTTGACAACCGCGTCATCTCGGTCAGGAATCCGGATATTCTCAGGGCTTTTCGCCTGCAAGCCGACATTATCAGCTTGTTCTCAGGTTATCTCCGGAAAAACAATTTTACCGAAATGAAAACCCCAAAGATCATATCCTCAGGCACTGAGGGAGGGACAAACATTTTCAAGGTGAAATACTTCGGCCGCACAGCCTACCTCGCCCAGTCGCCCCAGTTCTACAAGCAGATAATGGTGGGCAGCGGACTTGAGCGCGTATTCGAGGTCGGGCCGGTCTTCCGGGCCGAGCACCATGACACCGTGCGGCACCTGAATGAGTACGTCAGCCTGGACTTCGAAATGGGCTTTATCAACGACGAGCAGGATGTCATCGACATGCAGGAAGGACTGCTCCGAAACATGTTCGGCGAACTGTCGAAGCGCCGCGCTGCATTTCTTTATAATGATGAAGAGTTCCCGCGTTTCCCGGAGCGCATCCCCCGAATCCATTATCTGGAAGCGCTCGATATAATCCGATCAGCAGGCGGTCGCCTTGACGAAGGTGACATCTCCCCCGAGGGAGAAAAGATACTCTGCTCTCACTTCGAAAAAGAACAGGGGTCAGAGTTCGTATATGTTATCGGCTACCCGGTGAAAAAGCGCCCCATGTACACCATGCCGGACGAACGTGTGCCTGGCTACACCCGAAGCTTCGACCTGCTCTACCGCGGTATCGAGATCACCACCGGCGGCCAGCGCATCCATGAATACGAAATGCTCAAAGAAAACATGAAAAAGCTCGGATTTAATCCTGCAGAATTCCACGATTACCTGGAGGCCTTCAGGTTCGGCATGCCGCCGCATGGCGGGCTCGGCATGGGTCTTGAACGTCTTACTATGAAAATACTGAATTTAAAGAATATACGGGAGGCTAGCCTTTTCCCAAGGGACATCAACAGGATAACGCCGTAATCATCAGTGTCAGAGTAAAATCTCATGGTCATGACATGGTACCGGTGTCAGAGTAAACCATACCATACCAAACCAAAAACCAACCTGAACCTGGGGTCAGAGTAAATAAATACAAATATAAATAAGAGTAAATAAATATGTCTGAAAAAGCACATATCAACATAGATAAGCTGATAGAGCTTGGCTCCTTCGAGGTTACCGCATCAGAGAAGGAACAGTTCAAGGCAGAGCTTGCCGAGTTCCTTGAATACGCCCGGGTGATAAACGGCGCGCCCCAGCACCTGCCGCCAGCAAGCCATGCGGTGGACAAAGAGCAGCTCCTGCGCGAGGACGTGGTAAAGCCGCGACCAGATCACGCAGACCTTCTGGCGAACGCGCCCGCCCTGCAGGGCACCAGCTACCTGGTCCCGCCCCTTGCGGGGAGCACAGGGACTGCCGAAGAGAAAAGCGCGCCGGCGTCCGCAGCCGGCACCGGCGCCTACGAGGTCGTGATAGGGCTCGAGGTGCACGCGCAACTCAACACCCTGAGCAAGCTCTTCTGCTCCTGCCCGGTCGGGTTCGGGAGCGAGCCGAACGCGAGCACCTGCCCGGTCTGCACCGGCCAGCCGGGCGCCCTCCCGGTCCTGAACCGCGAAGCTGTTACCATGGCGATCATGGCCGGTCTTGCGATGAACTGCAATATCAACCGGCGATCGGTATTCGCGCGAAAGAATTATTTTTACCCGGACCTGCCCAAGGCCTACCAGATATCGCAATTTGAGGAGCCGATCTGCAGCGGGGGCTCGGTAGCGGTCGAGCACGGGGGGACGATAAAAAATATCCGGCTCAACCGGATACACATGGAGGAGGACGCGGGCAAGCTCGTCCACGTGGGCGCCCCGGGCATCTGGGGATCGAAGGCGAGCGCGGTCGATTACAACCGGTCGAGCGTGCCCCTTGTCGAGATAGTGACCGAGCCGGACATCGCCTCGCCCGCAGAGGCGCGCGAGTTCATGGTGATGCTCCGCGCCATCCTGGTCTCGCTCGGCATCTGCGATGGCAATATGGAACAGGGGAACCTCCGGTGCGACGCGAACGTATCGCTCCGCGAGCTGGGCGATACGGCCCTGGGCGTGAAGGTGGAAATCAAGAACATGAACTCCCTCAAGGCGATCGAGCGGGCCCTGGACCACGAGATCGCGCGGCTCACGATGATGAAGCAGAACAATCTCCCGATACGCCAGGAGACCAGGCTCTGGGACGAGAGCGGACAGAAGACCTATTCGATGCGGAGCAAGGAGGAATCGCACGACTACCGCTACTTTCCCGATCCGGACCTGCTCCCGCTCATCGTGGACGATGGCTGGATCGAGAGCGCCAGGCAGAAGCTGCCGCCCATGCCGCTCGAGCGCAAAATCCGCTACCAGCGCGACTTTTCCTTTACCGAGCCTGAGGCGCGGCTCTTCATGATCAACCCGGCCTACGCCGACTTCTTCGAAAAAACGCTCGCACGCTACGACAATCCGCGCACCCTTGCAAACTGGCTCTTTTCGGAGCTGCTGTCCCATGAAGATGATTTCGAAAACATGCACCTGTCACCCGAGGATTTTGCCGCCTTTTTAAAGAAGATCGACAGCGGCGAAATAAGCGGCAGGCTCGGCAAGGACATACTCCGCAGGGCCTTTGCCGGCAAAAAGGGCCTGGTCGAGATAATTGAAGAAGAGGGCCTGAAGCAGGTCACTGACCGGGGCGCGATTGAAGAAGCCGTGGACAGCGTGATACGCGCCAACCCCGAACAGGCTGCGGAATACCGAAACGGCAAGACGAAAGTGCTCGGCTGGTTCGTGGGCGAGGTCATGAAAGCCACAAAGGGCAAGGCAAGCCCGGTGGTGGTGAATGAGGTGTTGAGGGAGAAGCTGAAGTAAGCAGGATGCTATTTGAAACGCCAGAGGGTCATTTGATAATTCTCATATCCCATGCCACCAAGAACTAATATTCTTCCGTAACTATCCATAGTCAATGAATACATATAATTCTTATCATTCATAATATCATAATCATAACAAGTGTAGCCATTATTTCCAAACCCCAAGTCAGGCGTTCCATCATTATTATATCTCCATATAGCCATCCCAGCGGAATATAGACCACCGACAATTATTTTGCCCACCGAATCAAACATTATCCTCAAACCTGTTTCACCATAATATGGTTCATTATGAATATCACCATTCACTACAACTCCAGAATTACCAAAATCATTATTTAAAAGACCGTCTTCATTATAACATAATAATACCATTTTTGACTTATCCATATAATTAACACTGGCTCCCAATACAAAAATTCTCCCTTGAGAATCACAAGCAACATCAGCCCCAAAATCCCCACCACCTGTATCATTGTTGCGTGCAGCCCCATCCAGTATAACTAACCCGTTTTCTCCAAAATCGCTATCAAGAGTACCATCTTCATTAAATCTGTATATGGATATAACATCTATACTTGAAGACGCTGACTCTGAAAATATTGGTCCAGTCATAAGTATGCGACATTTATTATCAATAGTAAATCCAATTTTATTAATTATTCCAAAACTAATATTTCCAATAAAATTTGGTCCGATTACATATCCATTTTCACCAAAAGTTTGGTCGAGTGATCCATTATTATACCGCCACATTATAATATTATTATTTTGCTGACCAATAACTACCAATCTCCCTTTATTGTCTATTTTGATCCCATGAGGAAATTGATATGGCACAGCACCATATTCTGAAGGATCGAATCTCACAAATAAATTCAAATTATCACTCTGTTTAATATTTGTATTATATCTGAAAATTACAAGATTATAAGCACCGCCAAAATTTGTCATCATAGGGCATGAGCATGCAATATATATTATTCCATTATTATCTATAGTCATTACAGGAGAAAATATTTGACCATAATCATTCACGTCATTGCCCCAATTGATAGTAGCAATATATCCATTAGTTTCAAATATTGGATTCGGCTTCCCATCTGAATTAAAACGCCAAAATGCTAGATCGGATACTTCATTTTTAACCACTAGGCCAACAACATATATTCTACCATATCTATCAGTTACAATTGAGCATCCCACTGAATCTTCTATAGAATTCATAATTATATTATTTTGAACTATACCATTTTCACCAAAGCTTGTATCCAGTATCCCTTTTGCATAATATGGCTCCATGAACGCAGGCAGGGGAATGTTGTTTACCCTATCCATAGAATCAGTATACAGACCACCGCAGCTGAAGGATATAATCGAAAGAAAAACAGGCAGGACAGAGCGCATAATAACGCATATGCCATTATTTCGGAAGCATGACATGGACCGGGACATAAACCCTCCACCCTGAAATTCTCCAGGGAAAAACTTTTTATTTATTGATGTCCGGGATGATCAAATACATATAACTTTATTCGATTTAGTTTTATTCAAGATTTTTATCATTTCCAGTCAAGAAATAAAAAGGGGCGCATTTTCAAGCACCCCCTGTTATGTTTACAAGCCAACATGTAAATCTTATGGCACGTATGTTCCCGGAAGCGTGGTCTCTGTGCCGCCTGTCTGTTTGATGGTATAGGTACCATCACTTACCTCGCCTCCTGTTAAGACAAGATCAAAAATAATGTAACCGGTATAAATTCCTGTCACATTCAACTGCCCAACGATCGTTCCATCCATATTATTATAATCAGTCAAATGAGTCGTTTGAGAGCCATCAAGTGTCAGGTATATATCCGAATAATTCGTAAATGTCATTACCGCTTTTGCTGACAAAATCGTAACATCGTATACACAGGTTCCATCCCCATCTTTATCATAGACCTTTTTATCAGATGTTCCAAGTTCACCCAGTTTGTTAAACGCGCTCTCTAATTCGTTATACGCTTCAGTGAAAAATTCCTCATTTGTAACTGCTCTATACCCGGCCACGCTGTCACTGTTTCCGCCCATGCCGTATTCATTGTAAGCAACAACCTTATAGGAATAGATACCCGGATCCACTGTCGTGTCTTCCATCGTAGTTCCGGCAATGTTCTGGCCAATCTGCACCGTGGCTGTACCATCAGACCGGTATACCTTGTAGTAGGTGGCGTCGGTCGCCGCCTGCCATGCCAGCACCACCCTGTCAAGATAGGCGCCACTGGTAACAGCGAGGTTCTCCACCCTTCCCGGAACATCAGTGGAGAGGGCATATCCTTCATCAGCGGGGCTCAGTGTGCTCACCTCGCCTTCCGCGTTCACGGCAGTAACCGCGTAGTAATAGCGTTCCCCGGTTGAAACCGCGGTATCAGTATAAAAATAACCGGCGCTCGAGGAACTGCTCGTGGTAAAGCTCCAGGTATAATCAGCCGCCAGGTGATTGCCGGCAAGGTCGGTCACCGCCGTGGTGATTGTGGCGGTATAGGTTGTCCCGGGCTCAAGCGGTGACGAGGGCGCAAACGTGGAACCGTTTGACACGGTACCGACAACCGCAGTTCCGCCAGTGCTTATGGTGAAACTCGTTTCGTTGAGGGTCGACGGGTTTATCGCCTCGCTGAATGCCACGGAAACGCTTGACGTGGGAGCAACGTCCGTGACGCCGCTTTGCGGGCTTACCGCTGACACAGTGGGCGGCGTGGAGTCATCACAACCGATCTGTACCGGGTTTGCGGTGATGACTGTATCCCATGTAGCGTCATCCTTCAAGAATTTCTCCAATGGTGGCATTGGCACCAATGGAATACCGAAGAAATTAACTTCTTTTATACTTTCAAAAACAATTCTTTCATTACTTACAATTCTTAAATAGTGTCTATCGCCATTTACAACAAGGGAACAAATCGCTCTATTCCCGACAGCATTCTTGAATTCATCAAGAACATCCTGGGATGTAAAATTATATCCTAAACCATCAAGGATATTATCAAGATCGAACGAAATTTTTGAACCTTGAAATACAACTTCAGAAGTAAATGTTGAACCAATCTTAATCCGAATTTTATATGTTTCTGCTAATTCAACATATATGCCGCGTAATGTTACAATAAATGGGAAATATGGGATAAATTTTTTGTATTCATTATTCAAATTAACATCCGATACATACGTCGCCTGCATGACGGGATTCGTACAGGTCGGATCAACAGGGGTGGTCTCTCCGGTTCCGTCATACACGGTACCCGGATCTTCAACAACACCGGTGTCCTTAACGCAATCTTCCGCGTTCACGGAAGCGACAAGCTGGCTCGATGTGAAAGGGCCGCTCGGACTGGTGGAACGATACACGTTGTAGGTCACCGCATCATTTACCAGCGCCCAGTCAACGCCTACCTTGTCAGAGTATGTCCCGTCGGTGGAAGTCACAGATGTCGGTCCTGCATACACATCAACCGGGTCTTCTGACGGCTGATCGCAAAAGTCCCCGACGCAATCAACATCTTCGCCCGGTTTCGGCAGCAGGAATGTAGCATCGTCAGTTCCGGAATTGCATCCGGACAGGAAAGACAGGGATATAGCTGCCAGCAATATCGCATACGTGAGCTTTTTCATTGATCCACCTCAACAGATGATATAGCGCTATTCCCCATATCCATTGCTCGAATTTTTTATTTTTGAGATAACTTCGAAACTATTAAATAAGTATATAAATATTGTATTAATATCTGGCAATTATATGACGCATCAAAAATAGGCCTATTAATTTCTGGCCTATCAGGCTTAATAAATAAACATTATTATATCAATTGTGCATAAATATTTTAAAAATATCATTTTTGCTGATAATTTTCCCATCCGGATGGGATTTATTTCTCATGCCAATTTCTAATACTACTTTTGATTTAAAAGCCATTATAATTATCCTTAATCACCTGTCAATAAAATGCCGGATAGGTAGACGGGAATTTAACCGGGCAGATCCTGTCATTTACGGCAGATATGAATGGCCGCCACTCCGCCCATGAGTGCGCGGTGCTCCACGCGGCTGAACCCTGCCTCGAGCAGGAGGGCCGTGAGCTCGTACGGCCCGTAAAAATTGACCGCAGAATGCGCCAGGTAGCGGTAGGCGCCGCGCTGGCCGGATATCATCCCACCTATGAACGAAACCATGACCTTCATGTACAGGTGCACCAGCGCCCTGAACACGCGCGAGCGCGGCTGGCTCGATTCAACGACCACGAACTTCCCTCCCGGCGCGAGCACCCTGAGGATCTCCGAGAGATACCGGTCGCGTCCCGGGTTGCGGTAGGTGAGATTGCGGAAGGCGAAGGCGATGCCGACCACATCGAAGGATCCGTCACGGTATGGGAGCTCGGCCGCGTCGCACGCGGCGAACAGGACCGGGGCGCCTGCCCGCGCCGCCTTGCGCCGCGCCACCGCCAGCATGGGGAGGCTGAAGTCCGCGCCGCAGACCGCGCCCCGCCCGCCCGCTCCCGCCGCCAGCCTCACCGCCAGATCGCCGGTGCCGGTGCACAGATCAAGCACCCGCGCGGCCCCGTCCCTGAGGCACTCCTCCGCGGCAGCGGCGCGCCACCGCTCGTCAAGCCGCCAGGTAAAGAGCCGGTTGATGAGGTCATAGCGGCCGGGCACGCTCGAGAACATTTTCTGAAGCGGCCGCGCCCTGTTTTGTTCCGGTGTCCTGGTCATACGGCGTTGTTCGCTCATCAATGGAATTACAGCTGGAATATCTGACGATAGGGATCGATGTTATCGCTTTTGATCTGGAGCCATTCCGGCACGTCGAGCTCGTGGCCGGGAAGCGGCTCAATGCGAAGCATGCCGCTCTCATTGACCGAAAACCGCTGCGGTTCGGTCTGAAATGTCACGAACGGGGCGCCCTCGCCGTGCTGCTTTTTCACCGACGGCATCTCTTCGTAGCGGATGACATATTTGAGCTGGTGCTTCGAGCTTCTGCCCATCCCGCGCTGTGAAATAAAAATCCTCCTGTTCGTTACCCGCACAAATACCTGCTCTATCGTATCCACTCCCGACTGGAGCATGGCCTCGACCGTGCAGTTATCGTCGTCAAAGAGCAGCCGCTCACCGTAATGCAGCCTGAGGTCTTCCATGGTCGGCTTTCTGAATACGCGAAGAAGGACGATCGCCGCGACGATGAAGACCGCCACGGCCAGTACTATCAATGTTGTCAGATCCATAACGCCTCTCCTATCGGTGTCCGTTATAAGCCGCTGCCCGGTTGCCGCCTGACGACCAGTGCAGGGATCAACGCCGCGTACGCCGTCAAAGCCTATGCCAGCGAGACTATTTTGTCAAGTAAATGGCGCGTCTGCGGCCCGATAGCAGCGCGAAAAAAATCCTTGTCCTTACCGCGCCCCGGGCCATTAATGGGTCCATTGCGCGGTGCCGACATGAAAATCAAAATATCATCCCTGGGATGCCGTCTCAACCAGTCCGAGATCCAGTCCGTGGCGACTTCCCTCCAGGACATGGGCCACACGATCACGCAGTCAGACGACGCCGACCTCTTCATCATCAACTCCTGCACGGTAACCCTCCGGAGCGAAGGCAAGACGCGCCGCCTGGCGCACCACGCAGCCGGGGTGGCGGCCCGGAGGCCGGGGACCCGGATCATCGTCACAGGGTGCATCGCCGAGCGGCCCGCGCGGGAGGGAAACGTCTACTATCTTCCGAACGATTACAAGTTCATGATCCCGGACCTTGTGGCCGACTGGAGCGCCTTCGATGACCTCGAGCCGCCTCCTGACGCGCGGTTCAGGTTCGCGCCGCCCCTCAGGTCGTCCACCAGCCGCGTCAACCTGAAGATCCAGGACGGGTGCGACAACTTCTGCTCCTACTGCATCGTCCCGCTCGTGCGCGGCGCCCCGAAAAGCAAGCCCGCGGCGCAGGCGCTCGATGAATTCAGGCGCCTCGTCTCCGCCGGGTACCGCGAGATCGTCCTTACCGGCGTGATGATCGGCATGTACGAGAGCGGCGGCGACCGCCTGGAAGATCTTGTCGAACGATTGCTGGAGACGGGAGGCCGGTTCCGCATACATCTTACCTCGATATCGCCCGTGTACGTAACGCCGCGGCTCATCGAGCTCCTCGGGCACGACAGCATGGTAAAGCACCTGCATCTCTCGCTCCAGAGCGGAAGCGACCGGGTGCTGCGCGGCATGAACCGTCCCTACACGCGCGCCGAATACCAGGCCCTCGCGGACCGGATCAGAGGCGCGATACCCGATTTCAATTTCACCACGGACGTGATCGTCGGCTTTCCCGGCGAAACGGAAGAGGAATTCGCGGATACACTCGACCTGATGCGCGCCGTGGGCTTCTCCCACGTCCACACCTTCCGCTATTCCCCGCGGCCCGGCACCGCGGCCGCGTCGATGCCCGACACCGTCCCGGAAAAGATCAAGACCGCGCGGAGCCGCGCGGTGATCGAGCTGAACGCGGGGCAGAAGTCCGCGTATTACGCGCGCTTCAGCGGCAGGGAAACGCTCTTTTTGAGCGAACGCTGCCGCTCCGGCGTCACGACCGGCTTCAACGAATACTATGTCCCGGTTGAAGTGGCGGGCAAGCTCCCGCGCAACCGGTTCTTCACCGTGAAGACCTCGCTTGACACGGGTGGGAGCGTGCTGACAGGGACGGTCCTGCGCGGTCCGGATGATGGGGAATAGGCCGGTCCTCAAACTCGGATGGGAAGTATGACGATCGGGATGCCCCGATGGTAAAATCGCCGCTGTATGGCGAAAGCGGTGTAATTATGCAGCCAGCGGGTGAAGAAGGTGTCCTCGGGAAACACGAGCTGCCCTGCAAAGAAGATCGCGTTGGGAAAACGATCGAGTATACCGGGCGCGAGACGGACCGTTTCGTCAATGACGTCAACGGCGATTGAGGTGATGCTCTCCGCGTAATGACCGTGCGCGCGCATGTACGCGACATACCGGCCGGATTCCTTCTGGATATAATCCTTCAGGCTTTCCAGCTCCGCAACCCCTTTGAATACGCCCGAATCGACCATCCCGATCTGCACGAACACAAAATTCCTGTACATGCCCTGAAACAACCTGATGATACTGAAGAGAGTGTGGAGGCCGGTGCCGGAAAAGCCGTTCACGAACAGCACCGCGGTTTTATCCTTCAGGTTGCAGTGTGGTACCGGCGTCCGCGCAGCCCTTCCCGGCTTGCCGTCGATGTTCTTCAACTCGCTCTCGGCCACCTCCACCAGGCCGTCCAGCCTGCCGAGAAGGCGGCGCGTCTTTCCGTAGTGACGGCGGATTATGACGGCAAGAGCCATCAGGGACCCGGTGATGAATATGGTAATCCATCCGCCCTCATTGAATTTGAGCACACTGACCGAGATAAGGATGAAGATCGTCAGCACGAGGCCGAAGCCATTGATGAAGAGCCCCTTCCCCCAGTGGGTGACCATCTTCCGTGACTGCCACCAGTGACGGACCATGCCGA
Organism: Spirochaetota bacterium; assembly: GCA_016928865.1. GTDB lineage: Bacteria > Spirochaetota > UBA4802 > UBA4802 > UBA5550 > RBG-16-49-21. The sequence goes on from JAFGJX010000017.1 coordinate 26,038, forward strand.
GCTGCGACAGGGAGAAGGTGATGAACACGTTAATGCTGTAGAGGATCACGAGAAATTTCACCGAACCGCCCGAGTATATCATCAGTATGATGGACCCGATCCCCATGATGAGGATGCCGTTATGGGCAACCAGCCTGTCGTTCAGGGACGCGAATCGCGTGGGGGCCCAGCGGTCAAGGGCCATATTGGAGAGGACGCCCGGGCCGCCCAGGAACCCGGTCTGCGCCGCCACGAAAAGCAGGATCGCCTCGGATATGAGGGTCACCAGGACAAACACGGTCCCGGCCGCGCCCCATTCCACCGTCAGCGATTCGAACAGCACGGCGTTCAGCGTCTTGCCGGGAACGTGCCGCACGCCGAAGAGAAGATACGAGACCATGAGGCCGGCCACGATCAGCGATAGTGACGTGGCCATATAGTTCATGGTGCGCTTCGCGGTCTGCACCTTTGGATCGCGCAGGATCGGCATGCCGTTTGAGACCGCTTCTATTCCGGTGAAGGTGCCGGCGCCCATGCTGTAGGCGCGCAGTATTAAGAATATCATGCCCGCGGTCCCGAGCTCAGCGCTGGTCGCACCGATCTCGGCTCCTGTCGCTTTTACCAGATCGGGGATGTCCATCGCATGGGCGCATGTGGCGTAGAATATAGCGAACGCATGGGTCGCGATGAACACGATGAATACCGGCACCAGGGGGAGCACCGACTCCTTGACTCCCCGCAGGTTAAGCACGATGAGAAGGCAGACGCCCGCGACAGCAACCGGAAGCTTGAGATGAATGAAGGATGCAGGGATAAAACTGAAGAGCGCGTCAGCGCCGCTTGCGACCGACAGGGTGATGGTAAGGAGATAGTCTATGAGAAGCGCGCACCCAGACACCATTCCGACCGCCGGGGAGATCAGCTTGCTCGCGACAAGGTATCCGCCGCCGCCCGTGGGAAAGAGCTCGACTATCTGGCGATAGCTCGCCGTGATAACGAAGATCGTTATCACCGAGCCCAGCGCGACGAAAACGCTCAGGCTCGAGTGTCTCCCGAGCGCCAGGAAGGCTTCCTCTGGCCCGTAACAGGATGACGAGAGTCCATCCGCCCCAAGTCCCACCCATGCGAAAAAAGCGATCAGGGAAAGCTTGTGAAATATCCCCGGATCAGAGATACTCCGCGCCTTCCCGAACACAAGGTTCCTGAACCTATTGAATGCCGATATTTTTTTCTCTTCTTCAGGCATGGAACATCTCCAGCAGAAAACCTCACAGGATCACAGGCCTCCTCTTACGGTTGCAAATCTGGATATATGCGAACACCTTTCTCATCGTTAGTGCAATAATAAAATTATCGCACACTATCGAAGTAATTTTTTTTGTCAATCATTAAGACAAACAGGAGTGTGGATCGTGATCAGCCTGGGAAATAAACACTTATATTATCGATATTTATTTAAATTATTATAATGTAGAGGGGTCAGAGTAAATGTAAATACATATGATATATACCGATAGTTATCGGTACCCCAGCGGGGTCAGAGCAACATTAAACCGATAGTTATCGGTACAAACAGGGGGCCGGAGCAACATCAAACCGATAGTTATCGGTACAAACAGGGGGTTGGAGCAGGCTTACAAGACACCAGCGCCGCCCCCCTGGTTTACTCCCTATTTCTTCCCGCACCAGTTATGAAACTTATCCATCTTCTCAGCAACCCTGACCCGCTGTTCAGGCGTGAGGAGGGCGTGAAACTCAACTATTTTATCCACAAAAAACGGCTTCAGGGCCCTGATTTTATCCTCGCGCCCGGAAATAAACCTGTTTACCATGTTCCTGTCAAGGGCAGCCCCTGTTATAAGGGCCCTGACCTGCTGGTGTACCGATTCCCGCTCATCCCTGATAGGTTTCGTTTTCGCAAGAATTTCATCCTTGATGCGGTTCACCTTCTCTACCTGCTCCTTGGTCAGGTCAAGGTCCCTGGTCATTTTTTTAACAATCATGGCAGCGCGTTCTTCCGGTGTAGCGCAGAAAAACCGCCGGGGACCGCATCCGGCAATGAGAAGGCCAGAAATCACCAGCAGGCTTATGGCGGCAAGAGATATGGTCTTTTTTGACATGCTTTTTCTCCTTTATTTCTTGATATCCTGGCATAGTTCCCGGTATATTCCACCAGGAAAGGCTGCATCCGCGAGACGGAGTGCCAGTATATAGTATATACCTGATTTATTAACAATTGTTACACATTGCTTCGGATTTTATTCCGGGAGAGGAGCATATGAAGCGTTCAGCTATCGCGTTAATTTCCATAATCATCATTGCCGCGGGAGGATGTTCAAGACCTAATTATGAGCAGTCTCTCATCGGGGCATGGGCATGGACCGGTGATCATTGCGCGGAAGACGGCTCATGTAAAAAAGTGATCATAACCGACGATGACACCAGAGAGGTCTTCACCGCTGATGGCATGTATCTGTCGGAGCGCATCAGGACCGGCTATCGATTAAAAGGCCCGGCGATATATCTCGAGCCAGGAGAGAGCGGGCCTCCCATCCGACACGGTGATATCATTTCAATAAAGGACGGCGTCATGTTGTTAAGGATGGACAATGGCATCAGGAGATATGAGATGGCCGGTGATGCAAAGTAACCGCGCGTGTTTCAGGACTGTTGGCTTCCATTAATTTTCTTGACCAGGGTGACCTGATTGCCCTTCTCATTGTATGCCATCTCGTCAAATATCTTCTTGGCCATGATCATTCCGCGGCCATGGGGCGTGTATTCCTCGTTGATCTCCGTCATCTCCCGTTCAAAGAAATTCCGGTAATCAAAACCGGCGCCGGAATCAGTCACGACGTAACGGGCCTCATCCTGGTTGATTTCAAAATCGACTCTCACCTTTCGATCACGGTATTGCGGATTCGCCTGCCGACCGCTCATATAATCGAAATAGTTGCCCTTCTCGATCGCCCCCGACTTGTCCTCGTATGATATTTCGAGATTGCCGTGCTCGATCGCGTTGATTATAATCTCCACCAGCGCCAGCCGGATCAGCTCCACGGTATCCGGATCGAGATAGCGGACAAGGTTCCTGGTCATCCGGTCGGTCACGTCGCCCACCAGGAAAAGCTGCGTTCCCATGGAAAAACTCTGCTTTTCCGAAATAAAAAACTTCAGGAGTTCGTCTTCCACGACGCGGAACGCGCGGCCGATAATGAGGTCGCCGCCGCTTACGTTGATATATTCAAGGCGCACATTCATATCGATCGGCTCAAAATTAAATCTCGATATAAAGGCCGTCTTGAAATTGATCGGCCGGCGGGTCTTCTGAAAATTCTCGAACTTTTCCCTGACGAATTCGATCTCCTTGAAGTTTCCGTCGGGCGATGTGAACAGCAGGTCAAAGAACGTCTTCGAGACCATCTCCTCGGGGGGCATGTTCAGGTGATTGATCACCGCCCAGTTGACGGTCTGCACGGTGCATGTTTCGTCGAGTGTGAAGATGATATCGTTTGATCCTTCGAACAGGCTCTTGTACTTCCGCTCGCTCTCCTCGAGCTTCTTCTCATACTCAAACCGGGTAAAAGCCGTCTCAATAGCCACAAGCAGGTCCTTTTCTCGATATGGTTTTATGACAAAGCCGAAGGGAAAGGATTTCTGCACCTCGTCGATTATATTGCGGTCGGAATAGGCCGTCGTGTAGATCACCGGGACAGATATTTTCTTTCGTATCTCCTTCGACGCCTCAATGCCGTTCATCTCTCCCGGCAGCTTGACATCCATCAGTATGAGTTCCGGTTCTACAGCTTCACACATGGCGATGGCGTCTTCACCGGTGGCGGCAATTCCGGCAACAATATACCCCAGGCCCTCGAGTATATTTTTCAGATCGAGCGCGACAATCTGTGCGTCTTCTACAATGAAAATTTTCTTTTGCTTCATATCATGCTGAAGTATGACAGCACCGTCGTCAGCGGCCGGCTACGGGCGGGAATCGCCTGCAGCTGACGTGTATATTCCTTTTTGCATTATATAGCGTCAATTACCCCCTTGTCAATATCTTTAATTCTCATTTATACTGCCGCACGGTTTTTTCTGTAACACGGCTCATCTGCCGCGTATCTAATACCGGATACAATTCCCGGCACGGTGAAGCCGGTCGCCGGACTCGCACGGCAAAGACAGGAGCAATGCAGGATACGTCAGCGGGCCGAATAAATCTTCTCCTGCTGAAAAAACAGCTTGTGCTGCATCTGTCGTATGCTGTAGAATAAATCCGGTAAAAACGATGGGGATTTCATTGAAAAAGGATAAACTGCGGAAGACTTTTCATCTGGCGGCTTTTATCGCCTTCGCGACGCTCGCGTCCCTGTGTACGGCAGGCGCGTTCGCATCCGATGCCGCCGGCCTGAGATCAAGAATCACCGACACTGCGAAAAAGCACCTCGGCGCGCGGTACAATTACGGGGGCGTGGGCCGGAGCGGATTTGACTGCTCGGGATTCGTCCAGCATGTGTTCCATGAAAACGGCATCGAGCTTCCCCGCTCGACCCCCGACCAGTTTGCGGGCGGGAAAAAAATCGAGCTGTATGACGTACAACCGGGCGACCTGGTATTTTTCAGGATCTGCGGAGGCCGGATTTCACACGTGGGGATATTTGTGGCGCAGACGACCTTCATCCACGCCCCCTCGAGCGGTAAACGCGTCTCGTTTGCCGACATGAATCTCGAGTACTGGAAAAAAAGATTTGCCGGCGCGGTAACCTATATCGGGCAGGACCGCAACAGAACACCGGCGGGCGCCCCCGAAAAAAAATAATCACCCCATCTTCAGCGTATTGGAAACGAGCTTGAATATCTCGTTCTGGAGTGCGTCCTGTTCCGTCTGACTCAATTTTTTTCTTTTTAATACAAAATAGTAATAGCTCAGTCGCAGAACAGCGCCGAGCACGGCATTGCAGGTAATGTCCAGGTCAAAATCCCTGGAAATATGCCCCCATCGCTGGCCAAGCTCGATGTCATTGATGATGACATTGAGCACCTTGTCTTCAAACGACCTCACTATTGTTTCAAAACTCTTATTCACGCCAACGGCAATCCGCAATATTATGTTTGTCCGGTCCTGATTTTCCCTGAAAAAATCCGACGTTTTCTTCAGCCGGTGGCGCAGGTATTCCTGCGCGTAATAGATGCCCGGATTCTTGCCGCCATAGTCGTTCATATTCACCGCTATGGCCTTTTCCCAGTCACGGAGGTAATGCGACAGCAGTATTTTAAATATGGCTTCCTTGTTGGAAAAGTACTGATATATTGTCCCTTTAGCCACTCCAGCCATCTCCACGATATCGGACACCTGCGTTTCATAGTAGCCTTTTTTGGAAAAAGCCTTTTCCGCGCATTTGAGAAGATTTTCTTTGGTCTGGTCGCTTTTTTTCATGGCTGCACTCACCCGCATCTACATTTTTTTACCCTGCAACACACTTGTAGCACCATAACATTGAAACATGAAACTGATGTGTCAGTTTTATTCATTGACAAAATAATATATAGTACTAAAATGTAGTAAATATCGATAATTCTGTTTACAGTCTTGATCATTAAGTGGTTAATTATAAACGATAATACTTATTCACTAAATTAATAATTTTCTAAACAATCTGAAGAATTTTTTTTAAATATATATTGAAAAAAAAACGTATTTACAGGTAGAATGCTATTTAATGAAAAATCTTCTTGCCAAATGTCATAAACATGCAAGAGTATTTTTTCCAAATTTCACATAATTATTAATAATAAATTTTTCTGGAAAAAAATTGACAATTCCTTAAAATAAATATTAGCATAACGACCGTCTGGACGGTTTAGAATAAATTTTTATATATTATTATATGTTTTTTGTTAATTTTAAAAATTATATTTGTTTTTTTTATTTTGTACGATAATAAAACGATTTTTCATTAACAATATAGCTTAATCAATAAAGCAACCCGGGGATAGAGGCGTATTCAACTCCTCTATCCTGAACAGGTATAGCAGTACAGTGAAAGTATAATACTTGACAGTTGTTAAAAAAGTAGTATACACTCACTCAATTTTACAAGGAGATAATGGGTGCGGCAATGAAATTAAAAAAACTATCAATTCTCGTTTCGCTTTTCTTTTTCATTGGAGTTTCATCGAACGTGTTCGCAAACCACTTTGGTGAAACCTTCGGGTTCTCCGCCGAAGGGATAGCGCGCGGCAACGCAATGACCGCGAGTGTGAATGACTGGTCTTCTGTCTTTTATAACGTGGGGGGTCTGGGAAAATCTGTTAACATCAAGGGCGCGTCTTCCGGTGGAACAGGCGGCGAAATGACCCTGAAACTCAGAAAAACAGAGGGCGAAGGATATTCTGGGGAGAAGGAATTCTACCCGAATCAATTCGCCATCGGTGTATTATATGTCTTCCCGCAAATGAATCTGAACATAAACCGTTTCGGCACAACGAGTACCGGATCTTACATCCCCGTAACCACCAATGCCAAGGAAGAGAAGGACCCGTACGGTTTTATCACTATTGGCGGCGTCCTCGACCTGAACACGGTGGTAAAACTGCCGGACCTCATCTCAACTGCTCGCCTGGGAGTTGGCCTGGGCCTTAACTCGGACTTAACCGTTGCAAAGGTCAATGACATCGACCCGCGGACCCATAATTTCATCCGCTACGGAAAGGAGATCCAGCGCCTGGCGCTCCTCGTCGGTGCAGGTATGGGTTTTCTGAATGATGCATTCGGCGGCGGCATCGGGTTTCACGGGAACTTCAACGGCAAGGGCAAGATGCTCATGGAAGCCCAGCTTACCGCGAACCCGCAGGTACCCCTGGGTCAGACAAACATGGACCTCGGACTCGCCCCCGGCGCCATCGCCGGCGTATACATCAGCCCGGGCCAGATATTCAGCATCATCGAGGGCCTTGAGCTCGGGGCATCATACCGGATGGAAAACAAGATGAAAGTCGAGCCTTTTGACGCGGCCGCGTCGATCCTTGGCGGCGTTATCAACATGAACCTGATGCTCGAAATCTTCGACTACTATACGCCTCATGTCATTACCGGCGGCGTCGCCTTCACCCGCTGGGGCCTCACCATATCGGCGGACGTCAACTATGAGATGTGGTCACGGATGATGGTGGGCAAGTCAACAGAAACCCATTACTACGCTCTGCCCAAGTTTGTTGACACGCTGTCGTACAAAGTCGGCATCAAGTATGTGACGCCGCTCCACTGGCTGGGCATCATGGCCGGCTATTCATACGTGCCCAGCATACTGGACAAGAGCACCGGAACCATGTACGCCTTCCGCTTCGGCACGGTGCAAAACCTGCTGCAGACCGGCATGTACAACATCATGGACAACAACAAGCACCTGGCATCGCTGGGATTTCAATTCACCGTCCCGAAAATGTGGCGCCTCGGCGGCATGACGGTAATCACGCTGTCATACCAGTTCCAGTACCTGGAGCAGGTGAGCGTGTCCAAAAACGGCCTGAGCATCGATCTTGCCACCATGGGCCAGGACCCGTCGCTCGTAAGCGCGTATCTGCTGAACCCCAGCTACTCCTACGGCGGCATGAATCACAGCATATTTGTCGAAGTGGGCATGAAGCTGTAAAACATCTCACAGGATTCGGATTCGGAATAGAAAAAAGCCGGGCACTCGCCCGGCTTTTTTATCGGCTCTGTCTTTTATCCATCCGTGAAATAGATTTGACATAACCGTCCAGCTGCCTGCTAGGTAATGACGCGTGGCCCGATTAAAATCATCACCGCCAGCGGAGTGAACCATGCCCGATCTTCCAGTCATCAGCCGGCAGGCAGCGCGCTTCTTCGACGGGCCGGCACCCATTCGCTCATTTTTCGCGCCCGGAAGGATCAATATCATCGGCGAGCACCTTGACTATAACGGCGGATACGTGTTCCCTGCGGCCATTTCACTCGGCATAGCCGGCCTCGTACAGGACAGGGAGGACCGTCTCATCAGGCTCAAGTCGGAAGGATATGAGTATGAGGCTGTCGCGCATCTCGATCGTGTCATTGCCCGTTCACCCTCCCGATCATGGGCCGACTACCCCCTGGGAGCCATCAAGTACCTCACGGAGAAGGGTCATGAAATTCACACGGGAAAAAACATCCTCTATGCAAGCACCCTCCCCCGGGAAGCGGGCCTTTCATCATCCGCGGCTATCGAGGTCCTGACCGCGTTTATGCTCGCCGGCGATTCGATAAAGACACGGGATGACCGCGTCCGCATAGCGCGCCTCATGAGTGACATGGAAACCGAATGGATCGGCGTTCGCTGCGGCATAATGGACCAGTTTACCGCCGTGCTCGGAAAAAGAGGCCACGCGATCCTGCTCGACTCGGGAACTCTGTCGTATGAATATGTGCCGCTGCCCGCCGGCACTCCCCGGTTTGTAATCATGAACAGCAACCGCGCCAGGGAGCTTTCTGAATCGAAATACAACGAGCGACGCGCCGAGTGCGAGGAGGCCCTCGCCTCTATCCGGAAAAGGAATCCTGGCGCCCGCGCCCTTGCACTGGCGGACTCCGCAGACCTGGCTCTGGTGCAGGATGGGACGCTGCGGAGGCGCGCCAGGCACGTCCTATCGGAGCAGCGGCGTGTCCTGGAGTCGATCGCCGCACTGCGGAAAGGCGACTTCGAGACATTCGGCAGCCTTCTCTCCGAATCCCATCGGTCGCTCAGGGATGACTACCAGGTCACCGGCACGGAGCTTGACGCGCTGGTGAGTGCCGCGCAGGACGAAAACTGCTGTCTGGGCGCGAGGATGACCGGCGCAGGCTTCGGCGGCTGCGCGCTCGCCCTGATCAGGGGGACTGAAGCCGCGCATTTCATGGAGCGAGTAGGAGAAAAATATCACAATGCAACCGGGTTATATGCGGATTTTTACGAATTTACACCTGAAAACGGGGCATGCGAGATAGATTCCACCCGGCTCGGAGACTGGCCGCGATAGACGTGCCGACCGGACGGCCCGGATCGCTGTACCGATTTTTTTCAGTGAAAAAAAAATTATTATACATGAAATGCCGTATACTGCATTATGGCAGAGCGATATACGGAGTGATACACACCATCTGAAAGCGGAGGGATGCAATAAATAAGTCGATAACCAGGCTGACACTATATGTTACTACCTGAGGTCACAGCATGAACTTAAAACGGGGAACCATTCGCTACCAGTTCGGCAAGAGGGAATACACTCTTTCATTCACCCCGGGGGTTGCCGCCTCATCCCGGGGGCTCCAGATACTCTCGGAGATGATCCACCTCGAACATGGCTGGCGGGTAACGGTTGCGCTTGAACCGGAAGCGTCTCTCTTCATCAAAGAGGCCAGCCTTGAGATAAATTACCGTTTTACCGGCGACGACAGGATCTACTGCAACGGCTTCCAGTCATGGACCGAAAGCCGCGAGTTCTATCCAAATGAAAAAATAAAGAAGCTCCCGCTTTCGTCCAAAAAATTTAAAATCAACTGCATGGGTGATTACCACTTCTATCCCTATTCGGGCGGAAAGGGGCGGCTGCACAGTCATTCATACTGTTATATCAAGCAAAAGACCGGCGACCTGAGCTTTCTCGGATCCCTCTGTGAAGAGACCGGATACACCATCTTTGCCTGTGAGACTAAAAAAAACCGGATCATGATCGTAAAAGACGTTGAAGGCCTTGAGATATCTCCAGGCCGCCACGCGATCATGGATATTATGCTCACCCAGGGACCCGAACGCAACATACTCCCCTCCTATTTTGAAGAGCTGTGTCCGGGGCTGGAAACACGAGATCCGGCAACCGGCTGGACAAGCTGGTACAGGCATTACACGAACATATCCGAGGAGATCATTCTCGGCAACCTGAAGTCTTTCACACAGAACAATATTCCCATCGATATATTCCAGGTTGACGACGGTTACCAGTCCGCGGTGGGCGACTGGCTCGACATCAAGCCCTCATTTCCGAACGGGATGAAGCACATCGCCGATTCCATCCGCTCGGCGGGCCTGCGGCCCGGGATCTGGCTCGCGCCTTTCATATGCGAGGAAGGATCAAAAATCATTAAGGAGCACCCGGAATGGCTCCTCATGTCAGGCGGAAAGCCGGTGCCGGCAGGATGGAACCCGAACTGGAGCGGGACCTTTTACGCCCTGGACGTGCTCAATGACGAGTTCCTCTACCATCTCCGGGAAGTGTTCAACACGGTGTTCAATCAGTGGGGATTCGACCTGGTCAAGCTCGACTTCCTGTACGCCGCGGCGATCGAGCCGCGGCAGGGCATGACGCGCGGAACCATCATGTCGGAGGCCATGAAGTTTATGCGGCGCTGTGCGGGCGACAGGCTGATCCTGGCCTGCGGCGTGCCCCTGCCCGCCGCGTTCGGCATGGCCGACTACTGCCGCATCGGCAGCGACGTTGCGCCGAAATGGGAAGACCACCTCCTGTCGGCGATCAACTATCGCGAGCGTGTTTCCACCGCGAACTCCCTTGCCAGCACCGTCGGAAGGAGCCACCTGAACGGCCGCGTTTTTGTGAACGATCCGGACGCGGTCATCCTCCGGGACGAGGACAACTCCCTGAGCCAGGACGAGCGTTTCACGCTCTTCATGCTGAACAACCTGCTGGGAGGCCTTCTCTTCACCTCGGACGACGTTGGCGCATACTCACCCGAACTCGCCCGGATCTATCTGTCGCTCTTTCCCTTCCGAAAAAAAGAGAACATGACGCTCAGGGTAAACGACCTCGTGGAGACGACCTTCCGGATCGGGGAAAACAGCTACACGGCGTTTGCCAACCTTTCATCGCACCGCGCAAAATCCGTGCTCGGCGATGGCACCTTTTTCTGCAGCACCCTGCCTGAAGAAGACCGGTTCGTAGCGGGCGATACCGAAATAACCCTCCGGCCGCATGAATCGCGCTGCTATCTCTCGGTCAGGGAAGAATTTTTCAGCGTGGCGGGGACCACCGCGCACGTCTTTCCCGGAAGCGAGATCATCTCGTGCACGCAGAAAGGAGAAGTTGTCAAAATCACCCAGCATGAACAGGTGCGGAACCGGAACACGGTATACCTCAGGGCTCCCAATATCGGCCAGTACATCATCAACGGCACCGCGGTCACTGCCAGAAAAATCTGGGAAAAGCTCTTCATACTTCAGGTGGACATATAACCGGACCCGGCACCCCTTCTCATCCGGTCCGCCATACCACACAAGGAGGACGACATGGATCCGTACTTCCTGCCAAAAAACTTCTCTCTCGGGACCGCTACCGCGTCCCTGCAGATCGAGGGAGGCGACACCAACAACACGTGGTACCGATGGTGCAGGCAGCCGGGCCGCATCAGGGACGGGAGCGACTGCAGCGTCGCCGATGACCACTGGAACCGGATCAGGGAGGACATCGGCATCATGAAAAAGCTGAACGTCACGACCTACCGCATGAGTCTGGAGTGGAGCCGCATCCAGCCGGACATTGACAGCTTTGACCGCGACACACTCGAACATTACCGCGACGAGATCGGACAGCTCAAAAAGGCGGGCATAACCCCGCTCGTCACCCTGCACCATTTTTCGAACCCGATCTGGATGGAGGATTCCGGCGGCTGGATCGACGAATCATCGATACACCGGTTCGAGCGCTACGCGCAGGTCGCCGCCCGCTATCTCGGCGACCTCGTAAGCGACTGGGTGACCATCAACGAGCCGAACGTGTATCTCCTGTTGAGCTACGTAAACGGCACATGGCCGCCGGGCGAGCGCAGCATCATCAAGTACATCAGGGGCGCGCGCAACATGATCAGGGCTCACATCGCCGCGTACCGGATCATCCACGAGACGCGCAGGGAAATGGGACACGGCGACACGAAGGTCGGCGCGGCGCACCACCTGCGCCTGTTCGAGCCAAAACGGGGGACCCCGGGCCAGCGCCTCGCGGCGTTTTTGCAAAACCGGCTCTTTCACGAAATCTTCATCACCGGGATGTCAGAGGGCCGTTTTATTCTCCCGATCGGCGCGGGATACCCCATGGGCCGCGGAAACTATCAGGACTTCCTCGGCATCAATTACTACACCCGCGAGATGGTATCCTTCAACATAACAAAACCGGGCCAGATGTTCGGCGACATCGGCACCAGAGAGGGCGCGCCCGTGAACGACCTGGGATGGGAGCTGTATCCGGAGGGACTCTACCGGTTCTGCAAAAAGTACTACCGCCGATTCCGCGTTCCCATCTACATCACCGAAAACGGCACCGCGGACAGGGAGGACCGCTTCAGGGCGCGCTACATCTACGACCACCTCCTCCAGGTGTCCCGCCTGATAGAGGCGGGGATCGATGTCCAGCGCTATTACCACTGGAGCCTGATGGACAACTTCGAATGGGCTGAAGGGCTGGAGCCGCGGTTCGGCCTTGTGGCGGTTGACTACGCCACGCAGAAGCGGACGATTCGCCCGAGCGGAAAATTCTACGCCGAGCTCTGTAAAAACCGCGGCGTTACCGAAGCAATGATACGAAAATATTTCTGAAGCCGAGCTTCAGCCCCCTTTTTTACGCAAGGACGCCGG